>DGYA01000029.1:0-409 GCA_002396505.1 Cyanobacteria bacterium UBA5018 | reverse complement strand
CTCACTGATCTCATGATGCGAGAGGTTTTGCTACGTCTTGGGTGAGCTTGACTCTCTTGGCAGTCGAATGGGCAGTTGTTGGAGGCGCTTTTTTCAATCTGCCCTTAATTGATCATTGACCTCCCCATTTGCCGGGGCTTTTTTATGGCATTTATGTTTTTTTGATCCGAAATTGTAGCCAGATTTGATTGTAGCCACAATCTACCGCCATTGGTTTTTTGATCCTTTTCTCAACTTAGCCACTTTTTCACATGCCGGGTCGGTATGCAACAGGGCTGGGCTGGCAGCCAGTCGTTTTTTCCAACGACTAAATCGGATTAAAAACATTTTAAAAAAGAAATTAAACCGTAGCCGTAGAGGCTGAGGAAACTTGGGAAAACGCTGAAATCCCCTGTCAGCAAAAGGTTTT
>DGYA01000076.1:24226-28197 GCA_002396505.1 Cyanobacteria bacterium UBA5018 | reverse complement strand
GTTGACACTTTGAATCAGCCCTGCCGGCACCCCCACCCCGGCCTAGCCGGGCTGGACCGAGCAGGTCAGGCGACCGGCGTTTTCTGCTCGCATCAAGGCTGCCCGGAAGACAATCCGCCACTTATTCTGGTCAGATGACCAACTCCGTAGGCCCCTGATGCACAGAATCAGTGTGGCTGCGGCAAAGGCCCAGTTTTCTGCCGTGCTGGCCCAGGTGGAAGCCGGCGAAGAGGTGGTGATCACACGGCGGGGTGTGGCCATCGCCAGGATCGTGGCCGAACCAGCGCGCTCTGCCGACGGCTTCGATCTACAGGAGTTACTCCAATTCACCGACGCGCAAACGATGCATGAAGGGCCTGATGCCGGCACCTTTATGGCTGAGCTGCGCCGCGATGTCCGCTATTGATGGCGTACTACCTGGACACCTCACTCCTGGTGCTCCTGCTGATCCGGGAGCCTGGAACTCTCAGGGTGCGGGATCGCTAGCCACCATGGGCAGATATCTTGCCGCCGGCCAGGATCCAAACCCCACGGCCCACACTTTTGCAGGGCAATCCTCTCCAGATAGGCTTTACCCATTCCACGATGAACTCTCCCCCTAGGAATCGCTGACTTGCGCCCTCGCGCCTAAATCTATAACAATTACCTCTATGTCGTCAACTCCAGGGTAATTGGCGGTAATGCTGTGCCAATAAAGCTTTAGGGCCTCAGCTAACTCGCTTAACTGCACCAAGCTTTCGCCGATTCTCCATGTTTTTTGCTCGTCTTCTACTCCGCGCCACACAAGCAAGTAAACGCCGCATCCGGCAGTTTCCTCCCTAAGATAATCCCCAGCCAATTGGTTGCGGAGTCGCTCGCAAAGTTTAGGTCCGGTCCATTTTCCAAGCAACTTCAGCTCAATAGGCACTGGTGAATACACACTTGGACTTTGCACCGAGATATCTGTGCGCTGTGCATTGGCAAGCTCTGGCTCCTGCGCGATCGTGTATCGCCCACGGGAGGTTAGCTTCAGCCAACCAGCGATCAAGTTTCGCATTTCAGTTTCATGGGGAACCCGCTGCCAAGTTTGCGAAGGGCTCTCGTTTCCACATTCCAACAAGGCCTTCAGATCTTCGAGCCGCTGCACAACTAGATCAAAAAGCTGTCGATGGGTTGCAGGTGTCATTGTCAGGGACTGCTCGAACTCGATGAATTGCTCAACAGACCAAGCTTCGAGATCGCTATCTTCTTCAGCTCGCCGATAGGCAAGTGTTTTAAACCAGTCACGATAATCGGGAACAGGGTGCTCTTTGATCAGCGCCTTGATCGCTACATAGGACAGCTTGCCAGGTATTTTCGAGAGAAGATCAAATAGCATGTCTCGCGCATTCTGGGCATGGTCACGCACCCCTTCATATACAATGACTTCGTCGACCCCCTTGATGTCATCCTCCACTCGGATGTATTGATGCATCAGGAGATAGAGTGTCTTAAGGTGATCTGCTGTATGAAAAAACATAAAGTAAGGCCTCCCCTCTCGCTCATGCTGTTCTCCCATGAGCTCTACGATAAAGAGTTGAGCAGCCTGTGTCGCAGCTTCCCCACTAAGATTTCCCAACCATTGCTGTACCTGAGAGATTCCAGTGGTTGGATCGCAAGCGACGAGTAGAGCATACCAACCCGGAAGACTGTCAGGGTCATTAGAATTTGCGATTTGTTGACTAGCCAGATTCACCAGCCTGGCCGGTTCTATTCCACCATTCACCAGGATTCGCAGGCAATGATTGCGATTATTTCTGATGCGTAAAAGATTAGCTTCTATCCATTGCAGCAAAGCAGGGGCGAGGGCAGGATGGAGCCAAGGGCCGTAATAAACCAATGGACCCAGGATGTAGTGCATCGGTGTTTCCAGCTGAGCATTCTCTAATTCCCATACCAACTCTTTAAGCACAGCCTTTTCCACCAAAGCTGGAAAAACTTGATGCAGGCGCTCCAGCCAACTGGGGAAGCCATTCATCTGCCAAGTGATGTAACGCAATACATGGCAGACTTCGGCCTCACTTAAATCACTCGGAAAACCATCTATCTCTGCAGCTTCAATCTCAAGCCCCGCCATGGCAAAGGACAAAGAATATGTATGATTTCTTGCCTGAATTCCTTCAGAGCGCAATGCTGACCTGTAAATACGCCAGTGGTTGATGGCGGCAGCGCGATAAGCCAAGGCAACAGATTCGCCGAAATCTGGCTCGAGTAACTTCCAATTTACGTAATCATTGGAACCGCTAGTCGATTGAATTGACCTTAATTCATGCATTAGCCAGGCTATATCATTTGTTATTTCTCCTTGATTGCTTTCAATACGGTTGCCAATTTGGTCGGGATTAGCCCGTATTTTCGCCATCCAACTAGCTCGCGCTTGATCTACTTGCGATTGAGTTTCATTTATTTCTCGAGCTCTTTCTCGAGCTCTTTCCTGGAATAAGCTTTGGTATTGCCGTTCCGTCTCGGAGATAGGTGGATTCAGCAAAAGCTCTAGCTCTTCTCGCAATAGCTGGTTAGCCGCCACGGCTGATTGAAGGCTCGTTAGGAGCTGATTTGGCCTGTCAGCTTGTGTGTAAACACGAAATGCCCTGCGAAGAGCTATTAACTTATTATCCTGATTAGAACAGCTTTCAATATAGCCAATTAACCTCGTAAAGCTGTTGGCATCGAATGCCCAATGGGGATCACGACATGCCACTGGCCAATCATCATTTACAACTTCACCGGTCTCCGCTTGAGCAGTTCGCTCCCGCTCAATACTGGCCCAGTAGAGCGCATCATTCAAAGCTGCACGGGTAGGAATTAATGATTTCAAACTATTACCATACGCATTTGATCCACCTTCTAGCGAATATCTAAGTGCTGACATATTCAATAAAATGGCCAGGACTGCTTCGCAAGGCGGCTCGGCATCATCTCCTAGGCAGATTAATTTCTCTACTGCATGCATAGCAAATTCGATCAGCCAGCAAAACTCATTTGATATCCGGCAATCTGGATCTTGGACCAATGGCTGCCGTGCAAGATAGCTATTCAGCCCTATAATAAGCTGGTTTAGTTCCTCGAGAGCCTTGCCAGCCGCTAGGCGCTCAATATAGTCATGCAGGGTTCTGCTGAGTAAAAAGGAATTTACTCTTCGTGGTGTCACCAGCTTCCCAAGAGAAGCCAGGATCTGTTCAACGTTTTCGGGGGTAGCTTCTCTTATAAGTATTTCTAGCAATTCGTGGGGTATTTTATCCTCAATATCGTTTAGCGATTGCCACAAGCTGGCCTTCTCCTCAGCAGAGCCACAAGCCATTACTGCCAGGGCCGAGCTTCTTCTGGCAGCAAGGTCTCGCGAGCTATCCCGCGCAATACCGAGCAGAGGGTCTACGCAATTTGACATCTTCCCTTGCCAGACAAGCCTGCTAAGAAAGTAGATTGCTTTGTCATTGCTGAAATAGTTATCGATAAACTGCCGCGTATCGTTGCTGAGAGCATGATTTGCAATCCTTACAAGTGAGCTGATATCGTCCGCGGATCGAACCTCCTCTCCCGAACTTATCCGTTGAACGATGTCCGACAAAATCCGCCGTCTTACCTGCAAATGCAGTCTGGAGGGATCGCCTTCCTCAATGGCAATTTCCGGACATATTTTAATAGCTCTTGCAAGTATATTATCATCCAAAAGAATGAGCCATGGCAAAATTGGCCGCAACCTTGGTATCAGTACTATTTTACCATATTTTTCTCCAAAAAACAGGTTTTCGATCCTGTTGCGACTTTGCTCTTTGCCTAGTAAATCCCGGAACCATTCGGCGGCAAGCAGTTCGCGTACATCTCGATTTCTAAACCTTACTGCTCCATAAATAACATCATTGAAGATTCCGCGCTCTAATAGGGCGAGAACATCGCCAGGTTCCCAGTCGTGAAGAATTTTTGCTGGTTCGATGCCTGGTTTATCCGGCGAA
>DGYA01000076.1:23155-24044 GCA_002396505.1 Cyanobacteria bacterium UBA5018 | reverse complement strand
ACTGGTTTATCCGGCGAAGCATCAAGCACATTAAGATTTACCTGCCCAGTTAAAATCACAGCAGCTGCTAAGCGCCGGGCGCCTACTTTTGCCCGCTCAAGATTTAGGGGTTGGCGCTGGTGTCGGTCGGTATTGTGAGTATCGCCTAGCCGTTCGTTGATCATAAAACGGAGCAGTTCGAGCCGGCCATCAAGGGCTTTGTCTTTTTTCCATTTCACCAGAATTGCTTCAAGATCAAAGGGGCGCTCAGCAATGCTCAAAAGGCTGGCCCGATTAATCTCTTGTAGTAAAGGCTCGACATCCCTCGCCATACGTGCATTACAATAGCATCTAATTCTTTCTAAATCTAAAGGGCATAAAATGTAGATTAATAGCGCACTCTGAGGCGCTGATTGCCGATAATTATCGCCTACATCAGTATTAACGTCTGCAGCTGGATGAAACAATATGCGATCTAATAATTCGCGATCTTCGCTCGCTCGCCATGCGTAGGGCCGACTGGAGATATAGATATGGGCTCTATGCGCTCCATTTCTTATGGCATTAGCCAAGCGGCGCATTGCTTTTTCAAAGGCTCTAGGATTTTTAAGCCTCGATTCATCGACTGAGTCTAGAAAGAACCACGCTTCCTCCGTAGATTGTAGCCATGAACAAAAATCTTCTTGATCACCTATTTCAAATGCATTCTGAAAATCAGTATCAATATCTTCAATGCGGATGAAAAAGGCTGGCTTTCCTTGCTGTTTTAGATATTCTGCCCGATGGGATAGCTCTTCTGTCTTGCCTGCACCTGCTTCGGCTAGAATCACGCACCGGTATTCAGCTTCTATATCATCCCAAGACTTTGGTTTGAGAAGGCCCCAATTAAATAGAGATTGGTTTTTATCTG
>DGYA01000076.1:0-22978 GCA_002396505.1 Cyanobacteria bacterium UBA5018 | reverse complement strand
AAATAGAGATTGGTTTTTATCTGCAGCTTCGTTGCTTTCGGGAACTTGCGCAAACTGACGGTCTAAGTGAATATAATCCAACGTTCTAACCATGATTGCTGCTGTTCCATTTCAGGCTGGCTTTACTGATTTGGGCGTCAATCACCCCATTCATGGATACTGAGAATAGCCTTTTCGCAGCACGCGCCAATGAATCTATTTTTGCATGAATAAAACTTTTACCCTTGGAACCGATCTTATCAATTATTGCAAACCCAGACTCAATTAAGGCGGTTTTCGTTTTCTTGAGTAGATTCCGTGAATTATCTCCGCCGATGCCGCCAGTAACCTTGATTGTATTCCAGAAATCCATCTTCCTCGGGCCAGTCTGATTGCATACGCCGCTCACAATACCAGCGGCCTGCGGAAGACGCAAATGATGATTGGCTAGTTCAGGATCTTGTATCTTGCTCTGCTCGTGAGGTGATAAAGACCTTGCTGCAATGAAGGGCTTATCGATTGGTGGTGCAAGGCAACTGTTACGTCTCGTCTCCTGTCTCTGGGATGCAAACCGCGATGAAGCAGCACCACCATCAAGCCAGTCATCGCCCCAGGCCTGGCTCGCGGCCACCTGGGCCTGGAACGATGACTGGCGAAAAGCGATCCGGTCGGAGAGGAGAGGTGCCAGTTGGCAAGGTTCAGGCCATCTAGCGTCACCCAGGGGAGAAAGCGAGCTGCCATGTCCGCCGGCCAAATGCCCCACCGTTTCCAGGCAGGCCAGGTCGATTGAGATGGCCTGCCCTCAGACCCCCCAGATGTCCGCCAAATCGATTCTCAGCCCCGGAAACTGCTGGCCCGCCTCCAGCGGTTGACCAGCAGCGAGCACCTGGGCCGGGATCGACGCCCCAGCCGCTGACTCGGGGGTCCACACCTCCACGCTGCGGGAGAGCGGCAGCAGCAGCCAGCCGAGCCGGGCACCGTTGGCCATATAGGCGGCCAGCTTGCGGCGCAAGGCCTGCGGTTCATCGGAACGGCTGGCCAGCTCCACCACCAGATCCGGGCAGAGGGGCGGAAAGCCATCGCGCTCCGCTTCGCTCAGGGCGCGCCAACGATCCAGTCGCACCAGGCTGGCGTCGGGGCTGCGCACGGAACCATCCGGAAGCCGGAAGCCACCGGAACTGTCGAACACGATCCAGTCCCCGGTGGTGCGGGCCCAGGCCTGCAGCTGAAATAACAGCGCTGAGTTCCTTGCACTGGTATTGCCGCCGGTGGGGGTCATCTCGATCAGCGTGCCGTCGGCATCCAGCTCAAGCACCGCCTCCGGATTGGCGGCACACACTTCCGCGAACTGGGAAGGCGTGAGGGTAAGCGTGCGGGGCAGGGTGAGCATGGGGCCCTGCGGCAGGGGTGATCTCAGTTTAAGGAGAACAGGGGGAATTGGGCAGTGGTGGACGGAACGGAACGGCGAGCCCAGCGGCGCTGGGAGGGTCTGCCGCTGGCATCCCCGTGAATGGTGTAACTCCCCCGGCATCCCCACCCCGGCCTAGCCGGGCTGGATCGAGCAGATCAGGCGACCGGCGTTTTTCTGCTCGCATCAAGGCTGCCCGGAAGACAATCCGTCACTTATTCTGGTCAGATGACCAACTCCGTAGGCCCCTGATGCGCCGAATCAGTGTGGTTGCGGCAACGGCCCTGTTGATCAGCCCCTGGACCATCACCGAGTTCTCCTCCGCCCTGGCCCTTAAGGAGCGGGTGGGCACGATCAGCCACCAGGAGCGACGGGCCGCTCTCGCCATGTTCGAAAAGTTCCGCGGCCTGCGGCTGGAGCTGGTGGCGATGGAGGCAGCTGATTTTGAAGCGGCCGCCAAACTCTGCGATGCCAGCGGAGCACCATTGCGGGCCGGTGATGCCCTCCACCTGGCCGTATGCCGGCGGGTGAGGGGATCACTTGCCGGCATACAGCCAGGAGGTGGGGCTGGCGGTGGAGCTGATCCAGGCCTGAGAACTTGCCGCCAATCACCGGCCAGATGCACCACCGTTTCCAAGCAGGCCAGGGCGATCGAGCTGGAGCTGTAGACGATCGGCTGATCACGAGAATTCCAGCGCCCCGGATGCAGGGCGGAGCCGTTGCCGCTGAGGTCGTTCGCGCTCCAGGTGCGGCCCTGGCTGGCGATGCGCCAGCTGCTGATCGCCTCGCTCACCGCCGCTGCATCACAGGTAGGAGCCCGCCGCCATCGCACCGATCAAACGGGAGAGCAAGGCCTCTCCTGCAGGGGTGTTCAGGTAAAGCTCTGGGGTGGCGCCGCCGAGGGCATGGTTGGGGCGGTGCAACCAACGATCCACCCAGGCGGCGGCATCAAACGGTTCGGAATTGCCAGACTCGCGCAGCAGCAGCTCCACCTGCTTGATCAAACGACCTCGCCCAGCAGACGACTTCGCCGCTTGCTGGCCAGCTTCCCCAGCTCCGCTCGCCGAAACCAGGCCTGCGGAGGTGAACTCGGTGGCGGGGTCTGTGGTGGGGTTGGTGGCAGGCGCCATAAACTCAGTATGGCTGGATTCGGATATGACCCAACGATCAGACATCAGGCCGGCTCATGGTGGGGGCCAGATGGGCGGCGGTAAGGCTGCAATGGCGATCGGGGTGAGGGGTATAGATGTAGCTCGGCAGTTCTATGCGCAAGCAGATTCTTTGCTACTCCCCTGCAGGATTGTTCAGGCAAAGCTCGGGACAAGCATCGCCTATCGCCTATCCCCTTCCCCTAGGCCTGAGGGAAGTTCGGCTTTGCTCTAGCGAGCGGAACCTCACTGAGAGATGTAAAACATTGAGTCGCCTACGGCGCCACCAGCAACGGCCAAGGGTTAAGAAGCAGCCAAGTGTTGAGGGATTAAAGGATTAACAGAAGGGTTCTGGAGGTAGCAGACCACACGGAAACCCACGTCGTAGTTTACATCGTCGGGCCGGACGTGGATACGGCAGGCCGAGCGGCAGCGCCCGGGATTGACGAACCAGGCGCCGCCGCGCAGCAGCCGTTGCTGGCCAATCGTTTCTGGTAGATCCGCCGCTGGTTCCAGCCAGGCGCTGCCATCAGTAGGTCCCTGATCCAGCGATGGATGCCACAGATCTTGGCACCACTCCCACACATTGCCGTGCATGTCTGCTAAGCCCCAGCGATTCACCAGCCCGTAGGCGCCCACGGGGGTGATGCGATTGAGATAAACACCAGACTTCCCTACGCCATATTTAAAGACGGCATTGTAGTTTGCCCAAGCCGCGTCGATTGTGTCGCCGAAGTGGAACGCTGTGCTGCTGCCGGCGCGGCAGGCGTACTCCCACTGCACTTCGCTGGGCAACTCCACCACCGCAGACGCCTCACCCAGCTGATGACTCAGATGGCGATTCAAGCGGGCGCACCATTCACGCGCATCGTTCCAGCTAACACACTCCACCGGCAGTTCGGAACCCTTCGCCTGTGCTGGGTCGGCATTGAGCAGCCGTTCCACCGGCTCCAGGTTCGCCACCGCCAGCCAGTGGCTCTGGCTGATTGGGGTGCGTGTCATAGCAAAGTCCGGCAGCCGAACCCGTCGCTGCGCTTCCACCTCCACATCCGTTGTTTCCGGCATATGGCTATAGGCATCCCGGCCCTTCTCCTGCGCTGGTGAACCCATCAAAAACTCACCCCCCGGAATCGCCACCAGCTCCAGCTGCAGCCCCCCGGGCAGCGGCAGTTGCCACACCTTCACCGTCACCACCTCGGTGGTGAGGGCACCAGATGAAGTGGTGAGCGTAAGCATCGGCACCTCCAGGCCCTTCTCAGCACCCCAAACCGGCAAGCTGAAGGGGCTGCAGCCCCCGCGAGGCCCCCTGCAGCAGGGGAAGCTGCGCATCGATCTTGCCTTGGTCGCTTTCGCGGTGGAGATGGTTGGCCTCGTGAGCCAACAACCGCTTCAAAAGATCCCAGTGGGCTGCGGGGTTGTCGGGGCTGGCGTCCACCAGGCCCAGGGCTTCAGCAGCGGCGCGGCGCACGGCCACGCTGGCCTCGTTGACGTTCTGGATCATGCGCACCAGTGCCTTGGCGGCCTCGCCGCCGCCGATGCGGCCCAGGGCCTCGGCGGCGGCGGTGCGAACCGCCTCCGGCAAGGTGGCTTTCTCCATCGTGCGGGCCAGGGGCAGCTGGGCCTCCTCCAATTCACGCCCGCCAACAAACTCCCGGGCAAAGGCGCTGAGCTCGGCGATCGCCTTGGGGAGCAGCTCGGGGTTGGCCCAGAACAAATCACCGGCATGGCGGCGGATCAGATGCCGCGCCTCCAGCTTGCGCTCCTCCTGGGGATCGATCCCGGCCAGCCGGGCGAACTCGAAGGTGAGCTCCTGCCACTGGTGCTGCAGGGTTGGCTCCAGGGAGGAGGGCGCCCGCGACAGCAGCTCCTTGTAACCATCACGGCAGGCCGCCAGAAAACCGCGCATCAACGGGCCCGCATCGCCCTGCTCACGCCCGAGCCGACGGTCCAGCAGATCCAGCCACTGGCGCACACCCTTGTAGTGGTCGCTGTCGTTGAGGGCGGCGGCGGCGGGGTCCCGTCCGCCGTTGAGCTCCTCCATCAAGGCCAGGGCGGCCATGTAGTCGGCCAGGGGATCGAGGGCCAGCCGGTAGATCGGATTGCGGGCGCTGCCCCCCTTGCGTTGCAGCAGGTTGAGTTTTTCGTGTAGATACAACAGCAGGTTGCGCTGTTGGGTCTCGCTCGCCAAGGCCTGGCCATCCCAGGGAATCTTGCTCAAGGCTTCCTGAGCCAAGAGCCACTCAAAGTTCTTGGGGCGATAAGCATCGTCTTGGCGATGGGCCGCCAGGGCCAGGGCCTTGAGGCTGGCTTGAATCCAACCGGGCTGGAGCGGCGTGCCATCAGCGAGCCGCTGGTTATCGAGCGCAATGGCTTTGCCGCTGCGCTCCACGTAATCCAACATCAACTCCGGCACAGAACTAGGCAACAAATCGACGCGGCCCTCGGCGATATGGTCGATGGCCTTGTTGATCACCATCCATACCAACAACACGGTGATCGGCTTGTTGCCCACCATCCGCTCCAGTAGATCCCGCGTGCGTATTTGATCCTCAGGCGATAGCACCGCAGTGGCGCTCTCGCCATCAGCCTGCTTGCCTTTGGCGGCCAGATAGGCCTCGAAAAAGTTGAACAATGCCTCACCCTCCAAGCGCTGGGGAAGGATCTCACTGATCGACCAGCCAGGAAACAAGCTGCCCTCCCGCTGCCTGGAGGTGAGCAGCACCAGATGGGGGCGAAGTGCCCCACCCAGCCACTGGCGCTGGTTATCGGTGAGCTCGGAGACATGGTCGATGATGGGCAGCAGGCGTCGATGGCGCCACAAATCGCGCACAAAGGCCAGAGTCAATTCCTCATCTACATGGATCAGCTGCTTGTGCAGCCGTTCAACTACATCGCCGTCGCCATCGGCGAGATCCACGAGAACGGGCAACAGGTGATGGTCGGCCAATTGGCGGTTAAGCCCCCAACGGGCGATTTCAAATGCCAGGCTTGTTTTACCCGCGCCACCTTCCTCCCAGATCAACAGCATCTGGCTGCCTTTTGCCGCCACAACGGCTTCAATATCCTCTGGAGTTGGTTCGCGGGGCTCGGCTTCTCCCGGACGCGCTTCCACAACGGCAGCGGCCAGCTTGATTGCCGCCTTCAAGGGCACATGAATAGGGCGGTCCTTCACATCGGGCAGGGCATCAAACCGAGCGCGCCAGCTCTCCAGATGGGTACTCACCCAGTCGTCGAGCTCCGCTGTCAATTTTACCTCTGGATCGATGGTAGTTTGGGTGCGCGGGGCTGCCTTCTTTTCCCCCCATTTTTTCTCCCAGCGCTCATTCACAAGCTCTATGCATTTATTTTTACTATTGCTGGTGAGAGAAGAGAAATCGATCCAAAAACTCCAATAGGGATTGTTGGAGCGCTTTTCACTCGAGTCATTCTTGCGATTCTCGCTTAGAAGCACAACTGGAGAATTGACACCTCCTCCTCCTTGAAGCGCAGCCGGAGAAAAAGCGCCATCTCCTCCATTGCCATTCTCGCCAATCTTGGCACTCCTCTTGAGAAACTTATCTTCTTTGAGCAACTGAAGTTCCAACAACAGATTCAGCGCATTGCGGATCTGATCTATCTCAAAAGTCTTTGATTTCGTGTCTACCTGTCGCCCTGTATGTACCAGTTTGCGGTTTGTTTTATCGAGGCAGCGCCAGATGGCTTCCAGTGTTCCCACGCTACTTGTTTCGCCAGGGATTGAAGCATCATCTCGACCCGCAGGATCCCTGCGGGCTGATGTGACAAGTAGATGGTTTTCTTTATTTTCATCCCAGCGAACAGTCAGGGCTTGCTGCAGATCCTTGCATTGATGGGCAGTGGTTTTTTCAGCATAAGTTTTCCATACTTCTGTTGAATTTTCACCAGCCAGATCAAGCAAAAGCTCCAACACGATAAGCAAGTTTTGCCGGTGATTGGTTCCATGGCCGAGCTTGCGACCCCTGGCCTGCGGCTTGCTCAGCTGTTGATCCGGCATCAACCCTCATGCCCCCTGATTGCTGAAGTTTACTGCAACTTGCTGCCCTTTCTGCCCGTGCCGCAGCCAGTCTGAAAAAGCAAGGATGTCCAAGCACTCGCTTGGGCGCCCAAGGATTGCGAGCGCCCAAGCGTGGTCGCCCGCCGCAATTGGCTTGGGGGCTGGAGGCCACCCCACTTGGGCGGCGCAGGCAACACAACCACCTGTGCGGGCCTCCTCAGCAGGCCACGGATGAACCAGCAGCCCACTGCTGGCACTTGGGGCTGAAAAATCCGCTGCCGGTCACTGCTGATGCCAGCCAGTCGCACCTTGTCTGGTGTTTTGCTATCCATAGAAAAACATCTGGGTGCCAAAGCCAATGTTGCCCAAGCGCAAAATCCTAGTTAAGGCAGTGCTTGGACACGATGCTTGTTTATTGCTTGGGCAGGTGCCCCAGATGACAAAGGTCAGGTCCACCTCCAGCAGGAGGGCCACCCAATGGCCAACCTTTTTTGCAACAACACAACCCATGATTTTCCCACGGATGCGCCATCCATCCGTGATTCCCACACTCGCAACGATCAACTCAAACGCGATGCGATGAACAGGGAGTTCCTGCGGCATCCGGCCATCCAGAGGCTGCTCACCTGGCAGACCGGACTGCCCCACACCAACCAAACTTTGCGCCTCCGACACCCGCTGGAAAACCTGGGCACATCTTCTGTGGCGATGGTTGTTGGCATGCTCTGCTGCCAGCAGGCGCTGCAGGGGCAGTGGGGGTGGTTGGGCCACTGCCTATTCCTTGTTATTGGTTGGGGGCACATCCTCCATGCCCTGCGCTGTTTCCGCCTACCAAATCGCCATGCGGCAGCCCACGGCCACCTTTCAGGCAATGCCCAGGTGGATTACTGGATCGGCCAAACCCTCAGCGCCATTCTGCTGGCCGCTCCCATGGGCCGCTACGCCAACAGTCATGTGACTGATCCCTTCAAGGCCCACCACAAGTGGAACAAGTTGATGACTCCAGGGGAATCAACATTTGAGGAGATCAAGGCGTTGGGCTTCCAGCCAGGGGTGTCCAATGATATGAACTGGCGCCACCTCAAGAGCCTGCTCCTCTCGCCCCTGTGCTACGGACAAGCCCTGGCCAGCGGCCTTCACGATGCCTTCTGCACTGGCACACTATTGGAGCGGGCCTTCAATGTCACAATCTGGGGCGTGATCCTCACGATTGCCCTAACAACTCACCAACTTATGTTGTTGCTGGTGGCCTATGGCGTTCCTCGGCTGCTATACGAGGGCTGTCAGGTTTTGCGGGTATTGATTGAGCACACCTTCGCCGAGCCAGGTCGCCCGCGCACCCTGGCAATCTATAAGCGAATGACAAGCGCCATCATCCTGGCCGATCCGGTGCCTGCAATCGTGCAGGACGTCAACTATCTCGAGAGCAGCTTGCAGTGGTTTCATTGGAGCTTGAAAATGCTTATGCATTTTGTCGCCAGATGCTATATTGCAACCGGCGATATATGCAATCATCCCACTCATCACGTCAGGCCTGGCGCCAGCTTCATCAACCATGAATTAGAGCGTATGAAGTTGATCAACTCAGGCCATGCCATCCACTCCAACTGGGGGTTAGTGGCAGCTATCGATGCTTTCTTTAGCTCCCTTGCGAAGCAGCCGGCCGATCTCTTCTCGCGCAACTAAGATTGAATCTTATCTCAGTGCATCTTCGCCCCGGCCCCAGGTCGGGGCTTTTTTACAGGCTGGCTTGGCTGGATTGATATTGCTAAACCCTGCTATTCCTAGATCACATACCAATGAATCAACCTCTGAACGCAGCCATCAACTGGCCGCAATGAGCAGCAGCAAAAGCACCTTTTCGGATTCAGGGCGTTTGCGGAGGCGGATTCAAGTGAATGGCTGTGTTAGCCGTCGCTACCTGCAACCTTCACGCTCAACCTGAGGCCGAGAGCTTGCAGAACTTTCAGGATAGTAGCCAGGCTTGGGTTCCCATCAATGCTCAGTGCACGGTATAAGCTCTCACGGCTCAGGCCAGCATCCTTTGCCACCTGAGTCATACCTCTGGCGCGTGCCAGATCACCAATAGCCCTGGCAATTCCGGATACATTGTCGGGATACTCTTCAAGCCAGACATCCAAATAATCGGCCATCTCTTCCGTTGTGCGGAGGTGCTCCGCAACATCGTAAGGCGTCAACTTTGCTGAGTTAGGGGAGGCTGGGGGTGTAGCTGTGTCATTGCAATTGATCTCCGAATAAGCGGTTAGGTTCAAGAGCCCTGGTCGCATCATCGGGCTGCGAGGATTTGCCACCTCCTAACGGAAGTAACAATAGACAATCCCCTCGTAAGCTGTAGTAGACCCTATACCCAGGGTCGACGTATATTTTCAATTCAGAGACCCCCTCCTTGAGATTTCGGTAGGAGCCCTGATTCCCGTGGATGAGTCGTCGACACGCGTGAGTACTCGAGCCCTCCCAGTCCGATCCTTGAGATTGTCGATCCAGGCGCTGTACTCATCCGTCTTGATGACCCGTATGGAGCCACTGTAGCTTCTGGGCTACGCGGCGGCAAGCTCGGGGTTGTTCGGGTTTGGCTGCGGCCAGCACTGTCTTCCGCCCTTACAAAGAGACGCCGAGACTGGCGAAGCTATACAGACCACGGCTTAGCCCATGGGCATAGATCACTACGGACTATATATCACTTTGCCCAAGCAAATCCTGGATAGTTCTAATATTTACCGACGCTCCATCGGCTGGGTTGGGAAAGGATGCCGAAGAGTGTGGGAGATGGCGGCTTGACTTAGAAGACGCAGAATCGACAGGATGCGGTATTCGTTGTGCTGCCGCGACTGGGTGTAAGGCAGTGGCTGAACTTGGCAGGGGAGGCGACTGGAGAGGCACCAGCGCGGGGCTGGCCTGGTAAGCACTCACCCTGCCGCCAGGGGCGGAATCGGCTGCCGCGACACTGGGATGCCCAGCATCGCCCGGGGCAACTTCAGGGCTCTTCATCAGAGCATTATCTGCGATGGCAGTCACAGGTCGCTGGCTATGAAATGAGAACCATTTGCTACTTATAATGCCATCCTTATCCCTTTATGCTTGCCTCCCTTTTCGTGGATGAAAGCAGCTATCAATTATCTCCGAGAGGCCACCACAGTGAATGTTTACGCTCTTATGGAAGCAAAACATATTAAGGGAACAGATATCGCCAAATATATTCTCCTTGTCTCCTGCATAATTATTCGGATTGTACAATTTTGGCGCATGCCAGTATAGCCTATATTCCATGGATTTTATTAATTCTATTAGGGCCTGCGATCTCTCAGGCCGGTCATTCTCAACATAAAGAAAAGGCTTGTGTCGAGAGATCACATTCTTTGCGCCTGACAATGCCTTGAATTCCATGCCTTCTGCATCTACTTTTATTAGATCTATTCGAGACACGTCTTTTAGTTCTTCGTCTAGAACTGCTACTCGTACCGGCCTTCCAGATGTAAACCCATCAATGGATATGCCACCAAAGTTTGCAGTTTGT
Organism: Cyanobacteria bacterium UBA5018; assembly: GCA_002396505.1. GTDB lineage: Bacteria > Cyanobacteriota > Cyanobacteriia > PCC-6307 > Cyanobiaceae > UBA5018. Next base: position 12,896 of record DGYA01000076.1, on the reverse strand, counting down.
GAATAGTCAATATCGGGAATAACGATCAAACTCTTTTCATCTGAAACGGCCTGCTCAAAGCAATACACATTTGAGCGGGAATTAATGCTCATATTTGCGCATAGATTTTGGAAGATTATGCGTTGGGGCTCGTAAGCAAATACTCTGCCCGAAATTCCTACTTGCTGGGACAGCCCAAGAGTATGAGACCCGATGTTTGCGCCTACTTCGACTATATAACTTCCCTTAGTGACAATCTGCTGAAATAACTCCATTTCTCCATGGGAAAACTCCCCATATTTTTGGATAGATGCCCCTATGTATTGATCGTTAATATTGTATATCATCCAACCATCCCGCATTCGCACTAAACGGTTGAAACCATCGGTTTTGAACAGATTTTCAAGCATTTTTAGAATGTCGTTTTTACAGTATAACGGCTCAGGTAGATCGTGCGCAGCCACGATCTATCCTGTGTTGGACAAGTCCCCAATAATGGGGCTTGTACCTACTGAAAAAAGATCTGGCCGTTCTTCAGATTTGCTTCATGATCTGTGTAGGCAGCAGTGCTCAGGTTTTTGTCTCATGGGTGGCTGGCGTCAGCAGGCTGCCCAGTGTAAGCACGCAGCGATTCCGCCAAACCAAATCATTGGGTCCAGATTGGCATTCCCCTGTTTTTTACTGCATAGAACTTCTTGACTAGCAAGAAAGCAAAGCCACCCTTTTTGTTCCAGTTCTGATGAGAGCTGTTGCGGTGATTGATCAGACCACTTTCAATTGCTGGAGTGAGCCTCCCTAACCATCATCCTCCAATTCCGTGATGCTGCCGCTATCAAAATCGTCGGCGGCAGGGGCGATGGGGGCCGCCAAGCTGCCGTCGATCGGATCATCGAGGCTGATCACTTCACCATTAAAAAATTCCGCCAGGCGCTGGGCCTTCTCCTGGATCGCCTCCGGGCGACCAGCGGCGGCTGGCACAGGCCCCGGCTCAGCCACGCCCAACCCTGAAGGCACAGAAGCAACAGGAGCCGGCACTCGTGCTTCTGACGCGACTTGGTGTAAGGCAGCGGCCGAACTTGGCAGGGGAGGCGACTGGAGCGGCACCAGCGCGGGGCTTGCCTGGGAAGCACTCGCCCTGCCGCCAGGGGCAGAATCAGCTGCCGCAAGACTGTGCTGCCCAGCAGTGCCAGAGGCAACTGATATAGCTGGAGCCACCGCGATAGCTGGGGCAACTGCATGGCCTGGAGCAAGTGCGTTAGCTGTGGCAACTGCATTGCCTGCAGCGCCTGCAGGGCTATTCACCAAAGCATTGCTAGATAACCCAGAACTGCTAGTTAACCCAGCACTGCTAGATGAGCCAGCATTACTAGTTAACCCAGCATTACTAGATGAGCCGGCATGGCTGGGTGGCGCAGCCGGGGGGGCTCGGTGACTGGCCAGGCCCTCACCGCCCTCCAGCACCAGTTGGCGCTGGCCGCCCAGGGCCCTCACCATGGCGTTCTGCAGCAGCGGCAGGCGGCTCTGCACCATGGCCATCCAGTTGCCGGCCACCCGCACCACGGCGCGCTGGTCGTCTAACCGCACCAATTGGGCCTGCTGGGATAGCAGCATTCGCGTAGACGGCAACTCCAGGCCGGCCAGGATCTGCTGCCACAACTCCGGCAGGGAGCGCTCGCCAGCTCCAGCCCCTAGCGGCTTGCCGGTGGTGGGATGGTGTTCGCCAGGGGACCCGACCGGCGCCGGGCGAGCCGACGCCACTGGCGCAGAGTGAGGCGCGGCCACCGCTGCTGCTGCTGCTGCGGGAGAGACCGCAGAAGATGCGGCATGAGCAACGGCAGGGGGGGGGCCGGCAGAGGCAGTGGCAAAGGACACAGGCGCAGGGGCGTGGGCCTTGACAGGGGCTGGTACGGGCGCTGCCACCGCCGCCGCAACCGCCGCCGGGGCAACTTGCTGCGGCGGTTCGGCCAGCAGCCCCAGCAGCAGCACCTCCAGCCAGAGGCGGGGATTGATGCTCTGGCGCAGCTGCTGTTCGCTGCCCTTGAGCTGGGCCTGCCAGCGCAGCAGCTGGGGGGTGCCGATGCGCTGGGCCAACTCCGGCAGCTGGCCGCGGAACTGGGGCGAAAAGCCACTGAGCTCCAGCCGATCTGGCGCCACGCCGGCCAGCACCAGATCCCGCAGCAGACCCGCCAATCCCTGCAGCACCGCCGTTGGTTCGCGGCCCCTTTCCAGCAGGGTGCGGCAGGATTCCAACAGCTCCAGGGGCTTCTGGGCCGCCAGGGCAGCGGCCAGAGCCAGCAATTCCTGCTCCGGCACCGCCCCGAGCAGATCCCACACGGCTTCCGCCTCCACCGGGGGCGGCAGCAGGCTGAGTTGATCCAGCAGGCTCTCTGCATCCCGCAGCCCCCCCTGGGCCCTTTGGGCCACCACGTGCAGCGCCTCTGGGGTGATGCCGATCTGCTCCTGATCGGCGATCCAGGTGAGGTGTTGTTCGAGGGCCGCCAGGGGGATGCGGCGGAAATCAAAGCGCTGACAGCGGCTCAAAATCGTGGCCAGCACCCGTTGCGGGTCGGTGGTGGCCAGCACGAACACCACCCGTGGCGGCGGCTCCTCCAGGGTTTTGAGCAGGGCGTTGAAGGCCGCCGTGGAGAGCATGTGGCACTCGTCCACCACATACACCTTCCAGCGGGCCTGCACCGGCGCAAAGCGGGAGCGCTCGATCAGTTCGCGGATGTTGTCAACGCCGGTGTTGGAGGCGGCGTCGATCTCGATCACATCTAGGGCCGTGCCAGAAGCGATGGCGCGGCAGAGCTCACAGCTGCCGCAGGGCTCTGGGGTGGGCTCGTCGCTGGCCAGGCAGTTGAGCGAGCGGGCCAGGATGCGGGCGCTGGAGGTTTTGCCGGTGCCGCGGGGGCCGCTGAATAAATAAGCCGGCGCAATCCGGCCGCTGCGCAGGGCCTGGCCGAGGGTTGCCGCGATCGCCTCCTGCCCCACCAGCTGATCGAGCCGCTGGGGCCTGTACTTGTGGTGCAGCGGCTGGTAGGCCGTAGGTCTCATGCGGCAGCGGGCTCAGCCGGCACCCTGAATTGGCCGTCTCGGGCAGGCGAGCTTGAGGCTAATGCTCCTGCCGCTGGCCCGGGCCGAGCAGCTTCTCCAGCCGCAACTCCAGCTCCTCCACCTCCGCCAACTGGTCGGCGAGGCGCTGGGCTGCCCGGCGCAGGGCCACGAACTGACTGTCGCCGTCAACGGGCTCTGCCCAGCGGGCCTCGGCCTTGCTCAGTTCGCTCTCCAGCCCTTCCTGCAGTTGGCGTCTCAGCCCATTGAGCTGCTCCAGATAGTTGAGAGCCCACCCCCTGCCCCGCTCCAGCTGCCCCTCGGAGAGCTGGGAGGCCAGCAATTTCTGGATGGAGCCCAGCAGGGCGGCGGCGCCCTGGCGCGGGTTGGCGATGCCGGCTTGGTCGAGCAGGGCGGCAACCATCGCCCTCGGTCCGCGCTGGCTGGCCTCTAGCCAACCCTCCACCTGGGCGCTGCGGTGGCGGCCGGTCTTGCACCAGTGGGCAAAGTGCTCGCAGTTGTTAAAAATCAGGTTGTAGCGCTGTTCGCCGATGCGGCCGATGGCGCGCCTCAGGGTCACTTCCGGAGTTGAGCAGCTAGCGGCCGGGTAGGGCACCACCGAGATGGGCTCACCGCGGCTGAACTCCAACAGGGGGCTGCGCAAAATTTCGCGGCCCTCCAGGTAGTGGGCCACGCTGCCATCGCCCAGATCGATGCCGTGGTGGGTAAACAGGCCGTGCCGGCGAGGCACTCGCAGATGGTCGGCGGCCGCCAAGATCGGCAGGGGCTGGGGGCTGTCGCCTGGTCTAGCGCACGGGCCTGAGCACAGCTCAGCTCAGGCGGGCTGTGTTCAGGCAGTGGCCTGGTGGTTGTCGTCCTCGTGGTTGCTGGGCAGGCGCACCACCTGACCCTTGCTGCGCTGCTCCACCAGCTCCTGGGTAACCGTGAAGCTGGGCACGTCGCTGCGGGAGGGCAGGTCGTACATCAGCTCAAGCATCAATTCCTCAACGATTCCCCGCAGGGCGCGGGCGCCGGTCTTGCGGCGCTGGGCCTCGATGGCGATCGCCTCCAGGGCGGCCGGCTCAAATTCCAGGCGCACGTTGTCCATGCTGAGCAGGGTCTGGAACTGCTTCACCAGGGCATCGCGGGGCTCGGTGAGAATCGCCTGCAGGGCCTTGATGTCGAGCGGTTCCAGCAGGGCGGTCACCGGCAGCCGACCGATGAATTCGGGAATCAGGCCGTACTTGACCAGATCGTCTGGCTGCAGATGCCGCAGCAGCTCGCTGGCCTGGCGCTCCTTGCTGCTGCGGGGCCGGCTGCTGCCGTCGGGGCCGATGAAGCCGATGGCGTTGCGGCCCAGCCGGCGTTGCACCACGTCTTCCAGCCCCACAAAGGCGCCGCCACAGATGAACAGGATTTGGCTGGTATCGATCTGAATGCAGTCCTGGTAGGGGTGTTTGCGTCCACCCTGGGGCGGCACATTGGCCACCGTGCCCTCCAGCATCTTCAGTAGCGCCTGCTGCACCCCCTCGCCAGAAACATCGCGGGTGATCGAGGGGTTTTCGCTCTTGCGGGCGATCTTGTCGATCTCGTCGATATAAATAATTCCCCTTTGGGCCTGTTCAACATCGAGATCGGCCTTCTGCAACAGCCTCAACAGGATGTTCTCCACGTCTTCCCCCACATAGCCGGCCTCGGTAAGGGTGGTGGCGTCGGCCACCGCGAAAGGCACGTCGAGCAGCTCTGCCAGGGTTTGGGCCAGCAGGGTCTTGCCGCAGCCGGTGGGTCCGATCAACAGGATGTTCGACTTATGCAACCTGGTGGCTGTCTCGCTGCTTTCGCCATCGCCGTCCCCCTGCCAGGCGAGGCGTTTGTAATGGTTGTAAACGGCCACCGACAGACTTTTCTTGGCCTCCTCCTGGCCCACCACCTGACGGTCGAGGAAGGCCTTGATCGCCCGGGGGGTGGGGATGTCGGCCAGGGTGGGGGCTGGCTTAGAGCTCTTCTTGGCAGAGGGCTTATGTCGGTCCGGCTCCGGGGCTGTGCGGCCGCCGGGGGCGCCCTCCACCAGCTCCTCGTCGAGGATCTCGTTGCAGAGGTCTATGCACTCGTCGCAGATATAGACGCCAGGACCAGCGATCAGCTTGCGCACCTGCTCCTGCGACTTGCCGCAGAAGGAACATTTCAGGTGGGCGTCGAACTTGGCCATCGGCAAAGGAAGCAGGGGACCCCAATGACCAGGATCAGCACGAAAACGGGTTTCGCGACCAATTCTTGAAAATCAGGTAGGGAGGGGATCAACCGGCCGCCGTGAAGGAGGAGGTGTCGGTCACCACTCGATCGATCAGCCCATATTCAACCGCTTCTGCGGGAGAAAGGAAGTAGTCGCGGTCTGTATCCTCGGCGATTTTGTCCAGGGGCTGGCCGGTGTGCTCGGCCAGCAGGCCGTTGAGCGTGTCCTTGAGGTAGAGGATTTCCTTGGCCTGGATCTCGATATCCACTGCCTGGCCCTGGGCTCCACCGAGGGGTTGGTGGATCATGATCCGCGAATTAGGCAGGGCCAGACGTTTTCCCTTAGCGCCACCGGCCAGAAGGAAAGCACCCATTGACGCCGCAAGTCCATAGCAGATGGTTACTACATCCGGAGCAACCTGCTGCATGGTGTCATAGATTGCCAAGCCGGCGGTCACCGACCCCCCCGGCGAGTTGATATAGATCTGAATATCCTTCTCCGGATCCTCCGCCTCCAGGAACAGCAGCTGCGCCACCAGGGCATCGGCCACGGCGTCGTCGATGCCAGAGCCCAGGAAGATGATCCGCTCGCGCAGCAGGCGCGAATAGATATCGAAGGCCCGCTCGCCCCTGCCAGATTGCTCCACCACGGTGGGTAGCACGCCAGGGCTGGCGGTAATGCTGAGCGGGGACGCCGACCAGCGGTTACGAATCGGATGGTGGATGGTGGCGTCGATCAAGTGCTAGTGCCTGGGCTGGGGATCAATCTATGGGCTTTACTCGCGGCCCATGGGCATTTTGCTCGCTGCCCATGGGCCTGACTGCCGCTGCGGACCCTAGGAGGCTGCAGCCTCCTCGTCGGCAGCAGCTTGGCTTGTCTCAGCTTCGCCGGAAACAGCCGGGCTGGCAGCAACTTCGTCGGCAGCAGCCGGGCTTGCCTCAGCTTCGCTGGAGAGCTTCTCGGTGATGGTGCTGTTGGCCTCCAGCCAGGTGAGCAACTTGTCCTGCAGCAGGTCGTTGGCCACGCTGAGATGCAGGCGCTGCGGGTCGAGCTGACCCTGCTGCTGCTGGTTGAGCTCGCGGCTGATCTCCTTCACCTTTGCCTCGATCGCCTCCCGCTCCACCTCGATCTGCTCGGCGATGGCCAGGGCCTTGAGGGCCAGGCTGCGGCGCAGGCGCTGCTCCGCCTCGGGCCGGGAGGTGTCCATCAGGCTGCGCACCAGGTCGGGGGTGAACAGCTTCTTCACATCCATGCCCTGCTGGGCGATCTCAGCCGCAGTCTGCTCCAGCAGGTTGACGACCTCCCGCTGCACCATGGTCTCTGGCAGCTCCACCTCCAGCTGGTCCACCAGGGCGGCGAGCAGGGCGCCATGGCGGGCGGCCTTGTCGCGCCGCTCGGCCTCGTCCTGCAGCTGCTGCCCCAGTTGGGCCCGAAGCTCCGCCATGGTCTGCTGGTCGCTGGCCCGCTGGGCGAAGGCGTCATCCAGGGCTGGCAGTTCGCGGCTCTTCAGCTCCTTGAGGGTGACCTCAAAGCTGGCCTGGCGCCCGGCCAGCTCCTGCTGCTGGTAGCTGTCGGGGAAGCGGCAGTCGATCGTCTTGCTCTCGCCCACCGCCAGGCCGATCACCCCATCCACGAAGCCGGGGATCATGCGCCCCTCCTCCAGCTCCACCTCGAAGGAGTCGCTGCTGCCCCCGGGAATCGGCTCGCCGCTGTCGCCAAAGACGCCGCTGAAACTCACCTCCGCCACGTCGCCGGCCTCGGCCGGGCGGCCCTCCACCGGCACCAGGGTGGCCAGCTGCCGGCGGGATTGCTCGATCAACTCATCCACCCGGGCCGGGTCGTAGACCACCGGCTCCACCTCCGCCTGGAGACCCTTGGTGGCCTTCAGGCTGGGGGTGGGCTCAACGTCTAGTTCAAGGGTGATGGTGAGCTCGCTGCCGGGCTGGAAGCGTTCCAGCACCAGTTCCATTCCCTCGCTGAGCTCGGGGCTACCGAGGGCAGCCAAGGTTTCAATTTCCAGGGCCTGGCGATAGGAGGTTTCCACCAGGTCTTCCAGGGCCGTGGCCAGCACCCTCTTACTGCCGATCTGCTGCAGCAAAACCGGCCTGGGCACCTTGCCCTTGCGGAAGCCAGGCAGTTTGACGCTGCCGCTGAGCTTGCTGATCGCCGCCTCGTAGCTGGCCTTGCTAAGGCTGCCGGGGATGGCCAGCTCCAGCGCCACGCGACTGGCAGGACGGGGGGTCACCTTCACCTGCAGCTCGCCGCTGGCCTGGCCGGCAGCGCCGGCTTTGGCAGCCGTGCCGGAATCTGATGGGGTGGCGGCAGATTGCATGAAGGTGTCTTGTCAGCCTGCGATCCTAGAAAGCGACCCGCCAAGGGCGTCTGGCTCAATGGCCTGCCGCTTTCTGGTCGATTGAGCTGGCTGACCTGTGGGCTGGCTGACCTGCCCGCCCAACGACCGGCTCCCCTAGCGGCCACGGCTACTCCCCTGCGGGCTAGTCTCCTGCTCGGTTACCCCCCTCCGCAGCGGGCCCTCTACGAGGCGAGTCCTTTTAGTAGACTTCTACGGTCGCCGCCCAAGTCGGCCCACCTTGGGCAAGCAAGTAGTCATAGCAACCTAAACAATTTAAACTTCCACCACCCTTCTCCAGTCATTTTTATTACCGATCAAAACCATCAATCAAAGCATTTAATAGCGCTGCTTTCGCAATTGCTTCAGCAGCAATCAGCTGTTGAATTAATCCAGCCAAAAAGCTTGGTTGCCGCAAGCCTATTAGCTTTTAATTCACGCTTGGCGCCAATGGGCTAGCCCAGGGTTATTTTAACAGCTTTGGCAGACTGCCTTGCCAAGCTTTTTAACAAACGGCTTTGCAGGCTGTTTGTCAACAAGCTGCTTTGCAAGCAAGCTGTCTCCAGCAAGTTGTTTGCCAACAGACTGTTTACCAGCAGGCTGTTTACCAACAAACTGTTTGCCAGCAGACTGTTTGCCAGAAGACTGTTTACCAGCAGACTGTTTGTCAATAAGTTGCTTTGCCAGCAAACTTTTTGCCAATAAGCTGTTTTGCTAAATTGCTTTGTCAAACAGTTGTGAATAAGTAGCTGTCGCCCTGCGGCTTTGGTCCCCAACCAAGCCAGCATCCGGTCAAATCTCAGCCATGTAGCGCCTCAGGCCGAAGCCAGTCTTGGGCCGAAACCAGCCCTGGGTCTCAAACCAGCCCTGGGCCTTAAACCATCCCTGGGCCTAAACCATCCCTGGGTCCAAGCCAGGCCAGGCCTTTGCCCAGCCACCCGCCAAGATCCCTCCCAGTCTTTGCTAATTCCTTGACCGTCGCTGCCACCTCCACCCCCATCAACTCGGCCAACCTGCCCTCGCGAGCGCTCAGGGTGGCAATTCTCGGTGTCACCGGCGCGGTGGGTAAGGAGCTGCTTGAGCTGTTGGTGGAGCGCCAGTTCCCGGTGGCCGAATTAATTCCCCTGGCCTCGGAGCGCTCCGCCGGGCAGCAGCTCCACTGGCAGGGTGAAAAACTGCCGATCCAGGCCGTCAGCGAGGCGGCATTTGAATCGGTTGACCTGGTGCTGGCCTCGGCCGGTGGCGCCATTTCCAAGCAATGGGCTCCAGCTGCCCTGCGGGCCGGGGCGCTGATGATCGACAACTCCAGCGCCTTTCGCCTGGATCCCGCCGTGCCGCTGGTGGTGCCGGAGGTGAATCCCCAAGCGGCCTTCAGCCACCAGGGGATCATCGCCAATCCCAATTGCACCACGATCCTGCTCACCCTGGCCCTGGCCCCCCTGCAGGCGCGGCGGCCAATTAAGAGGGTGGTGGTGAGCACCTATCAGTCGGCCAGCGGCGCTGGCGCCCGAGCCATGGAAGAGCTGCGGCAACTGAGCCGCACGGTGCTGGAGGGAGGCGAGCCGATCAGCAGCGTGCTGCCCCATTCCCTGGCCTTCAATCTGTTCCTGCACAACTCGCCCCTGCAGGCCAACGGCTACTGCGAAGAAGAGCTGAAGATGCTCAATGAAACCCGCAAGATCATGGGGCTGCCGGATTTACGGCTCTCGGCCACCTGCGTGCGCGTGCCGGTGTTGCGGGCCCACTCGGAAGCCGTGAACATCGAGTTCTTTGAACCATTTCCAGTTGATGAGGCCAGGGCACTGCTGGCGGCGGCCCCCGGCGTGGAACTGCTGGAAGACCTGGCGGCTAATCGCTTCCCGATGCCCACCGACGTAACCGGTCGCGACCCGGTGGCCGTGGGTCGCATTCGCCAGGACCTCAGCGATCCCCATGGCCTGGAGCTATGGCTCTGCGGCGACCAGATCCGCAAGGGTGCGGCCCTGAACGCGATTCAAATCGCCGAGCTGTTAAGGCAAGGCCCCGCTCTACCGGCTCAGCCATGACCGGCCCAGCCATGACCAGTCCAGCCATGAGCAACCCAGCCATGAGCAGCCCCGCCCCCACCGCCAAGCCAACCGTGTCCCCAGCCTTCAACTGGCAGCCGGCGCCCTTCGGCAGGCTGCTGACGGCCCTGGTCACCCCCTTTGCGGCGGATGGCTCGGTGGATCTGGAGCTGGCGGCCCGGTTGGCCGATCACCTGGTGAGCCAGGGCTCCGATGGCCTGGTGATCTGTGGCACCACCGGCGAATCGCCCACCCTCAGCTGGGAGGAGCAGCATCGGCTGTTCGCCGCCGTCCAGCAGGCGGTGGCCGGCCGAGCCAAGCTGCTGGCCGGCAGCGGCAGCAACTGCACAGCCGAGGCGGTGGAGGCCACCCGCAAAGCCGCCAGCCTGGGGGCCGACGCCGCCCTGGTGGTGGTGCCCTACTACAACAAACCGCCCCAGGAGGGACTGGAAGCCCATTTCCGGGCCATTGCCCAGGCGGCGCCCGAACTGCCTCTGATGCTCTACAACATCCCGGGCCGCACGGGTGCCAGTCTGGCGCCTGAAACCACTGCAAGGCTGCTGGATCTAGATAACGTGGTGAGTTACAAAGCTGCCAGTGGCAGTACCGAGGAAGTGAGTGCGCTGCGAGCCCTCTGTGGCGATCGTTTGGCCATCTATAGCGGCGATGATGCCCTCACCCTGCCCATGCTGGCCGTAGGTGCCGTGGGCGTGGTGAGCGTGGCCAGCCATCTTGCCGGTGCTGAGATCCGCGCCATGATTGATGCCTTCCTGGCCGGCGATATCGCCGCCGCCCTCAGCCTGCACGAGCGGCTGTTGCCCCTATGCAAAGCCCTGTTCTGCACTACAAATCCGATCCCGGTAAAAGCGGCCCTGGAGCTAAGTGGCTGGCCGGTCGGTGCCCCTCGCCTACCCCTTCTTGCTGCGAATAACGAAGTGAAACAACGACTCTGCACCACCCTGGCCGCCCTGCGTCCCACCTGACGCCAAGGCCATATTCGGCTCAGCCGATCACCCCGTTGCCCGCTCGGTACCACCCCACCCGGTGGCATCCAGGCAAGCAACAGTTCCAGATCCAGATTCATTTTCAATTCCCTCTACCCAGACAATTTCCCTCCCTACAATTGCCCTCCAGACAGTTTCTGTCCAGACAGCTTCCCTCCAGGCAGCTTCCCTCCAGACAGTTTCCGCCCAGACAATTGCCCTCTCGACCATTTCCGTTCAGCCCACTTCTAGCCAGACCTTCAACGTCGACCTGCTTTCATGACCAATTCCAACGCCCATAGCACCAAGAAGCCAAACCTGCGGGTAATCCCCTTGGGTGGCCTGCACGAGATTGGCAAAAATACCTGCGTATTTGAATACGGCGATGACCTGATGTTGGTGGATGCCGGCCTGGCATTCCCCAGCGATGGCATGCACGGCGTCAACGTGGTGCTGCCCGACACCAGCTACTTACGGGAAAACCAAAAGCGTATTCGCGGCATGATCGTGACCCATGGTCACGAAGATCACATCGGCGGCATTCCTCACCACCTCAAGCACTTCAACATCCCAATCATCTACGGCCCGCGGCTGGCGATGTCAATGTTGCGGGGCAAAATGGAGGAGGCCGGCGTCACGGATTGCACCACAATCCAAACCGTTGGCGCCCGCGATATCGTGCAGGTTGGCCAGCACTTCAAAGTTGAATTTATTCGCAATACCCACTCGATTGCCGACAGCTTCTCCCTGGCAATTACCACCCCAGTAGGCGTTGTTGTATTCACCGGTGATTTCAAATTTGATCACACCCCCGTCGACGGTGAAACCTTCGATATTCAGCGCATGGCGCACTACGGCGAGCAGGGGGTGCTCTGCCTGTTCTCCGACTCCACCAATGCCGAGCTGCCCGGCTTCACCCCGCCAGAGCGGGCGGTATTTCCCAATCTCGATCGCCATATCGGCGCCGCGGAAGGCCGGGTAATCCTCACCACTTTTGCCAGCTCCACCCACCGGGTGGCGATGATCCTCGAGCTGGCGATGAAGCATGGCCGCAAGGTGGGCCTGCTGGGTCGCTCCATGCTCAACGTGATCGCCAAAGCACGGGAGCTGGGTTACATGCGCTGCCCGGATGAGCTGTTCGTGCCGATTAAACAAATCCGCGACCTGCCCGACCGCGAAACCCTGCTGCTGATGACCGGCAGCCAGGGGGAGCCCCTAGCCGCCCTCAGCCGTATCTCACGCGCCGATCACCCCCAGGTTCAGGTAAAGAGCAGCGATACGATCATCTTTTCTGCCAGCCCAATCCCTGGCAACACTATATCGGTGGTCAACACGATTGACCGGCTGATGATGCTGGGAGCCAAGGTGATCTATGGCAAGGGCGAGGGCATCCACGTGTCCGGCCATGGCAGCCAGGAAGACCACAAATTGATGTTGGCCCTCACCAGGCCGAAATTCTTTGTGCCGGTGCATGGTGAGCACCGCATGCTGGTGGCCCATGCCAAAACCGGCCAATCGATGGGCGTGCCCGCCGATCACACCCTGATCGTCGACAACGGCGATGTGGTGGAACTGACCGCCGACTCCCTGCGCAAGGGCGACCCAGTTAAGAGCGGCATCGAGTTGCTCGACGCTTCCCGCAACGGCATCGTCGATGCAAGGGTGCTCAAGGAACGCCAGCAGCTCGCGGAAGACGGGGTGATCACCCTGTTAACTGTGATCAGCACCGATGGGGTGATGGCGGCGCCGCCGCGGGCGAATCTGCGCGGTGTGGTCACCAGCGCCGATCCCCGCAAGCTCTCCCTCTGGGCTGAGCGCGAAATCGGCTGGGTGCTCGAAAATCGCTGGAATCAGCTCTGCCGCACCAGCGCTGGCCAGGCTCCGGAAGTCGATTGGGTGGGCGTGCAGCGCGAGGTGGAAGTGGGACTGCAGCGTCGCCTGCGCCGCGAACTCCAGGTGGAGCCGCTGATCATCTGCCTGGTACAGCCAGCCCCCGCCGGCACACCGGCCTACAAGGGCAGAGCCGATGCCGAGCCCGAAAGCCGGCCGGCAAACCGCGTCCGTGGCGGCCGCGGCGATCGCCCAGAACGGGTGGAGCGCAGCGCCGAGCGGACTACGCCGGCACCCCAGCGCCAATTGGCGGCGGTAGGGGCCAGCCCGGCTCCGGTGACCAGCACTGCCGCGGCGACTGCCACTGTCGTCCAGCAGCCGGAAGCCGAGCCCGAACCCGCCGGCCGCACCCGCCGCCGCCGCTC
>DGYA01000051.1:24696-43832 GCA_002396505.1 Cyanobacteria bacterium UBA5018 | reverse complement strand
AGCGGATCTCGCCGTGGTGCCCGCTGCCCTGGCGCGGGCCCAGGCAGAGCTGGAGGCTCGGTAGGGTCGGCGCCAGACGCCCCGCTGCCGTGCTCCCTGCCGACCTGGCCGCCGCCGAAGTCCAGGCCCGCGAAGCCCTGCTCGCCGCCCTAACGGCCGATGCCAACGGCCGCTGGACAGTGGAGTGGCGTTTTGAGGGCCTGCGGTTGCTGCCGCTGGCGCTGCGTTTGACCCGCCAGTTGGTGGCGGCCGGCAAGCAGCCGCGCCTGCTGTTTGCCGATGCCGGCGCCGCGGCTCTGGCCAAGCGCGATGGACCAGACCTGGCGGAGCGCTGCGGCGATTTCAATTCCCTGCTGCGCCAACAGGGCCAGGGGACCAGCGAGGGGCTGCTGCTGGCGGTGGCTCCCTCCCCCGCCGACTACAGCAGCTTTGAGCAGCTCTGCCAACAGCACCGGGGCGGCGTGGTGACGCTCAACGGCCGATTGGAAGATGCCGCCGTGGGCATTGGCAGCGTGGCCCGCGAGCGCCGCCGCGGCTTTGGCGCCCAGTGGCAGGCGGCCTACTGCCTGCAGCCCCTGGCTGAAGGGGTGCTGCGGCGCTCCTATCCCGACCAATGGCAGCTGTACCGCGAAGATGCCGACGGCTTCCGCCTGGCCGAGCGGTTTGAACGCAAGCCCGACGGTGAACAGATAGCAGAGGCCCTCGCCGGTGACGCTGGAATGGGCTTGGCGGGCAATCTGCGGGCTCTCGATGCCCTGATCGAGGGCTTGGGCCGCTAGTTCCAATGGCTCGGCTCTGGTGCCAGCTTGGCAAGCTCCGTAAACTGTTGCGAAACCGAATCCTCCGATGGCTGCTGAGACCGGAACCCCCCCATCTAGCCGCTCCTTGAGCCTGGTGGATCTGGGAGCGGCGGTGGCGGTGCTGTTCGCCGCCGTAGGCGTGATTTGGAGTCCCAAGCTGAGCGGTGTCATCGCCAAGGCCACCGGCAAAGTGGTGCCCGTGATGGTCACCGTTGACGTGAGGGGGATTCCCGTGGCCAATCCAGCCGCGCTGGTGAATGCGGCGCGCCAGGAGGGAAAGGTGGCGATTGTGATTCGCAACCAGCCCCACGGTTCTGTGGCAATCAAGAACGTGGGAATCCTTCAGCGCAAGCTGGTTGCAGTGCAGCCAGATGGTTACGTGGTTACCGCCACAGATCCCAATCAGGCCACCTTCGGGACGCTGGATGCCCGCTTTTTGCTGGCCGGCCAGGGGCTCAAGGGCGAAGGCGGCGTGGTGTTTGGCAACCAGAACATAAAAATTGGCACGCCGATTGAACTGGAGGGCAATTCATTTCGGGTGAGCGGTAGCGTCACAGCCCTCCAGGTGGGGCGCTAGGCAGATGGCCGGTGTTCTTTCCAGCCTTGCCCTCTGGCACCTGACCCTGCTCGCCGGTCTACCGCTACTCGCTAGCCAGCCCAAGTCTGCTCTGGCAAAGCCTCTGGCGCCCCAGCCGCTCTTAGCTCAGGCGGCGATGGTTCAGGCCTCAGCAGCTGAAGCGGATCAGGTCCGAGCTGCCCTATCCGAGCCAGGGGAGGTCCATCGGGGACCCAGTCTCAGCCTCTATTCCCCCGGCCAGTACCAGGTTCCCCTGGCCTCCCTGCCCGCCTCGCCGCCGCCCCTGGGGCTGCCGCTGCTGCAGCGCCAGGTGAGTTGCCCGGCCCTGCAACAGCGCCTGCGGGCCATTGTTGGTGGCGAAGCAGCTGTGTGGAGCATCAGCGTCGCCGATGCCCAGGGCAGGTTGCTGGCCGATGTCAATGGCCAGGCCCCGCGCCTGCCGGCCTCCAATCAAAAACTGGTGAGCACGGCCTACGCCCTGGATCGTCTCGGCCCCGACTATCACCTCAATACCCAGTTGTGGCGCCTGGGTGACGGCAGCTTCCGGCTCACCGGCGAGGGTGATCCCGATCTTGCCCTGCCCCAGTTGCAGCGCTTTGCCCGCCTCGCTCTTGCCACCAATGCCAATACCAATGGCAGTGCCAATACCAATGGCAGTGCCAACGGTGGCGATGGTGTCCAGCCCTCGCTGCTGCGGCTGCAGCTGGCCGAGGAACCACCCCAGGCCTGGTGGCCCCAGGGCTGGAATCCAGATGACCGCTTTTATTCCTACGGCGCCCCGGTAACTCGCCTGGCCGTCACTAGTAACGCCATCTACGCCGCCGTCGCCAATCCACCGGCCCGGTTGCGCAGCCTGCTGGCTAAATCCCTTGCCCAGCAGGGCAGCCAGGCCCAGCTCAGCCTGGTTTCCGCCCGCCTGCCCCTACCCGCCGATGCGGTGCTGGTGCACCAGGAGCCCTCGGCGCCGATGTTCAACCTGCTCAGCCTGGCCAATACCGAGAGCCATAACTTCACCGCTGAGGTGCTCCTGCGCCAGGGTGCTGGCACCTGGGACCTTCAGCAGGCCCGCAGCCGCGAGATGCAGTGGTTGGCGGAGCAGGGACTGCCGATGGAGGGGGTGATGGTGGCCGATGGCAGTGGTCTGGATCGCAGTAACCGGCTTACCAGTCGTTTTCTGGCTGCCCTGCTGCTGAGGATGAATCAGCATCCCTATGCCAACCAGTACCTGGCCTCCATGGCCGTGGCAGGGCGGCGCGGCACCCTGCGCAACCTGTTCATCGGCACCCCGATTGAAGGTCGGCTATTCGCCAAGACCGGCACGCTCACCGGAGTGCGCTCGATCAGCGGGGTGCTGGAGACCGCCGATGGCCCCCGCTATGTGAGCTCGATCAGCAATGGCGCCAGCCTGCCCAATGACACGATTCGCCAGGTGCTGCTCCAGGTGCTGAAGACCGAGCTATGCAGCGCTCAGCCCGGCTAAAAGTCAGCCGAAGCGATCGGCCACATTGCGCAGCCGGTTGGCCACCCGCCGGCTGCGGCTCCCCTGGCTGGGGGCGGCTGGGGTTGGTTGATCAGCTGCCAAGGGTGAGCGCTGGCGGTCGACAGCGGTGATTTGGGCGGCCATCATGCGGCCCAGTTCCTGTCTGCCCCCCAGCACCACTTGGCTCATTTCTTTGAGCCGAGTCTCCAGTTCCCCCAGCACCTGTTCGGCGTATTTGTTGGCGCCGTCCTGGATGGTGGCGGCCTCCTGGCGGCTGCGGATCACCAGGGCATCGCACTGCTGTTGGGTCTGCTGGCGGAACTGCAGGGCGTCGTTCTGCAACCGCTCCGCCTCCACCTGGCTTTCTCTTTGCAGCCTCAGGCCTTCTTGGCGAATCTTTTCCAGCTCGCCCATGGCCTGCTGGCGGCTGCGCTCGTGCTGTTCCCCCAGCTGGCGGTTGCGATCGGCGGCCTCCTGCTCCAGCTGCTGGCGGCGCGCAGCAAACTGCTGCTCCATCTGGGCCAGGCGGGTCTGGTGATCCTGCTCCGCATGGGCTATCTGCTGGCGCACCTGCAGCTGCAGTTGCTCGCATTGCTGGCGGGTCTGTTCGCGCATCTCCAACACCTGCCGTTCCGCCTCCTGACGCACCGAGGCGGTTTGGATCAGCTGCTCCCGCTCGCGTCTTCCCTGGGCCACGATCTCTTCTGCCTGGGAGCGGGCCTTTTCGATGAACTCCTCGCGCTGGCTGATCAGCTTGACCGCCTCTTCCAACTGCACCGGCAGGGCATCGCGCAGGGCGTCGATCACTTCAGCGGCGTCCTGTTCATTTACCAGCCGACCGCCACTGAAGGGGATGCGGCTGCCCTCCAGCACGATTTCTTCGAGCTGGTCGAGCTGTTCGAGCACGGCGATGATCGGTTCAGCCATGGGGGTCTTGGCGGGTGCTCTCGGAAGCCACTCGATTAAAGAGCCTGGCCAGGTCGGCGGCCACCGCCGGCGGCACCAGATGGCGCACGTTGCCGCCAAAGCGGGCCACCTCCTTCACCACTGAGCTGCTTAGAAAGCTGTGCTGCACCGAAGTGGCAAGGAAGAGGGTCTCCACCTGGGGAGCCAGGCTGTGGTTGGTGTGGGCTATTTGCAGTTCAAATTCGAAATCACTGAGGGCGCGCAGACCCCGCAGGATCACCTGGGCCTGGCAGCGGCTGGCGAACTCCACGGTGAGGCCATCGAAACTGGCCACCTCCACCGCGCTGAGATGCCGCGTGGCTTGCCGCAGTTGGGTCAGCCGTTGCTCCAGGGGGAAGGCTGCCTGCTTGTTGGGGTTTTCCAGCACCGCCACCACCACCGAATCGAACAGGCGGGCGCTGCGCTCGATCAAATCGAGATGCCCGAGGGTGAGCGGGTCGAAGCTGCCTGGGTAGAGAGCTCGCATGACAGCCAGCTTATGGGGCCTGAGGGGCTGTTACTCGCCCGCGGCTGGTGGGCCCGAACTGGTGGGCCCGAACTGGTGGGCCGAAGCGGCTGGGCCGGGGCTGACCAGCCATTCCTAGAGTTAAGGGGTCCCTACCCCCTGCGCCCATGGCCCTTGACGCCGCTGCCAAGAAGACCCTGCTGCGCAAGATCCCCCATGGTCTGTTCATCTGCGGGGTGGCCGAGGGGGAGGAGGTGAATGGCTTCACCGCCAGCTGGGTCACCCAGGGCTCCTTCGAGCCGCCCCTGGTGGTGATCGCCGTGCGGGCCGACAGCACCAGCAATGGCATGATCCAACGCACCGGTCGCTTCAGCCTCAACGTGCTCGATCAGGGCCAAAAGGATCTGGCGGCTGTGTTTTTCAAGCCCCAGCAGGGTATTGGCGGCCGTTTTGATGCCGCCCCCTACCAGCGCGGTGAACTGGGTCTGCCGATCCTCAGCGATGGCCTGGGGGCGGTGGAATGCGAGCTGGTGGGTCAGGTGGCGGCCGGTGATCACACAGTGTTTGTGGCCGAGGTGAAGACGGCGGTGCTGCTGCGTGACGGCCTGGGCCTGGATTTGGCCAGCACCGGCTGGGCCTACGGCGGGTGAGTCTGGACACCCCTGCTGGCCTCGGCGGTGTGCCGCTGCTCCAACAGCCGCAAAGGCTGCAGCAGCGGCTCAAGGACCTGCCCTCGGAGCCCGGTTGCTACTTGATGCGCGACGGTGACGATCGCATTCTCTATATCGGCAAGGCCAAGGTATTGCGCAATCGGGTGCGCAGCTACTTCCAGGCCGGCTCGGCCCATGGCCATAGCCCCCGCATCACCTTGATGGTGCGCCAGGTCTGCGAGATTGAGTTCATTGTTACCGATACCGAAGCCGAAGCGCTAGCTCTTGAGTCAAATTTAATCAAGAATCACCAGCCTCATTTTAATGTGCTGCTCAAGGATGATAAAAAATATCCCTATCTCTGTATTGCCTGGAGTGAGCCCTATCCGCGTATTTTTATCACCCGGCAGCGACGTTTCCGTAAGCCCC
Source organism: Cyanobacteria bacterium UBA5018 (assembly GCA_002396505.1). GTDB lineage: Bacteria > Cyanobacteriota > Cyanobacteriia > PCC-6307 > Cyanobiaceae > UBA5018. The sequence continues at coordinate 38,485 of DGYA01000051.1, read as the reverse complement.
TGGATCGTTTTTATGGTCCCTACGTGGATGTGGGCCTACTGCGCCGCACCCTGGCCCTGGTGAAGCGGGTCTTTCCGCTGCGGCAACGCCCCCAACCCCTGTACAGAGACCGCACCTGTCTCAATTACGACATCGGCCGTTGTCCAGGCGTCTGCCAGCAAAAGATCAGCTCCGAGGACTATCACAACAGCCTCAGGCAGGTGGCGATGGTGTTTCAGGGCCGCAATGACGAGTTGCTGCAGCTGCTCCAACAGAAGATGGAGAGCTATGCCGAGCGCTTGGACTTTGAAGCCGCCGCCCTGGTGCGCGATCAACTGCAGGGACTAGATAGTCTTACAACCGATCAAAAGATGAGCCTGGGCGATAGCTCGGTGAGTCGCGATGTGATTGCCCTGGCCGCCGATGACAGGGTGGCCGCCGTGCAGTTGTTTCAGATGCGCGCCGGCAAGTTGGTGGGCCGGCTGGGCTATACCGCCGACGCTGCGGGTATGCCCGAAAGTGACTGGGGCCTGATCCTGCAGCGGGTGGTGGAAGAGCACTACAGCCAGGTGGAGTCTGTGGAGATTCCGCCCGAAGTTTTGCTCCATTACCCCCTGCCCCAGCAGTCTTTGATTGAAACCTGGCTCAGCGAGCAGCGCGGCCGCCGCGTTCACTTGGCGGTGCCGCAGCGGGCCCCCAAGCTGGAGTTGATCGAGTTGGTGGTGCGCAACGCCAGCTATGAGTTGCAGCGGGCCCAGAGAGCCAGTGAACAGAACCTGCTGGCCTTAGAGGATCTGGCCCAGTTGCTCGAATTGGCCAATCCGCCGCGCCGCATCGAGGGCTATGACATCAGCCACATCCAGGGAAGCGATGCGGTGGCCTCACAAGTGGTATTCATTGATGGCCTGCCGGCCAAGCAGCACTACCGCAAGTACAAAATTCAGAGCAGTTCGATTCGCGCCGGCCACTCGGACGACTTCATGGCCATGGCCGAGATCATGCGCCGCCGCTTCCGGCGCTGGGCCCAGGCCAAGGCGGAGGGGGCGGATCTCCAGCAGCTGCGGTTGGGGGCAGCCAGTGCCCTGCATACCGCCGGTTTCAATGACTGGCCCGACCTGGTGATGATCGATGGCGGCAAGGGCCAGCTCTCGGCGGTGATGGAGGCCCTGCGGGAAATGCGTCTCGATGACGAGTTATTGGTGTGCTCCCTGGCCAAGCAAAGGGAGGAGGTGTTTCTGCCCGGTGCCAAGCAGCCCCTGGTCAGCGAAGCCGAGCAGCTGGGGGTGCAGGTGTTGAGGCGCCTGCGGGATGAGGCCCACCGCTTTGCCGTCAGTTTCCATCGCCAGCAGCGGGGCGAGCGCATGAAGCGCTCGCGGCTCTCCGATATCCCCGGGCTCGGGCCCAAGCGGGTCAAGGAGCTGCTGGCCCACTTCCGCTCCATCGATGCCATCCAGCTGGCCAGTCAGCAAACCCTCGCCGCCGCCCCTGGCGTCGGTGCCGTGCTGGCCACTCAAATCTGGGAGTACTTCCACCCCCAAGAAGCGCAGCAACCTAGTGATTTAGACCAGATCCCTGACGATCAGATTTTTGAAGATCAATTTTTTGAAGATCAAAACCCTGATCATCAGATCCCTGATCATCAGATCCCCGATCAGCAAATTTTTGAGGATCCGATCCCTGATCAGCAGCTTTTTGAGGGGTCCGAGATTCCAGTATTGAGCAAGAGTGCAGAGAATTGCTCAACCCCAAATCCATCAGCAGCTCAGCCGCCAATCGAAATTGATGCTGCGGCCCCTGAGCAGGCCAACTCCAACCCTGAGCACTGGTTGGAGTTGGCCTGTTGAACGCCGGTTTCTGGGCAATGCTGATCAATTGGTGGCCACTGCCGATCAGGCGGTGGGCACTGCTGCTCAAGGCTCTGCGCTTGAGCTGGCTACCTGGCCCTGTCCTGGTTTGTATCTGCCTTTTGATCGGTTTTTGCTGCTTTGTATCGCCGCTTGCCGCCGCCCCGGGGCTCTGCCTTGGCCCTGTGTGTGGCGATCAATTCAGCCGCAACCCTCAGTTCCCCTGGCAATTGCGGCTGCGGGTGAGCAACCAAAGCGGTCAGCGCGAGCGGCTGGTGGTGGACTGTCGCGATGGCCTGATCAGCCCCCGCCAGGGGCCTGTGGAGCGGGGCTACGCGGCGGCGGTGGCCCGGCGCGCCTGTCGCCTGGCCCCCAGCTCCCCCTCCCCAGCTGAACCGGCGGGGCTGTCGACGCCGGAGATGCTGCCGGCGCAGCTGCCGATGGCCGGATTACAGCCCCCCTCGCCCCTCTGGGCTTAGCTTCAATTGCGCACCCGGCTCGACCACCGCGTCCGCGCATGCCTTTTTCCACCGCAGGTTCGCTGGCCTTGATTTGGCCCCCCGAGGCCTATTTGTGGTTCAAAACCCTCCACATCGTGGGGGTGGTGGTGTGGTTCGCAGGCCTGTTTTATCTGGTGAGGCTGTTTATCTATCACCAGGAGGCGGCTGAGCTGGAGCCAACGCTCCGGGTTGCCTTCCAAAGCCAGTACGCCCTGATGGAACGGCGCCTGGCCAACATCATCACCACCCCGGGCATGGTGGTGGCGGTGGTCTGCGCCCTGGGCCTGCTTAGTGTCAATCCGGCCTGGCTGCATCAGGGCTGGATGCACGCCAAGCTCGCTTTTGTGCTCGCCCTGCTGGCTTATCACGGCTTCTGCTACAAACTAATGGGCCAGTTGCAACGGGGCCAGTGCGATTGGTCTGCCAAGCAATTGCGGGCTCTCAATGAGCTGCCCACCCTGTTGCTGCTGATCGTGGTGATGCTGGTGGTGTTCAAAAACCAGTTCCCAACCGGGGCTGCCACCTGGTTGATCGTGGCCCTGGTGCTGTTCATGGCCGCCTCGATTCAGTTCTATGCCCGCTGGCGGCGGCTGAGGGCCGAGCGGTTGGCGGCGGAATTGCCTGGCGGAGCGGCGGGATGAGCCACTCCCATCCCCTTGCGGCGGTGCTCAGGCGCGTGCAGCCCAGCAGCTGCCCCAGCCAGTTCAACTTCCACTGCCACACCCACCATTCAGATGGCGCCATGGCCCCCGGCGAGCTGGCCCGGCAGGCCCTGGAGATTGGGCTAGAGCACATGGCGGTTACCGACCACCACAGCCTTGCCGCCTATGGGCCGATCGCCGACCACTTCGAGCGGGCGGCGGCGCTAGGTGATCCAGTACCCAGCCTTTGGCGCGGCGTGGAGATCAGCTGCCTGCTGGAGGGCTGTCTGGTGCACGTGCTGGCCCTGGGTTTTGAAGCGGTTCATCCCAGCCTCACCCCCTACCTGCAGGGCAATGCGGTGGTGGGTGATGCTTTGAGGGCCGAGGCGGTGTTGGAGGCCACCCACGCCGCCGGCGGGCTGGCGCTGCTGGCCCACCCCGCCCGCTACCGCCTTCCCTTCCAGCGAATGATCGCGGCAGCGGTCCGGCTCGGTTTCGATGGCGCCGAGGCCTGGTACGACTACGACATGCAGGAGCGCTGGCAACCCACCCCGCTGGTGTGTGAGGCGATCGCCGACAGCCTTGCCAAGCATGGACTCTTGTTGAGTTGTGGCACCGATACCCACGGTTTTTCGCTGCGTGGCCGCTAGGGTTTAAACAAGCTTTCCCCTTCACTGCCGATGGGTCTGTTCGATCGCCTCTTTGCATCCGGCGGTGGTGCCGGCAGTTCCAAGCCTCCGGCCAAGCCAAAGGCGAAGCAGGAAGTGGAGACGGTATTTCTGGAGCCCGATGCCGCCAGCAGCCTGGGCGACGTCAACTTCATGCGCCGTTCGAACACCATCCGCCGCACCTTCCCAGGCACCGCCGCCAGCCCTGGCACCAAGGAGCGGGTGCTCGAGGTGGCCTCTATGGAAGCCGAGTTGAAGCAAATTACTCCCGGCCTGGGGGGCAGCTCCACCAGCGAAGAGGAGATCAGCCTCACCGGCGGTGTGCCCAAACCGGTGAAGAAGACCTTTGCCAAGCCGATGTCTGCCGCTGCTCAGGAGAAGCTGCGCCGCGGTTCATCAGATGCAGTTAACAATCCCGGTGGACCTGCAGCCGCCAAGCTGGAACAAGAGCAGGCGGAGGCTGCCAAGCCAGTGCAGGCTACCTATATTCAGCAATCCACCGCCAAGCCAGGCTCCATCGACCCGTTCAAAAAAATGGTCAAGGAGCTGAACGGCTGAGGCTGGGTTCAGCTCACCGATGCTGGCGCTAGGCGGTCAGCTTCAGCGCCGCATTTCGGAGATACATATTTGTCGCTGTTTGTTCTGGGCAGTTTTTTGGTTATTGATATTCAGCGTTGATGTTTCATTGAGCGATTCGTTCTGTGCGCTTGGTATTTGACCAGGTCTGCGCGGCTATCTATCACTACTTCTGTTCAATTAATCCGTCACTGCTTACCACCAGCTCTCGCAACTTATCCAGTTGCTTTGGGCTCGCCCCCTGCCAGAGGCCCCTATGGTGGGCCTCCAGCAATCGTTCGGCCATATCCCTGAGTGCCCAGGGGTTGCAGCGTTCTAGAAATTCCCGCACTTGCTCATTATTTAGCCACTGCTCGCAGATGCTGCCATAGCTCCAGTCGGGAACACGGCCGGTGCTGGCGTCATAGGCAAACAGGTAATCCAGGCTGGCCGCCATCTCAAAGCCCCCCTTATAACCATGGCGCTGCATCCCCTCGATCCAGCGCGGATTGAGTACGCGGGAGCGTAAAACTTTATCTAATTCCCGCTCCAGGCGATGCACCCTTGGCCGCTCTGGCCGCGAGTGATCCGCAAACCAGAGTGCTGGGGCCTTGCCCTGGAGCCGCTCGGCGGCGGCGCTCAGTCCCCCCTGGAATTGGTAGTAGTCATCGGAATCGAGTAGGTCGTGTTCGCGGTTGTCCTGGTTGTGCAGGATCACCTGCACCTGTTGTAGGCGCTGCTCCAGGCCGGCGCGATCGGCCTGGGCCTCAATCCCCAGGCCGGATGGATCGCCCGCCGCCAGGCCCGGGCTGTCGTAGCGCCAGCCGCTCCAATTGAGAAAAGCCTCGGCCAAATCAGCGCGGCTCTCCCACTGGCCGCTATCGATCAGCCCCTGCAGCCCGGCTCCATAGGCCCCGGGCGCCGAGCCATACACCCGCCCCCAGTGGCCCTCGCGGCGGGCGGTGGCGGCCAAGGGATTATCGGCCTCGCTCTCGTCTAGTTGGGCAACCATATTGCAGGCGCGATTAAACCAGCTCACCAGCTGGGGGAAGGCATCGCGGAACAGGCCAGAGATGCGCAGGGTTACATCCACCCGGGGACGAGCCAAAAGCGATAGGGGAATCAGCTCCAGATCCACCAGGCGCCGGCTGGGCCCATCCCACACCGGTCGCACCCCCATCAAGGCCAGCGCCTGGGCGATGTCCTCGCCGCCGTTGCGCATCGTCGCCGTACCCCAGACACTTAGGGCAAGGGTTTGGAGGTGTTCCCCCTGCTCCTGCAGGTGCAGCTCCAGCAGCAGTTCGGCGCTGCGGCGGCCCAGATCCCAGGCCGCTTCCGTGGGCAGGCCCCGCAGATCGAGGCTGTAGAAGTTGCGGCCGGTGGGCAGCAGGTCGGGCCTGCCGCGGGTGGGGGCACCGGAGGGCCCGGCGGCGATGTGCTGGCCCGCCACACCGTTCAAAAAGGCGGAGCGTTCGGCTTCCGCGCAGGCCAGCAGTCGCGGCAGCAGCTGCCGGCTAATGCGCTCCAGGGCGGCCTGGCCCGCCGGGCCCGCTGGCCCCCAGGGGCTGGCGGCGTTGAGTTCGCCCGCGGTGGATTCGCCCATCGCCTCGGCATTCACCAGGGCTTGCAACAGCTCCAGGGCCCGCTGTTCCAACAGCTCCACCGCGTCCCCCACCAGCCGCAGCGGCCGCTCGCTGTGGGCGGCCAGCAATTGTTTATCCAGGGGCTGGAGGGGGGCAGCATCGGCATCGGTCCAAGGATCCAGGCTGAGACCCAGATCCCGGGCGATTGCCTGGGTAAATCCGGGCTGGCCCTCCTGGGGTGCCCGGGCTAGGCAGAGCAGCAGCTCGGTGAGCCGTTCAGCTGCTGGTAATTGGCCGTAGGTGTGCAATCCCAGCCGGATCTGGGCTTCCTTGAGTTCGCAGAGATAGCCATCGGCTGCGTTTAGTTGCGCCTCCAGCTGCTCGCCCCTGGTCAGGGGTTCCGCCCCTTGCTCTGGGCCTGTTGCCTGGGGTAATTGCAGAGGCAATTCCAGGGGCAATTCGAGGGGCAACTGCAGTTGCTGTAGGCGCTGCGCTAGGTGCTGGCCCAGGCCCAGGCTGCGCTCACCGCCCAACTCTCTGGCCTGCCAGTACTCGTCGAGCAGTGCTTCCAGCTGTTGCAGCTCCCCGTGCAGGCCCGCCCGGCCCAGGGGGGGAGTGAGGTGATCGAGGATTACGGCCTGGGCGCGCCGCTTGGCCTGGCTGCCCTCTCCCGGGTCATTGACGATGAAGGGATAGAGATGCGGCAGCGGACCTAGGGCCCACTCGGGGAAGCAGGCATCCGAGAGGCCGAGGCCCTTGCCTGGCAACCACTCCAAATTGCCGTGCTTGCCCACATGCACCACCACCTGGGCGGCAAAACTGCTGCGCAACCAGAGGTATTGGGCCAGGTAGGCGTGGGTGGGCGGCAGGTCGGGGCAGTGGTAGCTGAGGCTGGGGTCGCGGTCATAGCCCCGCTCGGGTTGCACTAGCACCACCACCTGGCCAAACCGGATGCCCGCGATGGCAAAGGCTGGCTGGCCGGCGGCGTCTCGCTCCAGGGCGGCATCTGCCTCAGGTGGGCCCCAAACCTGCTCCAGCCGCGCTCGACCCGCCGCTGGCAGCTGGCGATACCAGTTTTGGTAACCAGCCAGGGGGAGATGGCTGAGGGGCGGGCGGTGGCCACTCTCCGGGTCGTTGGTGCGGCCGGCCAGCAGCAGGGCGATCAGGGCGGCGCCATCGGCCGGTAGCTGCTCGCCGGTGGTGTAGCCGGCCTCTCGCAGCCACTGCAGCATCAAGGCGGTGGAGGCCGGTGTATCCAGGCCAACGCCATTGGCGAGGCGGGCATTGCGGGTGGGGTAGTTGGCCAGCACCAGGGCCACCCGGCGCTCCGGCGCTGGCGTTTGGCGCAGTTCAATCCAGTTGGCAGCCAGCTGGGCGATCCAGCTGAGGCGTTCGCCATCGGCTCGATAGCGCGGCAGGGCGGCAGCCAGCCTTGGGCTGGCGCCTTGGCTCTCCTTGAAGGCGCCGATGCGGGTGGTGATGCGGCCATCCAGTTCGGGCAGGGCCACCTGCAGCCCCAGTTCCGTGGGCCCCAGGCCGATGCTGCTGGCCTGCCAACTGGCCCTGCTGCGGCCGCAACTGAGCACCTGAAACACCGGCACCCCCAGGCGCTCCCAGAGGGGAGCGCCAAGGCCGGCCTCGGCAAACTGCACCGAGGCGAAGGAGGTGCAGCACAACACCGCTTGCACCGCTTCTCGCTCCAGTAGATCGGCGACACCCCGCTGCACCCCTGGCTCCCGCAGGCCACTTACCCAGATCGCCCGCGGTGCCAGACCCCGACCGCGCAGGGCGTCGAGGGCGGCCTGCATCAACTCCAGATCTCCGGCCTGGAGCAGGGCCCGATAGACGATCAAGCCCACCCTTGGCCCCGCTTCCTGGCGCCAGTCATGGGGGAGGGGATCGGCCAGGGGCTCTGGCTGGGGCGGCGGCGGTGGGCGACCTTCTAACAGGGCCCTCAATACCAACAGCAATTGGCGGAGGTTGGCGGGCCCGCCAATGCGCAGGCAGGCGGCGAGGGCCATCGCCAACTGGGGGTCCACCGTACCCAGTTCCGCCAGCTCCCGATCGTCCTCAGCCGTGCCGGCCATCACCAGCAGCTGCCTGCCGGCACCGCCGGCACCGCCGGCACCGGGCTGCTGGGCCCAGCGCCCCAGGGCCTCCAGGCCATAGCTCCAGTGGCCCCTGCCGCCAAGTAAACGCACCACCACCAGCTGGGCCTGGCGGCCGGTGCTGGCCAGGTAGTGGTCCACCACGGCCGGGTGGGCCAGGCCCGCCAGGTTGAGGGCCCGCAGCTCGCAGCCCAGCAGTTCAGGATCGCTGGCCAGCAGTTGATCGATCGCCAGCAGGTCGGTATCGGCGCTGCTCAGCAGCAGCACCGCTGCCGGTGGTTGCTCGATCAAGGCCCCGGCATCCGCCTCATCGCCACCACCTGGAATTGTCGCCAGCCTGTGCATCTCCCCATCCTGCTGGTGCGGTGAGAAGATCGGAACCTGCCAGGCCTAACAGTTCGCACCGCCAGCCATGCACCAGTTCCTGCCCTACGCCTGGTTCGGCGGACGCTGCGTCCCCTTCGCGGAAGCGACTCTATCGGTGGCCACCCATGCCCTCCACTACGGCACCGGAGCCTTCGGCGGCATGCGGGCCCTGCCCAATCCCAGCGATCCTGGCGAAATCCTGCTGTTCCGCGCCGACCGCCATGCGCGGCGGCTGAGCCAAAGCGCTCGCCTCCTGCTCACCGAGCTCAGCGAGCAGACAATCCATGACGCGATCCACGCCTTCCTGCAGGCCAACAAGCCCAGTTGCCCTGTTTACCTGCGGCCTTTCGTTTATACAAGTGATCTGGGTATTGCCCCTAGACTGCATAATATTGAGACTGATTTCTTGATCTATGGTTTGGCATTGGGGGATTACCTCTCGCCCGAGGGGGTGAGCTGCCGGATTAGCTCCTGGGCGCGCCAAGAGGATCGCTCCCTGCCCCTGCGAGGCAAGATCAGCGGTGCCTACATCACCAGTTCCCTCGCCAAGACAGAAGCGGTCAAGAGCGGCTTCGATGAAGCTCTGTTGCTCAACAGCCGCGGCAAAGTTAGTGAGGCAAGCGGCATGAACCTGTTCATTGTTCGCGATGGAGTGTTGATCACCCCTGGGGTTGATCAGGATATTTTGGAGGGAATCACCCGTGCCAGTGTCATGGAACTCGCCCGTGCCATGGGTATCGAAGTGATCGAAAGGCCGGTGGATAAGAGTGAGTTATTTGTGGCCGATGAGGTGTTTCTGAGCGGCACGGCCGCCAAGGTGACGCCGGTGCGTCGGGTGGAATCCACCGACCTTTCCGCCAGCCGGCCGGTTATGGAGAAAATCCGCGAGCGGCTCACGGCGATCACCGAAGGCCGAGATTCTGACTATGAACACTGGGTGCAGCGGGTTCGCCTCAATCCCTGAGCACCAGCCCCAGCCAGGATTCACCAATGGCCAACTCCACCGCCTCTAGCTCCACCGCCGACAGCTCTGCTGTCGGCGTTGAGGTCAAAGCTTCACTGAGCGCTAGCGCTTCAGCTGAGGCCAAAGCTTCAGCGGGCGTAAATGCCTCAGCTGAGGCCAATGCTTCACTGGGCACTCAAGCTTCAGCGCCCGCTAAAGTTTTAGTGCCCGCTAAAGCTTCAGCTGGCACTAAAGCTTCAGCGGGCGCCAAGCCACTAACCGGTGCCAGCGATGACGACCCTGGCCAGGTCAGCGCCTTTCTAGAGCGGTTGCATGGTCCCGATCGGCCGGTGTTGGTGTTTGACGGCGCCACCGGCACCTCGCTGCAACAGATGAACCTCAGCGCTGAGGATTTCGGCGGTGCTGCCCTGGAAGGTTGCAACGAATATCTGGTATTCACACGACCGGATGCGGTGCAGGCCGTACATCGCCAGTTCCTTGAGGTGGGTTGCGATGTAATTGAAACCGACACATTTGGTGCCACCTCACTTGTTCTGGCGGAATACGATATTGCTGACCAGGCCTTTGCCATTAACCAGCGAGCTGCGGAATTGGCCCGGCAGGTGGCCGACGCCTACAGCACCCCAGAGAAACCGCGCTTTGTGGCCGGTTCGATCGGACCAACCACCAAATTACCCACCCTTGGGCATGTCGATTTTGACAGCATGCGGGACTCTTTCCAGGAGCAGGCCGAGGGTCTGCTGGCGGGAAATGTGGACCTTTTTATTGTCGAAACCTGTCAGGATGTATTGCAGATCAAGGCTGCCCTGCAGGGTATAGAGGCCGCCTTTGCAAAATGTGGTCAACGCCGGCCCCTGATGGTGAGCGTGACGATGGAAACCACCGGCACGATGCTGGTTGGTTCAGACATCGCCGCAGTGGTGTCAATTTTAGAACCATTCCCCATTGACATTCTCGGGCTTAATTGTGCAACCGGTCCAGAGCAGATGAAAGAGCATATTAATTATCTGAGTGCCCATAGCCCCTTTGTGGTTAGCTGCATTCCCAATGCTGGCCTGCCTGAAAATGTTGGCGGTGTAGCCCACTACAGACTCACCCCCATCGAGATGAAGATGCAGTTAATGCACTTCGTGGAGGATCTCGGCGTACAGGTGATCGGAGGCTGTTGTGGCACCACCCCGGCCCACATTGGTAGCCTAGCTGAACTTAGTGCTGAACTTAAGCCGGCGGCCCGCCAGGTGCGTACCCCGGCCAATCGCCACCAGCGACCACTGCTGCAGGCGGAGGCAGCGGCCGCCTCTATCTATGCCACTACTCCCTATCACCAGGACAACTCCTTTTTGATCATTGGCGAACGCCTCAATGCCAGTGGCAGCAAAAAAGTTCGCGATCTTCTTAATCAAGAGGACTGGGATGGGCTGGTGGCAGTTGCCCGTGACCAGGTCAAGGAGAATGCCCACATCCTGGATGTAAATGTAGACTACGTGGGGCGTGATGGTGAAAGCGATATGCGGAAGTTGGTGAGTCGCCTGGTGACTAACGTCAATTTGCCCCTGATGCTCGATTCGACGGAATGGCAAAAAATGGAAGCCGGCTTAAAGATGTCCGGCGGAAAGTGCCTGCTAAATTCAACCAATTATGAAGATGGTGATGAACGCTTTTTTAAGGTTTTAGAGCTGGCTAAGGCCTATGGCGCCGGCCTGGTGGTGGGCACCATCGATGAAGAGGGTATGGCCCGCTCGGCAGAGCGCAAATTCGCCATTGCCCAGCGGGCCTATCGGGATGCCTTGGCAGCAGGCATCCCGGCCCACGAAATCTTTTACGATCCGCTAGCTCTACCTATCTCCACTGGCATCGAGGAAGATCGCAAAAATGCTGCGGCAACCCTAGAGGCAATCCGGCTGATTCGCCAGAACTTGCCGGCGGTACATGTGGTGCTGGGCATCAGCAATGTGAGTTTTGGCCTTTCTCCTGCTGCTCGTATTGTTCTAAATAGTGTATTCTTGCATGACTGCTGCGAAGCCGGCATGGATGCGGCAATTGTTAGCCCAGTTAAAATTCTGCCACTGGCCAAAATCAGTGAAGATCATCAACAGGTATGCCGGGATCTAATCTATGACCGTCGACGTTTCGATCAGGGTGTTTGTAGCTACGATCCCCTAACCAAGCTTACCACTCTTTTTGAGGGGGTTACAGCAAAAGATGCCAGAGCCTCCGGCCCTTCCCTGGCTGATCTGCCGGTGGAGGAGCGCCTCAAGCAGCAAATTATCGATGGCGAACGCATTGGCTTGGAGGCGGCCCTGCAGTTGGCTATGGAGTCTTATCCACCGCTGCAGATCATCAATAGCTTTTTGCTGGATGGCATGAAGGTGGTGGGTGAGCTGTTTGGCTCCGGCCAAATGCAGCTGCCTTTCGTGCTGCAAAGTGCCGAGACCATGAAGGCGGCAGTCGCCTACCTTGAGCCCTTCATGGATAAACTTGAAGGTCCGGATGGAGAAAAAAAGAGCAGCAGCAAGGGCAAGCTATTGATTGCCACCGTCAAAGGTGATGTTCATGATATTGGCAAAAATCTTGTAGACATTATTTTAACCAACAATGGATATGATGTTATAAATTTGGGTATCAAGCAGAGCTGTGAGGCAATCGTAGAAGCCCAGCGGGAGCATCGGGCGGATTGCATAGCCATGAGTGGCCTGTTGGTGAAGTCTACGGCCTTCATGAAGGACAACCTGGAGGCATTTAATAAGGTAGGGATTTCGGTGCCTGTAATCCTTGGCGGAGCGGCCCTCACCCCTCGCTTTGTCCATGGCGACTGCCGCGCCGCCTACCGAGGCCAGGTGATCTATGGCCGCGATGCCTTCACCGATTTGCGCTTCATGGATGCGCTGATGGAGGCCAAGCGAGCCACCAACTGGGACGATCAAAGCGGTTTTCTGGCTGCGGTGCCCGAGGGTCTGGGTTTAGGTGACTCCAGGGATGAAAGCGACAAAGTGTCACCTCTCCCCCAAGCAGCAGAGCCAGAGCAGAGTGGCCCGGGCCAGGAGTTAACTCCTATTGCCAGTGCGGCAGCCCCTGCCGTGGCCAATGATCACCGCTCTGAGGTGGTGCTCGAGGAGCCAGCCCTGGCACCACCTTTTTGGGGCAGTTGTGTACTGCTGGAGAGCGCCATTGATCTGGAGGAGGTGTTCACCTATCTCGATCGCAACGCCCTGTTTGCAGGCCAGTGGCAACTGCGCAAAAGCCAGCAACAGAGCCGCCAGGAGTATGAGGCCATGTTGGCCGAGAAGGCCGAGCCAGTGCTGAGGCACTGGCAGCAACGCTGCTTAGCCGAGGGCTTGCTCACCCCGAGGGTGGTCTATGGCTATTACCCCTGTGGCCGCGCTGGCAACAGCCTGCGGGTGTTCGATCCAGCTGGACTGGCGCCCGGCGCTGCCGCTGGTGAGGCTCGGCAGCTGTTGGGCGGCTTTGAGCTGCCCCGCCAACGCTCCGGAAACCGCTATTGCATCGCCGATTTTTATCGCGACCTGGTTACGAGCCCTGACGGAGAGATGTTGCCATCAGATGTATTGGCCATGCAGGCGGTAACCATGGGCGAGCAGGCCACAGCATTTGCCCAAAAGCTATTTAAGGCTAATCAGTATACTGACTATCTTTATTTCCATGGTCTTTCTGTCCAGATGGCCGAGGCCCTGGCCGAGTGGGCCCATGCTCGCATCAGGCGTGAACTTGGCTTTGCTGCCCAGGAGCCCCAGCTGTTAAGAGATGTACTGGCCCAGCGCTATCGCGGTAGTCGCTACTCCTTTGGCTATCCAGCCTGTCCCAACGTGGCCGATTCCCGGCAGCAACTTGACTGGCTGGGCGCCAGCCGCATTGGTCTGTCGATGGATGACAGCGATCAACTGGAGCCCGAGCAGAGCACCACTGCCCTGGTGGCCCTGCACAGCAAGGCGCGCTACTTCAGCGCCTAGCCTCGCTGGGCACTTGCCTAGAGCACCATGGCCATCGCCGGTCCAGACGGCGTCGACGCCGCCATCCAACAGGGCATCGACCTAGACGGCAGTCCGATCCCAGTCGAGATGCTTTCCCTTTACAACGAGGTGATGGAGCTGGAGAGCCAGCGCGCCCGCAGCGGCGTCAAGAAATCAATGCGCAACCGCATCGTTAAGACCGGTAGCAAGCACCTCGATCAAGCCAGCCTCGATGCCCGCCTCAAGGCCGCTGGCTGGGAGGGCCTCAAGGAAAAGGAGATCGCCTTTTTCTACAGCTGATCTATCTCTAAAGGCCTGGTCGGTTGACCTCTAAACACTTAGTTTTTAGGTAGCCTTCTGAATTGCCCAGCCGCAGAATTATTGTAAATCTCAATAATGAGCCTGCGGCTGGCTCCCAAGTCGGCTCACGATTCCCATGAAGTTATTCCTGATTTGCATGATATCCCTGGCTACTCCGTTTTTTATCCAGGCGGCTGGTGGCTATCTAGGCGTCTAATGAAGTCATGGGAAGCCCTACCAGTGGCCAATTGAACTCTGATCCTGCAAAGGCTGCCGGTTGGCTGGATTGCCGAAATGGCGGTTTTCCAGAGTC
>DGYA01000051.1:0-24528 GCA_002396505.1 Cyanobacteria bacterium UBA5018 | reverse complement strand
CCGAAATGGCGGTTTTCCAGAGTCTTCGTAGCGGACCCGGGCCTGTTGTGGTTCAGTTTTCGTCCAGCTGCTCGGCGATGCTTGTGGAGGAGTGGAGCTTTTTGGGTAATCAAAAGCCAGCAGGCATTAAGCCTGAAAAACCAGGCTGAGCGGAATCAGGCCTCGATCAGAGCGCTGGCGGGCTGAACGGCAGCTGCCGATCAGGAGCACATCTCCTCAAGGCTCTCGATCACCTCCTGCTGAAATTCCTCCAGGGCGCTGGAGTCACTCAGGTCAATGCCTTCGCCGGCGGCGTTTTGGGTCAACTCCTGAAAATGGAAGGCCCCTTCCCCGTGGGCAAGGAATTCCATGGCGGAGTTTTCACCACTCTCCTCAAAGGCGTCACAGAGGGCCATAAAGGCCGCATCCTCGGTGAATTCCCAGCTCATGAAGGGGTTGGCCGCGATGGGGACATGGTTTGTTCTTCTCGACCTTTAATGCCTACCCCCCGCAGGCCGTCAACCTCTTTGTTGCATTTGTGCCCCGCTTGCAACAACGATCTGGCCAAACCAGACTCTCTGGCAGCCTGGGCCCCTACGTGCAAGCGCCATGGCGACGCAGTCTGATTCCCCAGTTCCCGCCAGTCGCAACGTGCTGGGAGAGCCCCTGGAGCTCTGTGGCTGCCAACCGATGACCGGCTGGTACCGCGATGGCAGTTGTCGCACAGACCTTGCCGACCGCGGCCGCCACACGGTTTGTTGCGTCGTCAACGCCAGCTTCTTGGGCTACAGCAAGGCCCAGGGCAACGACCTGAGCACGCCGATGCCCGCCTATGGATTTCCGGGTCTGCAGCCAGGCGACCACTGGTGCGTCTGCGCCGCTCGCTGGCTGGAGGCCTACGAGGACGGCATGGCTCCGCCAGTGCGACTGGCGGCTACAGAAATCAGCACCCTGGAGTTGATCCCCCTGGAGCTGCTGCGCGCCCAGGCCGCCTGAGACCCTGCCTGGGCTGCCTTGCCTCACAGGCCGCTGGCTGGCGCATGATGGCCTGGCCATGGCGCCGCCGATGAGTTTGCAGATTGCCGTTCTGGGCCGCGGGGCATGGGGAGGGACCCTCCAGGGGCTCTGGCAGCGGCAGGGCCATCGGGTGTGCAGTTGGTCGCGCCGGGATGGCGTCAGTCCGGTGCCGCTGCTGGCTGATCAGGACCTGGTGGCTGTGGCTGTGGCCATGTCTGGCATCGAGGAGTTGGCGGCGCGCCTCGCCCCCCACTGGCCTGCGGATCTGCCCCTGCTCAGCTGCAGCAAGGGCATCGACCCCGAGCGCTTGGCTACCGCCAGCCAACTTTGGCGGCGACACCTGCCCACCGCTCCCCTGCTGGTGCTTAGCGGTCCCAATTTGGCCACCGAGCTGGCCCAGGGGCTGCCTGCCGCCAGCGTGCTCGCCGGCGACGATCCACTGCTCACCGGCCGCCTGCAGCAGGAGCTCAACGGCCAGGGATTGCGGCTGTATCGCAGCGACGATCCAGTGGGGGTGGAGGCAGCTGCGGCATTGAAGAACGTGATGGCCGTAGCGGCTGGCATCTGTGACGGCCTGGGGCTGGGGGCCAATGCCAAGGCCTCCCTGCTCTGTCGGGGCCTGGCTGAGATGGGCGTGGTGGTGAGCGGCCTTGGTGGCAAGCCCGCCAGCCTCTACGGCCTGGCTGGTCTGGGTGATTTGTTGGCCACCGCCAACAGTTCCCTGAGCCGCAATTACCGCTGTGGCCTGTTGTTGGCGGATGGGCTCACGGAGCAGCAGGCCTTGCTGCGCATCGGTTGCACCGTTGAGGGGGCCCGTACAGCCCGCGCCGCCCGCGCCCTGGCCGAGACCCAGGGCTGGAACCTGCCGATTTGTGCCCAGGTGCTGCAGGTGCTGGAGGGGGAGGTATCCCCCCAGCAGGCAGTGCAGGCGCTGATGCAGCGAGACCTCAAGCCAGAGCTAGTGCCATGAGCTGGCCGGCCCTGCTGATTGAGGCCTTTGCCAGCGGCCCCTGCAGCGGCAATGGTGCTGCGGTTGTGCTGTTGCCCCAGCCCCTGCCTGCTGCCGATTTGCAGGCGGTCGCCGCCAGTTTGAAGCAGTCAGAAACCGCTTTTCTGCTCCGCCATGGCGACCGCTGGCTGTTGCGCTGGTTTACCCCCAGCTGTGAGGTACAGCTTTGCGGCCACGCCACCCTCGCCTCCTTGATCGCCCTGGGCCACTGGGGCTGGCTGCAACCCGGCCAGGGCGCGATCTTGCACAGCCGCAGTGGCCCCCTGCCGGTGCAACTGGCGCCAGGGGCCGCAGCTGGGGCCTGGGGCAGCATCCAGTTGCCGGCGGGTCGGCTGCTGCCGGCCGCCTTGGCCAGCCCCCTAGAGCAGGAGCTGCAGCGCCGCTGCGGCGCCCTGGTGAGCTCCTGGAGCTCTTCTCTGGACTATTGGGTGGCGCTACTTGCCGATGGCCTGTCGCTGGCGGCTCTCGATGGACTGGGCGCTATCCTCACTGGCCCTGAGCGAGCCGGTTTGGTGGTGATGGCCGCCACCAATTCAGCGTCGAGCTCCGATGCCTTGCCCAAGGTGCAGGGACTGACGCCCGATTACCAGCTGCGTTTCTTTGCCCCTGGCCTCGGTATTGACGAGGATCCTGTAACTGGCTCGGCCCATGCCCTGGTGGCCCCCTACTGGTTGGAGCGCACTGGCCGCGACCAGGTGGTGGGCTGGCAGCCCTCCCAGCGTCCGGGGGGCCTGGTGGGCAGCGCCGCAGCCTCAGGCATGATCCAACTGCTCGGATCTGGTCATTTGCTGTGGGAAGGCAAGCTGTATTTCCAGTCTGGCGACTACAGCTGTGGCGATGGAGGTTTAGGTGAATGGGCAGCATTGGTAAGCGGTTGAAACGCCTGTTGCCAAAGGCCATACCCCTGCCCAAACGGCTGTTGCTGGGCGGCGCTTTGGGCTTGATCGCCATGACCCTTGGCTATGGCGCCCAGGGTTTAGCGCCCAAGCCCCCGGGCGCTAACCAGGCGGAGCTGCTGGAGGCCCTGATCGCCTCCCCTGTCGCCGCTGGCGAGGGGGACACCGCGGCGTCCCTGCGCCGCGTCCAGGCCCAGCGAGTGGGCCCGGTGAACAGCTCCCATCCGCCTGCCATGGCGGTGCCGGCGGCCGGCAGCCCCTTGGCCTTGGAGATCCGCGTGGCGCTGCTGGCGGCCGGCCAACGCCCCAGCCTCACCGCCAGGGGCAATTGGCAACTGCAAGGCCGCGATGGTCTTCTGCTGCAGCGGGGCCAAGCCGGGGAGCTGGTGGATATGGACCAAGCCGCTGGTGTGGGGGAGGCCTGGCTGGGGGGCGGCCCAGGGGTGCCCTTGCTAGTCAATGGCCGGCCTTATCAAGGCCGCCTGCGCCTGATCCGTGAATCACAGGAATTGCTGGTGGTCAATCACCTGCCCCTGGAGACCTACGTGGCCTCGGTGGTGGGGGCGGAGATGCCGAGCGGCTGGAATACGGAAGCCTTGCGGGCCCAGGCGGTGGCCGCCCGCTCCTATGCCCTGGCCCACATGGCCCGGCCGGCCAGCCGCCACTGGCACCTGGGAGATACCACCCGCTGGCAGGCTTACAAGGGCCTCGATAGCACCACTGCTAGTACTCAGGTGGCCACCTCAACCACCGCTGGGTTGATCTTGAGCTACCAGGGGGCGATCGTCGAGAGTCTCTATGCCGCTAATCACCAAATCAGCTTTGAAGCCCACTCCCATCTCGGGGCAAGCATGAGCCAAGAGGGTGCCCAGGAGCTGGCCCTCCAGGGGCTTAGCTACAACCAGATCCTGGGCCGCTATTACCAAGGGGCGTCCCTGGCACGCCTTAAGGCCGGTGCGAACTGAAAGCTATTGGCAATTGGCGCTGGAACGCTCAGCCAGTGCCCTGGCCAGGGGAGCATTGGTGCCATTGGCCACTGAACTGGTGCAGCTGCCAGCCATCAGGCCATTTGTATTGAGGCGGCTGCTGACTGCCACCCCCAAGCACCTGCGGGCCGGTGGTCCCAAGGCCAATCCGTTTCTCCCCTGGGAGGCAGCCTTGGAGTTGGCCCGTCCCAGGGACAGCCATGTGCTGCTACTGAACAAGTACCCCGTTCAACCCGCTCATTTGCTGCTGATCACCAGTGATTGGCAACCTCAAGACGGCTGGCTGTTGGCGGCGGATTGGTCTGCCCAGGCGGTGGTGGCTGGTGATACCGGTGGGCTGTGGTTTTTCAATAGCTGTGCAGCGGCAGGAGCTAGCCAGCCCCATCGCCACCTGCAACTGTTGCCTCGCCATGCTGGGGAGTGCAGCTGTCCGCTGGCTAATAGTTTCCTGGCCGAATTGGCGGAGCCAAGCCTGGCCAGGGGCTGGTCATACCGGCTGGATCGACGTCAGGACCCCGCCACTGATTCCGACCTGCCAGAGCTCTATAGAAGCCATGCCCTGGCGCTGGGCCTGGGGGATCCGCTGCTCGATGCCAAGCCGCTGCATCCCTACAACCTGCTGTTTGATGACCAGTGGTTCCTCACCGTGCGGCGGCGGCAGGAGCATGCGGCGGGATTCAGTGTCAATGCTTTGGGTTTTGCCGGCTTCTTGCTGCAGACCCAGCAGTCTGATCAGGCTTGGCTGGAAGCTCAAGGTCCCTGGTCGCTGCTGGAGGCCGTCGCCAGCCCCGCTGAGATTCCGTAGTTTTACGCTTGCGCCCATAGGGTCGCATGCTGCTCAGTGGATATAGGCCCCATCGGGCTCGCCGGTTCACCGGCTATCCATCTGCTTGTATTGATTGTGAAGCCAACTTGCCCCGCTATCCAGCGGCGAAATCGCCGTGTGGAAGCATATTGCCAGCTGGTCCGCCCTATCGCCAGACATTATGCCGTCCGCTGTAGCGAACCGCTGGACGATTTAGTTCAAGTGGGGCTGTTGGGCCTCCTGAGGGCCGCTGAGCTCTATCTAGATCAGCTGCAAACACCCTTTGAAGCATTTGCCAGGCCCCATATTCGAGGAGCAATTCTCCATTATCTCCGCGATAAAATTCAGCCTATTCGTCTACCTCGTCAGCTGCGAGAGAGGCTCGATCAGCGTAGGCGTTTGCTAGCGGAATTCAGCCCTTGCCATGGCAATCCCGACCCACTGCCCCAGATCCGTGCCGCGATGGGGCTTACCCCTGAGCAATGGCAGCAACTGGATTGTGCCCAGCAGCTTTGCCAGGTGGTGCCCCTCTCGCCGCTGCTGGAGGAGAGGTTGCAAGCGCCTGAGCAGCAGCTTTGCGAGCCCGCCGACCCAGAAGTCGCCCTGGCTGCCCTGGCTGAGCTGGAGCCCCCCCTGGAAGCGGTGGTGCGGCGGGTGGTGCTGGGGGGCTGGAGTTACCGCCGCACCGCCGGCGCCCTACAGGTGAGCCCGATGACCGTGCAGCGGCGACTGCACCGGGGCTTGGCAGTGCTGCGGCAGTCGCTGCAGGCGAAGGGGGAACCTGCCGCACCAGCTCGGCATCGCCCCGTCCCAGTGGCTACGTCGCGGACGGCGGCCCGATAGAGCAAGTTGGGCCGGAGTGCATCGATGCCGCCTGGCCGCAGTGGCTACGCCGCTGACCAGCCGGCGATCGATCCTGATGGCTATTCATCTCTTGACCAGGGAGATCAGCCCACCGCTGGCCGAGGCCAGCGGTTAGCGCCAGCCAGATCCCTGCTGCAACCTTTGATCAGCCCTGGGGGCGGCCAACGCAATTGCATTGCCAAGTGGGGAATCTGCAGCTGGGACGAGCCGGTCAGGGGGTCTGCTTTGGGGCTGCATCGCGTTCAATTTGGTGCTCCATGGTGCTGATGGCGGCATTGGCCGCCGCCAGCTGCCGCTCCAAACTGTCGCGCCAGTGGCGCAGCAGTGCCAGCTTGCGCTGTTGATAGGTCTGTTGGCTGTCGGTGCCTGCTGAACAGCAGGGGAACGGGGGGAACATGGGAAAATGTGACGGAGCGTCCAGTTTCTAACGATCTGCAACCCCCGTTCGCGTGTCGTGTTTCCCCTCCAGTGATCTCTGAGAAGCATGCCGCCAACGCCCAGTGCCTGTCCCCCGTCTGTTGTCGGACCCATGCCGGTTACCTCCAGGCCATCGAGGGTCTGCACAAGCAATTCGCTCCCAGCATGAGACAGATGAGTCTCCCTTTGCTCATGCGACGCGGTTTCGTCTTGATGATTGCCTGCGCCGCCCTTGATGGGGCTTCGGTGCAGGCCTACGTGGCCCTGATGGCGGGCCAGCAGGCCCGGCCGCTACAGGGGGCGTTCAACAGCGTGCCTGTGCTGCACTCCAATCAGCCGGAGGAGGTGGAGGGTCCTGGAATACTTATCAGTACTGCCCCAGGCATGGCCACTGCCACGGACAACGGCCAGTTGCTACGAAATGCTGAATTTACCTTTAATGGTGAGTTTGGCGTTCATATACATCACAAATATTTTCCATCATATAGGAATTCTATTCGCTCTGATGCCCGGCGAAGTCAGCTGACGCTGGCCTTGATTCTGCTTAACCCTTCTCGCCAGCCGGTTACGATTCGCTTTGACAGTGGTGCTGTGCGCAACAGCTTTGAAGCCCCTTATCTTGGAGATTCCAAGCTTGGGGTAAGACCGCTTGGTCCGAGGCCATGGAATACCGGGCCGGGGGATGCCACCGCCGTTCAAATGCTCAGGGGCCAGCTGGACCGCCGTTTGCAGGACGAAATCACGATCCCTCCCCAAAGCCGAATGGTGCTATTCCGGACTGAGTTACCCGCCTTAGGAATTGCCAATGCTCTGCTGCGGGGCCGTAGCAATGGCCCCTTCCAAATGGCGGTTGTAGCCGCGAAAAATCCTAATGACGACTACGATCTATTTGCTGTTCTTGATTCAGGCCAGCTGGCCCCTGGACGAGTTTACTTAAATCGCATTGCGGAAATTAATAATCGAACTATATTCTCCCGAGTTGGAGGTGTGGCGATTGGAGACAGTTATCACGCTAAGCTTACCCATGACCTGGGTCATGGTCCCCTGCACGTGCCGCTAACCAGCACAGAGCGTCATCACTTTGGTACCCGCGAAGTACAGGTTAATCCCCTGGCCAGTCGGATGTTGGATTCTTCGCTTAACAACGTGGGCACCTATGGCGTTCGCTTCGATATCGATCTGGATTTACGAGGTAGTGGCTCTTACGAGCTGGTGCTAAGTCATCCAGCTCCCAGCGGTGGCAAGGATTTCACGGCCTTCCGGGGCTCACTGCAAGTGCGAACAGACCAGGGTCTGCAGGAAATCCACGTGGGCATGCGCTCTGGTCAGAGCCTTTCGCTCACCACGTTGGATCTCAAGCCTGGCGTAGCCAATCCAGTAAGGGTGAGTCTGGTTTACCCCGCCGATGCCACCCCTGGCCATCTGTTGAGTGTAGTTCCAATGGGGCAATTAGCTCGATTAAGACTTCAGGAGCGTCAGTTGGAGTTGGCCCGGACGCATTCATCCCCGATTGCGGCTGACCGATCAAGGCTGGCTCCTCCGCCTTCCCCAGATACGGCAGCCATGGATTTGCCTGATGGCGCCGCAGATGAGCCCCTGGTGCTAGTGCCAGCTCATTACCGGCTGAGGCCCCTGCCGCTGCCAGCCTTTTCAGCAGATAAGTTGCCAGCCCCAAAGCAATCAACTTTGCCTCCACCCCCAGTTCTACCAGCTATCCGGCCGGAACAAACTCTGGTGGAGCGATATCAGCAGGCCTTAGAAGCCCAGCAGGTCAAACTGCGCGGTTTGATGGACCCATGAGCTAGGGGATGCGTGGCTGACGAGGAGCGCCAAAGACG
This sequence comes from Cyanobacteria bacterium UBA5018, assembly GCA_002396505.1. Lineage (GTDB taxonomy): Bacteria > Cyanobacteriota > Cyanobacteriia > PCC-6307 > Cyanobiaceae > UBA5018. Next base: position 16,717 of record DGYA01000051.1, on the reverse strand, counting down.
TAGGATTACTCTGGATTTACCTAGTGATCTGATCGAAAAACTTGATTTGCTCAAGGCCGAGTGGGGCCTACGCAGTCGTGGTGGGGTGTTATTGCGCCTACTGCAGACGATATTTTCCACCGATCAGAACTTAGGGAATACTGAGCTGATCGGCCTAGAGCCCCTTGATGCTCTGCCCTCGTTTGACGAGCAAGGCGCCCTGGTCTTAGTCACTGGCCGTGACCAGAGTGAATCGATGGTTGATGGGCAGACCCACCCGAATTTGGCTCCAGAATCAACTGAAGATTTACTGAATACTGGCTCCAGTTCAACCCCTGCCAGTGGTATTGATTTACCTGGATTTGTGCGCCGACAAACCGTTCAGCTCAAGCGCAGTCTTAGGCATCGAGATCCCCAGATTTCAGCCCCCATGGACATGCTGCCTTCTGTATCAACCGAATTGGTGGAGCGCTGCCTGCAGGTGGCGAGAGATCACTGGATGCAGCTTTATAGCTCCTCTCCGAATGAAACAGTGTTGGAAGCTGCCATGACCTGGTTGGCTCATGATATCTGGCCTCAGGCTGATCACAGTGACGGCCGGCCGTTCACCTGGTCCTTGGCCGTGGCTAATTTGCGTGGTTTTGCCCCTGTTTGTCTGGAGGGTCCAGCGAATTTCGAGCGGGTGATGGTGGTAGCCGGTTTGCTGGAAGATCCGTTCAGTGCTAACACCTTGGATCTGAGGCTTCCGAGCTTGATCCATCGATTTGTGAATCGTTTTCGCCAACGCCCTAAGGGCACCTCTTTTCAGGCTCTTGAGCACACCATGACCCTGCATGGTGCCCTGAAGTTGTTGCAGCTGCCCACTGCTGCTGGCCAACGGCTCACCTTGAATCAAATTAGGGATGCCTACCGCCAGCTGGCCCTCTCCGCCCATCCCGACAGCGGTGGCTCCACCGAGGCGATGCGACGATTGAACGAAGCCTATCAATTACTGAAACAACTGTATCGTTCAGCCAATTAAGCGCAGATTAAAATACTTCTCATCCTGTCCACCGGAGCAATGGGGCAGTCGCCGAAACGCTTCTCGCGGAGTGAGATCAATCAACCCTGGTGTTTTTTTGAGTCGCCCTGGAGTGCCTTGCCGATAAGTGTAGCGATTGGTCTTGAAGAATCAAAGGATATTTGTGCAGGCATCGAGCGATGGCGAACCAGTCCGAGCGGGCAGTTTTCCTGAGGCAGGGGGGGCTTGGGCATCACAGGGGCTCTTGCAAGGTCTCTTGCCTGGGGAGACCAGTGGGACTGGAGATTTCCCCGCCGCGCCCAGAGCTTTTTTGACCTGCTGGTGTTTGAGGCACCAGCTGTTTGAACAGCTAGGCGGCCAGGGGCGACGGCCCCCTGTTGGCCGCTGGCTGGCCGGCCTGGTTAAAATTCCAACGCCAGGAAAATTTTCGCTCTACCGGCCTTGCTCTCCGGTTCTATCACCACGGGCCCATCACATCGTCATGGGCCCATGAAAATCGACTTATGGACAGAACACCAAGTCCAGCTTTAGGATAGCTGTCATGGGAAATCCAATTGATGTAGAGACATTTCTGGTTCGCGCCCGAGACCGTTTTGGTGCGCGCTATGACTACACAAATATTGTATATAAAAGTTACAAAACACCGATAAAGATTCGTTGCACCCTTCATCCGGTCAGGCAGATCAGTATTACTCCTGAGCGCCACTTGCAAACCACTGGAGGCTGTAAATATTGCCTGCGGGTCTCTCGTAACCAGCTGTTGGAGCGCACCCTTCGCCTGGAGAGCAACGAGCCTGAGTTCCCCTTGAGCGAGTATCTGCCAATTTCAGGACCTCAATTGTAAGGTTGATTTACTTGTTGCTTCGAAAAGTGTGTAGCCAGGTCCGTTCATATTGTTAATAATCAGTTGTTAACTTTGAAGCTTGAAATTTTTGAACTGTCATCGCTATGGGTTGTCGCAGGGACAGCTTGGTATATTCTGGATAACCGCTAATGTGGCGCTCTTGCCAGCCGATAATCTTTGCGTGATCAGGGCTCAACTAGCAGTGGCGCGGGTTTCCCAGAGCTTGCTTAAATGGCAATCAAGTAAGGGGTCAATTCGGGGCATTTAAGTGGCGATTCAGATGGTAGTTCAGATGGTAGTTAAGATGGTAGTTCAGGCTGAATTGCTGTGGGCAGTTTGGCAGGCTGTTTAGCGAGCAACCAACAGAGGAAATATCTGGTCATCAGAGCGGTGAGATACAGGGCTTTCCGAGGCCCCTTGCTACCAATCTGCAATTGTACACATTTTCGGCTAGAAATTCCTGTTCGAGCAGTAATTTTTGTTTCTAGTAGCAATAACTACCATGCTCGATCTGGCGCCGTGCGTTGCTTGTGATTTGAACTGTTTGGAACCGGTGGGCAGTCTTAATTGCAGCTACTGCAACACCAGCGACCGGATGGTAATTCTGCGTTGCCTTGGGCCTGATCAGTTTTTTCTAGAGCGTGTCGTGTTTCCCTTTGAGCAGCTCAGCTTTGTGTGCCCGACCAACAGCGAGGTAGAGCTATGGAGCCATTGCCTAGGGGGACCTGAATTGGTGGAACGCTTGGCCGCCAGCCAAATTGTTTGTAACTGTTAACTGTCCCAGGGAGATTCTGGAAAACCGCTATTTCGGCGATCCTGTCACTCGGAAATCTTGGTGGCATCAGGTCTCATTAGCCCTGGTTAGGGTTTTCCAGAGCTTCCCTAGACAACCACAATTTTTTGGCGACTTAGGCCCCTAACAATCTATGCGCCACTGGGGCTTAATTGACCGTATCTCGGGATTTTTAGGGTTTTTCTAGGCAAAATTAGCCAGAAATTTAGTTGCCAATATTTCTCCGCTGCGCAGTGCTCCTTCTATCCGCCCGAAACCTTCGCCAGCGATGTAGTCGCCACAGAAACCCAGCTGGCTTTGTTTGCAAAGCATTAATTGAGCTGGCATGCCCGGTGCCACGGGAAAGGCTGCCCCCCAGCGCATCAACTGGCAATCCTCCGGGTCAAAGCCCCGCCAGCCCTGCAGCCATGGGGCCAGGCACTGGTCCACGGCGCTGCCCAGGGCGGCGATCACGGCTACTTCCCGGCCGCTATCGGCGGGTAGCCCCAACATTTGGGCTACGGCCGAACGGGAGCCATAGGCATCGAGATGATCGGCGGCAAAGGTATCGCTGGAGTGGGCCACTACTGCGCAGCGACCATTGTCGAGTCGCTGAATAGAGACCCGCTCTAGCCCCCAGCGCTGTTGGGCGCTCGCATCGAAGCCAAGCAGCTCAAACGGTAGTGCTAGCCAGGGGCGGGCGGACTCAGTATCGAGAACCGCCAGCAGGCAACTGCGCGCTTCGTAGCGGATGCCGGCAAGGGTGGTGAGGGCGTGCTCCAACTTGAGATCCCCGAGTTCCTGCACCGCTTGCTTCAAGGGCACTTCAGGCCAACCAAAGATCAGCCGCGTGCGGGGATGGGCCAGCAGGGTGCCGCTCAGTACCAGCCACTTGGCCTTGCCGATCAATTCCCCTTGCTGATTGAGCAGTTGCCAACCCAGGTCAGGTTGGAAGACCAGATGGCGCACCAGGGTGGAGAAGTGGCTGCGGACCGCTGGCGCCCCCTTCACTACCGCCAACTTGAGCAGGCCAGCCGCTAGGCCATCCATGCCATTACTGGCCCGGTAGAGATCTCCTGAGCTGAATGCGTCGGAGCGGTTCAGCTGCAATGAACTCTCTCCCTGCAGCATCGCCAGGCTGCCCTTCCAGGGCTGCAGAGAGGCCTGGGACAGCAGCGGTTCGAGCAGCTCTGGGGCGGAGCTGCTGCAAATATTCATCATCGGCGCACCATGGTCAATGGCCAGGTGCGGGTCCCGGCGGGAGCGACGGGTGCTGGACCTGCCCCCCGGACCGCGACCTGTTTCCCAGATGTCGATACAACCCTTAAAACCCTGCCGCCGCAACTGGGCCACCAGGGCACAGCCGGCAACTCCAGCCCCGACTACGGCAAGGGTGGGATCCTCAGGGGGGGCAGTCACAGTTGAGCTCAGTCGATCTTGACCACATCGATCGGGCCTCGACCTTCTTGATTTAGCTCGGTGGCCGTGCGCAACGCCTTTTCATGGGTGTGGAAGCGGTGGGCCTCGTTGGGGTGGCCCACCTGCGCCAGGGCCTGTCCGTCGGCGGCCACAGCTAGATAGGTGCCGTTATTGAGGCATTTAAGTACGTACCGCTCAGCTTGGGTGCACTGCAGCGGATGGGCAGGGTCAATGGCTGGAGCCCAAAAATGCACGACAAGCCCGGGGGAGAGATGGTCAAGGTAGCGTCGCCCGTGTGACTGTGAAGGCGGAATGGCGCGTTTTTTGTTGGTGCTGCAGCTTCCCCCCGCTGTTGCGGCAAATTCTGTGCTCGATAGCCTCACCAGTCTGCTGGACCAGGTTGATGCCGAGGTCGATCACCGCACGCCGGCCCACCTCAGCGCCCTGCTCAAGCCGGCGGGAGAGAGTCAGCGGATGCAGCTGTTCGCCGATCTCCAGTCCAAGACCGGCGGAGCCAGGCTCGAACTGGTGTTGCTCAGCCGCGAGGGCATGGGTACCGGAGCACCGATCACCCGCCAGATGTTCGAGCGGCTGGTGGGTCTGCTAGAGCAGCAGCTCAGCTCTCTACCGCTGGTGTTTCGCTCCGATCGCGATGGGGCCGTGCCGATTTGAACCCATGCCAATGACCAGCCTCGACTTGCAGCAACGTCACAGCTGGTATGGCCAGCTCCTGCTGCTCTGCCTGTTGGTGCTGATCAGCTTTGCGCTGCCCAAGGGCTGGGGCTACACCAGCAGCCTGGGCTATGGCCTGCTGCCCCTGCTGCTGATCCAGGGGCTAGGGCGCGGCAGCGGTACGGCAGCCAGCGGCGGTCAGGCCGCTAAGCGCCGCTGGACTATGGCCTACAGGCTGTTGGCCTTGGCGGCCATCCTGGTGGGCACGGTGTGGGTGTTCACACCCCTGGAAATGCAAACCAGTGGCTTGCCGCTACTGGTGGTGTGGACCGTATTCATTGCCTGGAGTGCGGTGCGCTTGATACGTCTGCTCAGCTTGGAAACCCGGATTACAGCCCAGGTGCTGATGGGGGCTTGTGCCGGCTATCTATTGCTTGGCATCACCGCTGGTCTGCTGTTTTCCGCCCTGGAGACGGTGCAACCCGGTAGCTTTCATAATTTGGTCGATGGAGACGCATCAGTACTTCAAAACAGCCAGCAGCATTTGGCAAATACGGCATCAGTGTTTCGAATGAGTTTTGAGAGGTTGAATTACTTTGCTTTTGTTACCATTACAAGTACGGGCTATGGCGACATAATTCCGCATTCTCCCCAGGCTCAAATTAGTACGGTAGCGATATCAGTAATTGGTGTCTTTTACGTGGCAGTGGTGATGGGCTTGCTGATCAGCCGACTCACGGTTCAGGGTGACCAGGAAAAAGTAAGCGATAAACGCTGGTAAACTCTTGATATTTTCTATTTGCGACCTGGCCTTGCTGGGATTTTCGACGAAAATATCTTATTGGCTTTAGTTCATTTTTTCAGAGCTTTCTAATTGGCCTTATCTGGGATTTTAGGGCATCTCGAAAAATCCTAAATCTCACCGATCTCATAGTGCTAAAAACCTGGTTAGAACTTGCTTGCCCTTGACTGGCAAGAGTCGAATGGCCAAGAATGGCCAATTATCAAGATACATTTTCCAAAGCCTCCCTAATGCCTGGGATTAACTATTTGGAATTAATAGAAGTTCGGTTTGGTCGATGTGTGCCAATATTTTCCCTGGGAAAGTAGCTAAGATGACCGCTGTCTAGGGGGGCTACTGGCGCTGCCGCTCGCACCAGCTGGCCACCGCCATAGCCAGCTGCTCTGGCTCACTATTGGCCTGCACCTCTATGCAACAGCTGTTTTCCTGTGCATCTAGGGGTTCAAATAGGGCTAATTGTTCCAACAGCACCGCCTCGCTGGCGTCGGAGGCATCGCGGCCGTGGCGCAGCCGGTTTCTAATCCGAGCCCGCGCCACCTCGATCGGCGCGATCGGCTGCAGGATCAGAAATGGCACATTCAGTTGCTGGGCCAAATCAGCCATCCGTTGGCGGTCCAAGCGGCGCAGAAAAGTGGCGTCCACCACCACTGCATGGCCAGCGCGGATCAGTTGCTCAGCTAGCTTTGGCAGCCGTTTACCAAACAATTCTTCGCTCACGGCTAAGGTGTAGGGATTGCCACTGAGTTCGGCGCGGCGAGGAATCCCCCAGAGACCAAACATGCGTTTGCGCTCCACATCGGATCGCAGTCGAATCCAGCCCAGACGCTCCGCCACCGTCAGGCTGTGACGCGACTTGCCCAGTCCCGAGACGCCGGTGGTGATCGCCAGAATGCTGGGACGGGGATTGATCAGTTGTTCAGCGAACTGCAAATAACTATGCAGTGCAGTACTACCTCCCAGGGCTGCCACCTTGGCCCGCACCAGGGCTCGATAGCAGCCATACCACCGCCAAAGATCCATGGCCTCCCAATCACCACTTTGCTCCAACCAGCGATTGAGCAGGCGCATTGCCAGGCGTGCTTGGCCGTGCTCCTGTAGATCCATCACCAAAAAAGCTAAATCGCTAATTACATCAATCCACCGCAAGGTGTCACTAAACTCGAGGCAGTCAAAGACGGTGATTCGATCGGCCAGCACCACCATGTTGCCCAGGTGTAAATCGCCGTGACCTTCTCTTACTCTCCCGCTGGCCAGCCGCTGCTGGAAGCGGGGCTCCAGTCGCTGCCATTCCTTGCAAGCCCACTGCCGCAGTCTCTCCAGCCCCGCTGCCGCCCTTGGATCTCTGGCAATTAGCGTAGAGGCCTCCAGGGTGGCGAAATTGGCCTGCACCGGATCGCGGACGGCTTTTGCCGAGCCGTAGGGTCCCTCGGCTGGAGCCATAACCGCCTCCGCCTGAAAGCGAACCAGGTCGTCGGCGAGTTGATCAATCTGCTCATCGCGCAGCTCACCGCGAGCCAGCACTGGCCCTAGCATTGATTGCTGCGGAAACTGATGCATGCGCACCAGATGGTCAATCACCGGACCATCGCCCCAGCAACTTGCCCGTTCAGGCGGACCATGCACCGCCACGACATCGATATAGAGGTTGCTGGCCAGGCGGCGATTCAATCGCACTTCTTCCTGGCAAAAGTACTGCCGGCGCTCAGGGGTGCTAAAATTTACGAAGCCATAGTCTACTGGCTTTTTCAGTTTGTATGCGTAGGTTCCGGTTAGGAAAACCCAGGATATGTGTGTTTCCTGTAGCTGTACATTCGCCACTGGGTGGTCGTAGGCCTCAGGCCTCAGCAGGCTGGCAACCAGGGTATTCATGCTTCCCGTTTTAGCAGCTCAGCCCACCAGTTTCGTCAGCCTGGCTCCGGGCACCCGGACAATGGCACCCGGACTATGGCAGCAGGACAATGGCACCCGGACAATGGCAGCAGGACAATGGCAGCAGGACAATGGCATTCAAATTCAATCTCTCAAAAACTTTCTCTTCTTCATCGGCTTTGCCAGCTAGGTGCTTCCTCTGCTGGGGCTTTCCGCCGCTGCGCCTTTTGCCTGGGCCCCTAGCTCCGACCCTGCGCTCTCCACCGCCAAGCTTGAAGACCTAACATTGGATATTGGTATTGGTTCAGGCGTTCCCTTGCCCATTTTATCTCTGCCGATTGCCAGTCTGCCCTTTTTCGCCCTGCTTTCCCCCGAGCTGATCACTAAGTCGTCGCTATTTGGTATCGGGGTTGCCTTTTCACCACTGCACATATGCGTGGTGACCCTGTTGCTGCTGGGCCAGGCTCCCCTGCAGCGGGCCATGGCCTACGTGCTGGGCTGGGCATCCGCCAATGCCCTGGCGATTGCCTGTCTGATGGTGTTGGGGGAGAGTTTTTCGATCAGCCTTAGCCACGGGGCCCGCGAGCAGGTGCTGATCGACTTACTTGGGGCTGGAGCCCTGCTCGGATTGGGACTGTATCAACTTACTCCCCAGGCAAATATAGGGGAGGAGGGCATGGCTTTGCGGTTGATGAACCAGTTGCCTGATTTTAGTACAATCACGCTAATAGGCGTAGGTGCGGCCAGTGCTATTCTCACTCCGGAAAATTTGGTTTTTTATCTCAAGGAAGCCGGCTTGTTGCTCAGTAATGAGCCTGGCCTCGGTGCCGATGCTGAGGTGACTGGCTTATTTACGCTGATGGCCAGTTCGTTAATGCTGCTGCCTCCTCTAGCCTGGCTGCTTAGCAGTGGCGGCATTAGAGATAGTATTGCTAAACTGGAAGACTGGTTGCGCCATAAGGCCGAATGGCTCGTGGGAGTGCTTGCCCTGGCTTTGGGTGCCTATTTGTTGTATGAGGGACTAGAGGGCTTGAATGTTTTTGCGTCAATTTAGTAGAGTATGCCTCGAAAAATCTCATATCTTACCGATCTCACGATGCAAGAGGCATTGTTACAACATGGGTGAGTTTGACTATAGGCAGTCGAAGCGATAATTTTTCGATTCGCCCTAAATCGAATTTACTTTCTATAAGCCCTGAAGCGACTGAAGCTTTGTTCAAGTTATTAGCATGGGTAAGTTCCCTGCAGTAGATGGGCATTGTCAGGGGTGCTGACATGGGTATGACAGGGCATAGGCATGGTCGCGCAAGCTATGGTTATATTCTTGTCAGCTACTGGTACGCTCACGCAAGGTATGGTATGGCAAGGTTTTTGCTAGCATGTTTAAGAGCATCCCAAAAAATCCCAAATCTCGCCCACTTCATGATCAGATAAGTGTTCCGGTGGCTTGCTTGCCCGTGGCTCGAAGCAGCCGATTGGGCGATTTTCGAGGTGCTATTAAGTTTTTTTTAATTGGAGAGCCACTTATTTTCAGCCTGGGCTCTAGTCCATATAACTTATAGCGCGTTTTCCCTCCCAGCTCGCTGTCAAGTATTGCACTGATTTGTTTTTAGCTCACTTGATCATGGAATATGACTAGGATAGTCGGACATGTATGCAAGCCTTTTTGTGGCTTTCGCCATTGTCGTTCGAAGGTTGGGTGATCCGTGACTGCCGGCGGAGACTACTGGGTTTGCTATCTGCCGCCGCTGCGATCTACCAGATCGAAAAAAATGACCTGCGTTCAAGCTAGCTTTGGTATAAATGGCGACCCTACATTCCCAGTGTAGAATATCGCTGAGAATGGACAATCCTTCAGCCATGCCCAGTCCCCAACGTCTCGCCGCCATCCAGGCCATCCAGGAGCGGCCGGCACCGACCACAGCTCCCGCCGCCTCCCTCCAAGAGCTCTGGGCCAGTGACGTCTTCGATCTGGCCAAGATGAAGGCGGCCCTGCCCAAGGAGATCTTCAAATCGGTGCAGCGCACCGTCAAGGAAAACGGCAAGCTGGACATGAGTGTGGCCAACGTGGTGGCCCAGGCGATGAAGGAATGGGCCGTTAGTCGCGGTGCCCTCTATTTTTCGCACGTCTTTTACCCGCTCACCAACTCCACCGCCGAGAAACACGACGGTTTCATTTCGGTGCAGAGCGACGGCTCCACCATCTCAGAGTTCACCGGCAAGTTGCTGGTGCAAGGTGAGCCCGATGGCTCCTCCTTCCCCAACGGCGGCATCCGCTCCACCTTCGAGGCCCGCGGCTACACCGCCTGGGATATCACCAGCCCCGCCTTCTTGATGGAGACCCCCAATGGGGTTACCCTCTGCATCCCCACCGTATTTATCTCCTGGACCGGTGAGGCCCTCGACAAGAAAACACCGCTGCTGCGCTCCAATGCGGCGGTGAACCGCGAGGCGCAGCGATTGTTGAAATTGCTCGGTAATACCGAGGTGGCTCCGGTTAACTCCAGCTGCGGCGCCGAGCAGGAATATTTCCTCGTTGATAGCGCCTTTGTGCCCCTGCGCCCCGACCTGCTGCTGGCAGGTCGCACCCTGTTCGGCTACCCCTCGGCCAAGGGTCAGCAGTTCGACGACCATTACTTCGGCGCCATTCCCCAGCGGGTGCAGGTGTTCATGCAGGATGTGGAGCGTCAGATGTATAAGCTGGGCATCCCCGCCAAGACACGCCACAATGAGGTAGCCCCCGGCCAGTTCGAGATCGCCCCCTTCTTTGAGGCGGCAAATGTGGCCACCGACCACCAGCAACTGACCATGACCGTGCTCAAGAGCACGGCCCGGCGCCATGGCATGAACTGCCTGCTGCACGAGAAGCCCTTCGCCGGCATCAACGGTTCCGGCAAGCACGTCAATTGGTCTGTTGGCAACGCCACCCAGGGCAACCTGCTCGACCCCGGCAGCACCCCCCACGAAAACCTTCAATTTCTACTGTTCTGCGGCGCCGTGATTCGCGGCGTACATCTCTATGGTCCCCTGCTGCGGGCCGTGGTAGCCACCGCTGGCAATGACCATCGCCTCGGTGCCAACGAGGCCCCGCCGGCGATCATTTCTGTCTATCTCGGCTCCCAGCTGGAAGATGTGTTCAATCAGATCAAGGAGGGGGATCTAAAGGGTTCCACCGCCGGCGGTTTGATGCAGTTGGGGGTAGACACCCTGCCCGAGTTCCCCAAGGATCCGGGCGACCGCAACCGCACCTCCCCCTTCGCCTTCACCGGCAATCGCTTCGAGTTCCGCGCCGTGGGCTCCAACCAGTCGGTGGCAGGCCCCCTGGTGGCCCTGAATACGATCCTGGCCGATTCCCTCGCCTACGTGAGCGATCAACTGGAGCAGCAGCTCGCGGCCGGTAGCAGCCTGCCGGTCGCAGCCGCCAGCGTGCTCAAAGCGATCATGCAGGACCACGGCAATGTGGTTTTCGGCGGCGACGGCTACTCCAGCGAATGGCACCAAAAGGCCGTGACGGAAAGGGGCCTGGAGAACCTGCCCACCACCGCCGACGCCCTGCTGGTGCTGCAGCGGCCTGAGGTGCGCGAGCTGTTTGAAAGGGAAGGGGTGCTAAGCCCCCTGGAGCTGCAAAGCCGTTTTGAGGTTTACGCAGAGCAGTACGTGCTCGCCGTGGAGGTGGAGGCCAAGTTGGTGTTGCAGATCGCCCGCACCCAGATCTATCCCGCTGTGATCACCTACCTGGGCTCCCTGGCCAGCTCCCTGCGCTCCCAAGAAGACCTGGGTCTGGCCCCGGACCGGACCACGGCCGGCCGCATCGCCAGCCTCAACCAGGAGCTGCTCAGCCATGCCACCGCCCTGGAAGTGGCCTTGGCCGAGCCAGCCCACGGCACGGCCACCCACATGCGCCACTGCGTCGACAAGCTGCTGCCCCTGATGCTCAGCATTCGCCAGGCTGTGGATAGCTTGGAAACCCTCGTAGATGATGCGGTTTGGCCCCTGCCCAGCTACCAGGAGATGCTGTTCATCCGCTGATTAAGCTGGTCTTGGCCGCTACTTTCGGTGGCTAGCTGCTCAGCCCATGGGATTTATCTTTGCAAATCGATATCCCATGGGCTGAGCTCGCCAGAAGCCTGGCTCGGCCGCAGCCAAATTGAATAAGAGTTGTGCCGGCCTATCGCGCTAGGGGCGTTGGACGGCTTAACACCGACCTACGGCGCTACTGCGATGGGTTTTTTCCTCCAGCTCACCGATGCCATCGCCCAGCGCCAGTCGTTGCTGGTTACGGGCCTAGACCCCAATCCGGAAATGCTGCACAGCTGGGCCACCAGTCGCGGCATGGCCGGGCGTTCGTTTCTGAGTCAGGCGCGCCACTGGATCAAGGCCGTGATCGAGGCCACCGCCCCCCACGTCTGCGCCTACAAGCCCAGCCTCGGTTTCTACCAGGCCCTGGGGCCCGTGGGCCTGGAGCTATTGCTGGAGGTGCGGGATCTAGTGCCCCGCGACCTGCCCCTGATCGTGGATGCCAAGCACGGCGACCTCAACTCCTCCTCCGTGCTGGCCCACTACCTGTTTCGCGAGCTGGGGGCCGATGCGGTGACCCTCTCGCCCCTGGCCGGCCAGGACATCGCCGCACCCTTTCTGCTCTATCCGGAAAAGGCGGTGGTGATCACCTGCCACAGCTCCAACCAGGCGGCCCGGTTACTGCAGCATTTCCCCAATGAGGAGGATCCGCTCTACCTGCGGATCGTGGCGGAAAGCCAGCTGTGGGCCACGCCAGAACAGTTGTTGCTGGAGGTGGGCACCAGTGATTCCGAGGTGCTGGCGCGGGTGCGCCAGGCGGCGCCGGAGCGTTTTTTGCTGCTGCGCAGCCTCTGGGGCGAGGAAGAAAAACTGCAGGCGATGTTGGCGGCGGGGCTGGGCAGCTCCGGCGACGGCCTGCTGCTGCCCCTGCCCCAAAACCTGCTGGTGGAGGAGGGCTTGGCGGAGCGGGCCGCAATGCTCAAGCAGCGCATCAATAGCAGTCGCGATCAGCTTTTAGAGCAGCGCCATAACCAAAATGAGCAGGAGAGCTGCAGCCTTTGGCTGCCCAACCGCCAACAGAGCGACCCGATGGTGGAATTAATCGTGGAGCTCTACGATATTGGCTGCCTACTTTTTGGCGACTTTGTGCAAGCTTCTGGTGCAATATTTAGCTATTATATTGATCTGCGGCAGATCATTTCAGATCCCAATTTATTTCATCGGGTGCTGCATGCCTACGCGCAGTTGCTGGGGAATTTAGAATTTGATCGCATAGCTGGTATCCCCTACGGCTCCCTGCCCACCGCCACGGGCCTGTCGTTGCAGCTGCGCAAGCCCCTGCTCTACCCCCGCAAGGAGGTGAAGGCCCACGGCGCCCGCCGCTTGATCGAAGGTGATTTCGAGCCTGGCGATCAGGTGGTGGTGGTGGATGACATCTTGATCACCGGTGGCAGTGTGCTGGATGGCATTGCCAAGCTGGAGACTTCTGGGCTGGTGGTAACCGATGTGGTGGTGTTTATCGACCACGGCGGCGACCATGACCGCCAGGCCAAGCAGCGCCTGGCCGATGCCGGATACCGGCTCCATGCCGTTATCGATATCCAGCGGATCACGGCGGTGCTCCATGCCGCAGGACGACTCAGTGATGCCCAGGCTGGCCAGCTGATCGGACACATCCCGCCGGTGTCGCTGGCGCCCTAACCAGTGCCGCCGGCCCTTTAGGCTGAACTGGTGCCCCTGTTACCCTCGGGCGCACCCCGACAGATGAAAGAGCGACAGAGTCTCACGATCGGGGAACTGGAGGCGAACTACCCTCTCTATTGCAAGGCCCTGAGGATGTTGTTGCAGGCAGGCAAGCCCCTGGCCACCATCCAGCGCACCCTCTGCTGGAGCCGGCTGGAGAGCCTGCACACCTGCCTGCCCAACCGCTACAAGGACCCCGATTACCTCTGCACCGTATTCAAGAGGGATTTGGCCTAGAAATGTCAACCCTGTAGCCGTGACTGGAGCCCGGATTGGTGAAGTCGATCTCCGATCCTTTTCTGCGGCGTCCGGTCTTCACGCTCGTCTGCAGTTTGCTAGTGCTGTTGGCGGGCCTGGTGAGCCTGCCGCTGCTTCAGGTGGAAAACCTGCCGCCGATTGCCCCCGGTAGGGTCACGGTGCGGGCTAACTATCCCGGGGCCAGTCCGGAGGTGGTGGAAGAGGGGGTCACTGCCCTGATCGAGCGGCAGCTGAATGGACTGGAGCGGCTCGATGCGATTCGCTCCACCAGTACGGCCAGCGGCAGTGTGATCACCCTCAGCTTTGAGGGTGGCAATCCAGAGCTGAACCAAATCAATACCCAAAATGAAACCTCAGTGGTGCAGCGGCAGCTGCCCGCCCAGGTGGCTCGGTTTGGCGTGCAGGTGCGGCGCAGCTCCGACGACCTGCTGATGGTGCTCAGTTTCAGCGCCGAACGCAGCACCTATGGCGACACCTTCCTCAGCGGCTGGGTGAATCAGGTGGTGACCGAGCGGTTGCGCCGGGTGCCCGGGGTGGGCGATGTGAGCCTCAACGGCGGCAGCAACCTGGCTTTTCGGCTCTGGCTCGATCCCCAGCTGCTGGCCCAACGCCAGCTCACGATTGCCGATGTGCGCAGCGCCCTGCAACAGCAGAACCTGCTGGCGGCCCTGGGGGAGGCGGGCGATGCCCCCAGCCCTGAAGGCCAGGCCCTCACCCTGCCCCTGCGCCTGGAGGGGCGGCTGCGCAGTGCCGCCGATTTCCAGGGGTTGGTGGTGGCCCGCAGCGCCAATGGCGGCGTCACCATGCTGCGGGACCTGGGCCGGGTGGAACTGGGCAAGGAGAACTACGACACGATCGCCACCGACCTGCGAGGTCGCAACACCGTGTCGGTGGTCATCTATCAGCGGGACGGCAGCAACGCCATCGCGGTGAGCGAGGCGGTGAATGCTGCCCTGGCCGAACTGGCCCCTCAGTTTCCGCCCGGCGTGGATCAGGAGCTGATCCTTGATGAGGCCGATTTCGTGCGCGGCAGCATCAATGGAGCCATCGACAGCCTGCGCGATGCCGTGCTGCTGGTGCTGGTGGTGTTGCTGCTGGGGCTGGGCAATAGCCGCTTGGCCCTGGTTACCGCCCTGGCCGTACCGGTGGCCCTGGTGGGGGCCTTCAGTGTGTTGCTGATCAGTGGCCAATCGCTGAACAGCCTCACCCTGTTCGGGATGGTGCTTGCCAGTGGCCTGGTGGTGGACGACGCCATCGTGGTGAGCGAAGACATCGGTCGGCGGCTGGAGCTGGGTATCGCCCCCCTAGAAGCTGCGCGCCAGGCGATGGCGGAATTGGGCGGTGCCGTGATCGCCACTTCGCTGGTGCTGATCGCGGTGTTCGTGCCGGTGATCGGTTTGACCGGCAGTATCGGCCGCCTCTATGGGCCGATTGCGATCACGATTGCCTCCTCGATAGCCTTCTCCACCTTCAATGCGATCAGCTTTACGCCGGTGGCGGCCAGGGCGCTGCTGCAGTCCCAGCGGGCGGAACCTGCCTGGCTGTTGCGCTGGATCGACCCACCCCGCCGTGCCCTGGAATCACTAGAGGCGCCCTACGGCCGCTGGCTTGATTGGGTGATGACCAAAAAGCGCGCCTTGGTGGCCCTGTTGCTGCTGGGTTTGCTGCTCACGGGCATCGCCCTGCAGCTGCGGCCGCGGGCCTTCATTCCCCAGGAGGACAACGGTCAAATTCGCGGCGCCGTGATCCTGGCCGATGGGCTGGGGGTGCAGCAAACCCAGGCCGTGCTGGATAAGGTGCGCCAGCTGGTGCAGGAAGAGCCGCTGATTCGGCGTGCCAATTTCTATGCCGGGCGCTCCTTTGGTGATAGCAGTCCTAATAAGGGCACTTTCTTTCTGCGCCTGGCCCCGATAGAGGAGCGCCGCGGCGCTGAGGCCAGCAGCGCCGCGATCAGTGAACGGCTGAACCGCAGCCTGCGCAGGGGAATTCGCAATGCCGTGGTGCAGCTGAGCGAGGCCCCCAGTGTGCGGGGCTTCAGCTCGGAGGGGGGCCTGGAACTTGATTTACTCGATACCAGCAATGGCCAGCTCAGTCTGGAGGCATTTGAGCAGGAGGCCCGGGCCTTTATGGCTGCCGCCAATGCCAGCGGTGCCTTTGAACGGGTTTCCAGCCGTTTCAACGCCTCTGCTCCTCAGATTGAACTGATTCCTGATCGGTTGATGATGGCCTCCCTCGGGGTTGACCTGGGCACTGTTGTTGATACTATTGGCGCCAGTTTTGGCAGCGATTATGTAAACGATAGCTTTGAAAGTGGCCAGGTGCGCAGGGTAATTGTGCAGCTGGAGGGCCAGTCCCGCCGCGATGCTGCCGATTTGCTGGCCCTGCAGGTGCGTAGCCGCGCTGGTCTTTTGATTCCCCTGGGCCAGCTGGTGCGGATCGAGCGGGGAACGGCCCCGGCCAGCATCAACCACAGCCGTTTGGTGCGCTCTATATCGGTGCGGGCGCTGCCGCGCTCCGGGGTGAGCAGCGGCCAGGCGATGGCGATTCTGGAGCGGCTGCATCAAGAGCGGGCCAGCCAGAGCACCGGCTTGGAATGGGCTGGTTTGGCGCGGGAAGAGGCCAGGGCGGGGGGGAGCAACGGCCGCATTTTCGGCCTGGCCATCCTGGTGATGCTGCTCGTGCTGGCGGCCCTCTACGAAAATTTTATCGATCCCTTGATCATCCTGATCACGGTGCCGCTGGCGGTACTCGGTGCTCTTATGGGCTTGGCAATGCGGGGCTTACCCCTCGATGGCTACGGCCAGATGGGGTTGTTGGTATTGGTGAGCCTGGCGGCAAAAAATGGCATTTTGATAGTGGAATTTGCCAACCAACGCCTGGCAGGAGGTATGCCCCTGGCGGAGGCTATCCAGGGAGCCGCCGTAGCCCGACTGCGACCAATTTTGCTGACTGCATTTTCATCTTTAGCCGGATTTGTACCACTTTTGATTGCCACTGGCTCCGGCTCCGGCAGTCGCATTAGTATTGGCACGGTGGTATTTTTTGGCCTGTTAATTTCCACCGCCCTGAGTTTGTTTGTGGTGCCAGTGATTTATCGCATGGTAAAGGGATGGGAGCTGGGTAGGCAAAAAATTTGATCCTAACCTCATCAATGTCGGCAGGTTCCAGTTGCGGGTAGATCCGCAGGATCCGCCAGCGGCTGCAGGGCTTGCCGCCCATCACGGCGGGATCGTGGCTGATCCGAGCAAATGCCATCTAGTAATAATAGAAAGATTCCAGCAGCAGCAGGCCCCGGTCTGGTTGACCGACACATCTCAGCTG
>DGYA01000101.1:4593-20104 GCA_002396505.1 Cyanobacteria bacterium UBA5018 | reverse complement strand
CCCCGGTGCCCCCCGCCCCGGCATCTCCCGTGCCGGAGCCCCCCGCCCGTCGGCCGATCGTTCCTTCCGAGATCGCCCCGCCGCCGACCGCTTTGGTGACAAGCCGCAGCGTGAGCGCTCCTTCGGCGATCGCTCCTTCGGCGACCGCCCCTTCAGCGACCGCTCTGCCGCCCCGCGGCGGGAGGGCGCCCCGCGGCGGGAGGGCGACCTCCGTCAGCCCCGCAAGGGTCTGCCCAGAACGGGTCTGCCCCGGACTGGCATGCCCAGAACCCTGGCGCGCCGAGACTGGGGCGATCGACCAGGCCGCGCCCCTTTGGCGGTTGACCCCACCCGGGAATCCGCCCAGGGGGACTCCGAGCGGTTTGGCGCCGAAGCCGCTTCCGATTTGATCTGGGGCCGCCATTCCAGCTTGGCGGTGCTGGAGAGCGGCCGGCCGATACACCGCATCTGGTGTACGACGGAGATGCGCTTCACTCCCAATTTTCTGCAGTTACTGCGCGAGGCCAAGTCCTCTGGCGTGTTGGTGGAGGAGGTCACCTGGGCCAGGCTGGGACAGATCAGTGGTGGGGCTGTCCACCAGGGAATCGTGCTGCAGACCGCGGCGGCAGAAACCTTGGACCTGCCAACCCTGATCGACGGTTGCCGCGGCCTCGGCGAGTCGCCGCTGCTGTTGGCGGTGGATGGCTTGACCGATCCCCACAATTTGGGGGCGATCGTGCGCAGTGCCGAGGCTCTAGGAGCCCACGGTTTGGTGCTGCCCCAGCGCCGCAACGCCGGCCTCACCGGCACGGTGGCCAAGGTGGCGGCCGGTGCCCTGGAAAACCTTCCCGTGGCGCGGGTGGTGAACCTCAATCGCTCCCTGGATGCCCTTAAGCAGGAGGGTTACCGGGTGGTGGGCCTGGCCGCCGAAGGCAATCACACCCTGGAGGAAGCCGATCTCGATGGTCCGCTGGTGATCGTCACCGGCTCTGAGTCCGAGGGGCTCTCGCTACTCACCCGCCGCAGCTGTGACCAGCTGGTGCGCATCCCCCTGCGCGGCGTCACCCCCAGCTTGAACGCCTCGGTGGCCACGGCCCTGCTTGTTTATGAGATCGCCCGTCGCGGTTGGATGAAGGGGATCACCGGTTCCCAGCCAGCCCCGCGCATCAGCCGCCCCCAGGTGGCCCAGCCGGCGCGGCCCGATACCGCCACCCCTGAGCCGGAAGCCATTTCGGTGGTAGGTGAAGAGCTGGCAGCGCCCCAGCCGCCAGCTGGCCAGTTCGATGCCCCGGCATTCGACTCCCCAGCGGAGCCCCTGCCCGCAAGCTTCATCCCCGAGCCCGTCACCCCTAAGCCAGCCACCCTTACCGCTATCCCTAAGACAGCCACCCCTAAGGCAGCTACAGCTGAGGCCGGCACCCCTAAGTCCGCTACCCCAAAGGCAGTCACCCCTAAGGCCGCTACCGCTGAGACCGGCACCTCTGACAGCGAAGCCAGGGATCCGGGTCCCCAGCAGGCCCCGGCCGCTGGCTCAGGCGAGCCCCTGCCAGCCGCCGGGGCCAACGGCCCAACAGCCGGCGCTAAACAGCAAACAGCTGTCGCGGCAGGAAAAACAGCTGCGGAGCCGGATCAGGAGCGCTTGCCTGCCAGCACTGCCGCTGCTGGCGCCGGCACTCTCGGCTCCCAGGGGCCGGCGGCCAGCGCCCCTCAACCCTTGGCCCTGGGCCTGCAGCCGCGCCTTGCCACGGGCTTTGACGGCGACATCCAGCTGTGACCGATATCCAGCCATGAACCACATCCTGCTGTGACATTGCGATGAGAATCGACCATGCTGGGCAGAATGGCTTCAATGCCGCCCCTGGTCCATGAATCCCCTGCTGTGGCCCGTGCGCGGCTGTGCCAACGGTTTGGGCCTGGCCTGGTGGGCGAAGGTGCAGACCGAGGGGCCGGATGTCACCTACTGGTATGGCCCCTTCCTGCGGCGCAGCACCCTGGAGCGCCATCTACCGGCCTTCCTCGAGGATCTGAGCTCCGAATCGCCGGGGGCGATTCGGCATGAGTTGCTGCGCACCCGCCGCGGCGAGCCGTTCACCGAGGGGGATATCGGCTCTGACTGATAGCGTCCATCCAACTGGTAACCAGGTGGATGGGGATCGCCGAGTGGCGTGAGCAACTGCGTCGGGGCGAGGTGTCGGCCCGGGAGCTCACCGATCTGCACCTCGCCCGCATCGGCGCCGTGGAGCCCGCCATCCACGCCTATCTGGAGGTGACGACAGAGCGGGCCCGCGCCGATGCCGATCGCATCGATAGGGCCCGGGCCGCGGGCGAGTCGCTGCCCCCCCTGGCCGGCGTGCCCCTGGCGATCAAGGACAACCTCTGCACCAAGGGCATCCGCACCACCTGCTCCAGCCGCATGCTGGAGAATTTCGTACCTCCCTACGAGTCCACCGTCACCGACCGCCTCTGGCGAGCCGGCGCCGTGCTGCTCGGCAAGACCAACCTCGACGAGTTCGCCATGGGCAGCTCCACCGAGACCTCCGCCTTTGGTCCCAGTCGCAACCCCTGGAATCCCGAGCGGGTGCCCGGCGGCAGTTCCGGCGGTAGCGCCGCGGCCGTGGCGGCTGGGGAGTGCGTCGCCGCCCTGGGTTCCGACACCGGCGGCTCGATTCGCCAGCCCGCCGCCTTCTGCGGCGTGGTGGGGCTCAAGCCCACCTACGGCCGCGTCAGCCGCTACGGCCTGGTGGCCTTTGCCAGTTCCCTAGACCAGGTGGGGCCGTTTACCGGTTCGGTGGCTGATGCCGCCGAGTTGCTGCAGGTGATCTCCGGGGCGGATAGCCGCGATGCCACCTGCCTCCAGGCACCGGTGCCCGATTATCGGGCCGCCTTGCAGCAGCCGGTGGCGGGCCTGAAGGTGGGCTTGATCCGCGAGTGCTTCGAGGCACCGGGCCTGGATCCCCAGGTGAAGGCGTCGGTGCTGGCCGCGGCCGAGCAGTTGCAGTCCCTGGGCTGTGAGCTGGTGGAGCTGAGCTGCCCCCGCTTCAACGACGGCATCGCCACCTACTACGTGATCGCCCCGTCGGAGGCCAGCGCCAACCTGGCCCGCTACGACGGCGTTAAGTATGGCTATCGCTCCGAGGCCAGCGGCAGTTTGGCGGAGATGACCGCCCGCAGCCGCGCCGAGGGCTTTGGCGATGAGGTGCAGCGCCGCATCTTGATCGGCACCTACGCCCTCTCGGCGGGCTATGTGGATGCTTATTACAAGAAGGCCCAGCAGGTGCGCAGCTTGATCCGCCGCGATTTTGAGCGGGCCTTCGCGAGTGTGGATGTGCTGCTGACGCCCACCTCCCCCAGCACCGCCTTCCGCTTCGGGGCCCACAGTGAGGATCCCCTGGCCATGTACCTGGCCGACCTGCTCACCATTCCCGCCAATATGGCCGGTCTGCCGGCGATCAGTGTGCCCTGCGGCTTTGACCAGCAGGGATTGCCGATCGGCGTCCAGCTGATCACCGGCGTGCTGCAGGAAGAGCTGCTGTTGCAGGTGGCGCACCAATACGAGCAGGCGGCCCAGGTGATGCTGCGGCGTCCCGCCGCCGAGTTGGTGCCCTGAGGCGCCCCTGAGCTGCTGGCACACCCCGCTGCTGGGGCCCGGCACCAGATCTGGTGGTGGCGGCTTAGCCTCACTCCAGCAGTGCCGTTGTCTTGGCTTTCGTACCGCTCCACAACCACAGCGACTACAGCCTGCTGGATGGCGCCAGCCAGTTGCCGGCGATGGTGGATCGGGCCGTGGCCCTGGGCATGCCAGCCCTGGCCCTCACCGATCACGGGGTGATGTATGGCGCCATCGAACTGCTGAAATTATGCGCTAAGGCGGGTATCAAGCCGATTATTGGCAATGAGATGTATGTGATTAACGGCTCTCTTGATGACCCTAATCCCCCTAAGAAAGAGCGTCGTTATCACTTGGTTGTGCTGGCAAAGAATGTAGTTGGCTATCGCAATCTGGTGAAGCTTACCAGTATCAGCCATCTGCGGGGTATGAGGGGGCGGGGTATTTTTTCCAGGGCCTGCATCGACAAGGCTCTGCTGGAGCAGTACAGCGAGGGTTTGATCGTGGCCACCGCCTGCCTCGGCGGTGAGATTCCCCAGGCGATCCTGCAGGGGCGCCCGGAGGTGGCCCGGCAGGTGGCTAGCTGGTATCAGTCGGTTTTTGGAGAAGACTTCTACCTGGAGATCCAAGACCACGGCGGCATGGAAGACCGCATTGTTAATACGGAAATCGCCAAAATTGGTGCTGAACTGGGTATTCAATTAATTGCCACTAACGATGCCCATTATTTAAGTGTCGGTGATGTGGAGGCCCATGATGCTTTGTTGTGCGTGCTCACTGGTAAATTGATCAGTGATGAGAAACGCCTGCGTTATACCGGCACTGAATATATCAAGACCGAGGCGGAGATGCTGGGGTTGTTCGCCGATCACCTGCCGGCCGAGCTGATCGCCGAGGCGGTGGCCAATACCGTTCGGGTGGCCGAGAAGGTGGAGGAATACGACATCCTGGGCCGCTATCAGATGCCCCGTTTTCCCATCCCAGCCGGTCATACGGCCGTCAGTTATCTCACCGAGGTTACCGAGAGCGGCCTCAGAGATCGCCTCGGGCTCGATGCAGCTGCCCCCTTTGATCCGCTCTATGGCGAGCGATTGATTTATGAGCTCAAGGTGATGGAGCAGATGGGTTTTCCCACCTACTTCCTGGTGGTTTGGGACTACATCCGCTATGCCAGGGAGCAGGGTATCCCCGTGGGACCTGGCCGCGGTTCCGCCGCTGGCTCCCTAGTGGCCTATGCGCTGGGGATCACCGCCATCGATCCCGTACAGAACGGTTTGTTGTTTGAGCGCTTCTTGAATCCGGAGCGTAAGTCGATGCCTGATATTGATACCGACTTCTGCATCGAGCGCCGCAGTGAGGTGATCGACTATGTAACCAAGCGCTATGGCGAGGAGAAGGTGGCCCAGATCATCACCTTCAACCGCATGACCTCCAAGGCCGTGCTCAAGGATGTAGCCCGGGTGCTCGACATTCCCTATGGCGATGCCGATCGGCTGGCCAAGCTTATCCCCGTGGTGCGGGGTAAACCCGCCAAGCTTAAGGAGATGATCGGTGACGATTCTCCAGCGGCTGAGTTTAGGGAAAAATATCAGAAAGATCCCAGCGTCAAGCGTTGGGTGGATATGGCCATGCGCATCGAGGGCACCAACAAGACCTTCGGGGTGCACGCCGCCGGTGTGGTGATCGCCGCCGATCCCCTCGATGAACTTGTGCCCTTGCAGCGCAATAACGATGGCCAGGTAATCACCCAGTACTACATGGAAGATGTGGAGGCGATGGGGCTGCTGAAGATGGATTTCCTCGGCCTCAAAAATCTCACCATGATCGACAAGACCATCGATTTGGTGGCCCAGAGCACTGGCGAAAGCCTGGATCCAGATGCACTGCCGCTCAATGATCCCAGCACCTACGGCCTGTTGGCCCGGGGCGATCTGGAGGGAATCTTCCAGTTGGAATCCAGTGGCATGCGCCAGATCGTGCGCGATCTCAAACCCTCATCCCTGGAGGATATTTCTTCCATCTTGGCCCTTTATCGTCCTGGGCCTTTGGATGCGGGCTTGATTCCGAAGTTTATCAATCGCAAGCACGGTCGTGAGCCGATTGAATTTGCCCACGAAAAGCTTCAGCCGATTCTTAGGGAAACCTATGGAATCATGGTCTATCAGGAGCAGATCATGCGGATCGCCCAAGACCTGGCCGGCTATTCCCTCGGCGAAGCCGATCTGTTGCGGCGGGCCATGGGTAAGAAGAAGAAAAGTGAGATGGAAAAGCATCAGGATATTTTTGTTAAAGGTGCCACTGAAAGGGGTGTTGATCCCCGGGTGGCCGAGGCGCTCTTTGAGCAGATGGTGCTGTTCGCTGAGTACTGCTTTAATAAGAGTCATTCCACCGCCTACGGGGCGGTTACCTATCAAACCGCCTACCTGAAGGCCCACTACCCAGTGGCTTATATGGCGGCGCTATTAACGGTTAACTCCGGCGCCACCGACAAGGTGCAGCGTTATATTGCCAATGCCAATGCCATGGGCATTGAGGTGATGTCTCCCGATGTAAACGCCTCTGGCATTGACTTCACGCCCCTGGGTGATCGCATCCTGTTTGGTCTTTCAGCGGTGCGCAATCTCGGCGAGGGTGCCATCCGCCAGTTGCTGGAGACGCGTCGGGTGGATGGGCCCTTCCGCAGTTTGGCGGAACTCTGCGATCGCATCCCCGGCCAGCAGCTCAACCGCCGGGCCCTGGAGGCCCTGATTCACTCCGGCGCCCTCGATGGCCTGGAGCCCACGGCCAATCGGGCCCAGCTGATGGCCGATTTGGATTTGGTGCTGGATTGGGCCAGCTCCCGGGCCAAGGACCGGGCCAGCGGTCAGGGCAACCTGTTCGATTTGCTCTCGGGCGCCGGGCCGGCTGCTGCTGGCGCCCCTGGCGGAGCCGATGAGCTCAGCACCGCCCCCAAGGCGCCGCCCGTGCCCGACTACCCGCCCACCGAGAAGTTGCGGCTGGAGAAGGAGTTGGTGGGTTTTTATCTCTCTGACCATCCGCTCAAGCAGTTGGCCCGCCAGGTGAGGTTGCTCTCGCCCCTGGCCCTGGCAAACCTGCCGGAGACGGCCGATAAGGCCCGGGTTAGTGCTGTGGTGATGGTGCCCGAGTTAAAGCAGGTGACCACCCGCAAGGGGGACCGCATGGCGGTGCTGCAGCTGGAGGACCTCACGGGTAGCTGTGAGGCGGTGGTGTTTCCCAAGAGCTACGCCCGCCTGGCCGATCATCTGATCGTCGATGCCCGCCTGCTGGTGTGGGGCAGTGTGGATCGTCGCGACGATCGGGTGCAGCTGATCGTGGAGGATTGCCGCAGCATCGACGATCTGCAACTGCTGATGGTGGAGCTGCCGGCCGAGCAGGCGGCAGACATCATGGTTCAGCACCGGTTGCGGGAATGCCTGCATCGGCATCGGCCGGCGGGGGAGGAGGCGGGATTGCGAATTCCGGTGGTCGCCCTGGTGCGCAGCGCCGATCAGGAGCGGTTTGTACGCCTTGGTCACCAGTATTGCGTTGGCGATGTAGGCGCTGCCCTGCAGACGCTCACCGCCGCCGACTTCGTGGCCCGGCTCAGTTCGCCGTTGCTGGCCGTCTAATCAGCGGCAAAGCGATCGCCAGCTGGTCTGCTAGTCAATGGCTGGTTAGGCAGTGGCTGGTTAGGTAGTGGCTGGCTGGTTAGGCAATGGCTGGCTTGCCATGCCTGCGACAGCAGCGCGGTTAGCCGTTGGAACTGCCGCTGCGCATGGAGCGAATCGACTGGCGCAGTCGCTCAATGTTCTTGCCAATCTGCTCTAAACCCAAGAGACTGCCGGGGGCTTCTTCCCAGCTGGCGGAGAGCACCCCGTAACTGAGCCCCAATACGCCCAGTAAAAAACAAGCTCCCGAACTGAGCAGGGTGAGCGCGGGGGGGATGTCGAGGATGGAGCGACTAACCAGCAGGTAGCTGGCTATGAACACGCCCATGCCCAGCAGGGTGGGGGTACCGGTGCCGATGGCAATGCGACGGGCCATGCGGTTGGCCACGGCATCGGGAATCACACGCTGGCGAGAGGCTCCAGACTTGCCGGTGCTCTTGCCCACAGCTGCGGTTCCCCGATTGGCTCCCTTGACCTTTTGGGCTGCGGAGCTAGCGACAGGTTTGCTAGATGGCACCTCAGGGGCCTTGCCAGCTGGGTTGGCGCCCTTGCCGGGGCGGGGTTTTATGCCCTTGCCAGTCATTTGCTCAGCATCGAGATTGTCTGGGCCCAAGCTTGGCTGAGGGAAGAGCATCCCCGAGGGATCAACGGCGAAGAGGGATCAGCCGCGAATGCCCAGCTTGGCGATCAGGGCGGCGTAGCGCTCTTGGCTAATTCCCTTGAGGTAGGCCAGCAGGCGCTTGCGCTGGCCGATCATCTTGAGCAGACCCTGACGGGAGGAGAAGTCGTGCTTGTTCTGTTGCAGGTGGCCGGTCAGCTGGCTGACGCGCTCACTAAGCATGGCCACCTGGACCTCCACCGAACCGGTGTCCGTGGCGTGGGTCTGGTGGACGTTGATCAGTTCCTGCTTTTTGGTGGTCGTGAGCGGCATGGGGGGATAGCAGACGCAGGCTGAGCCCGAACAGGGCAAACATCAACCCTAACGTCTCAGGGTTCCAGCCCTGCTGCGGTTCAATCCAGCTCGCGGGACAGCCATTGCAAGCAGGCGCGGATCCAGGAATCGGCCGGTTCCGAGGCGGCCAGCCCCTGGCTGGCGGCTGCCCGCAGGGCCCGTTGGATTTCCAGAGCCTCATAGCCCAGGGCTGAGAGGGTGAGTTGCACGGCGTCGCGTTCGCCATCGGCCAGCTCCACGGCCGCAAGGGCTTGGCCTTGCTGGTCGCCGCTCTCCAGCTGGCCCAGAAACCGCTGCTGCAGGCGGCTGCGCAGTTCCACAGCCAGCCGTTCCGCCGTGCGCTTGCCCACCCCAGGAGCCTGGCAGAGGCGGCGCAGGTCGGCCTGCACGATCGCCCGCACCAGCTCTTCCGATTCCAGGCTGCCCAGCAGGCCCAGGGCCATCTGGGGGCCCACGCCGCTCACGGCCACCAGCTCCCGGAACAGATCCCGCTCAGGGCGCCGCTGGAAGCCGTAGAGCGTCCAGGCGTCGTCGCGGATGGCCAGGTGGATGTATAGGGCCAGGCTGGATCCAGGGGCCGGCAGCTGTTGCCAATCGCGCTGGCTCAGCTGCACCTCGTAACCCACGCCCGCCACCCGCAGCAGCAGTCCCCAGCGCTTGTCCTGCTGCCACGGTTCGGCGAGTTCTCCCTGCAACCAGCCGATCATGGGATCAGTGAAATGCCCCCCATGCTGCCCGCCTTGTCCAGCTCGGCCGGAATCATCGCCCGCCTGCGCCACTGGGGGGTGGGGGCGCTGCTGCTGCTCTGCCTGCTGTTGCCCCTTTCCCTGGCGGGTTGCGGTGGCCTCGGCCGGCCGCCGCGGGCGGTGCTGCTGCAGGCGCTGACCCTACAGATTCAGCTCACCCAAGACGCCATTGCCCAGGCGCTGCAGCTGGAGCCCAGCGGCGAAGCGGAGGTGAGCCGGGTGCGGCTGGAGCGGCAGCAGGCCGTGCCGATGGGGGCCATTAAGGGCCTGCGGCTGCAGGGTCGCTTTGATTGGCGCCTGGCGGGCGATCCGATCCGGGTGGATACCCCATTTGAGCTTTATCTGCAGCGGGGAGAGCGCGGTCAGAGCTGGCGGCTGGTGAGGCCCAGCGGCTCAGCAGCGGATGTAAGCCAGGAGTGGTTCAGCTATCCGCTGCCCCTGCGCGGTTGATCTGGGCTGGCTTGAGCTGGGCCGGCTTGAGCTGGCCCCTCAGTTTCCGCCCGGGCTGGGTTGAACTGAGCTGGCCGGCTGAGGCTGATCAGGGTGGCCGCTAGCACCAGCAGGCCACCGGCGATGGTGCTGGCGTCGCTGCTTTCCCCGAAGATCAGCCAGCCCCAGAGCCCGGCCAACAGCACCTGCACATAGCTGATCGCCGTGGCCTGGGCGGCGGGGAGGGCCGTGAGAGCTCGGGTGAGGCCCAGTTGGCCCAGTTGCGTAAATACGCCAACTCCCAGCAACCAGAGCAGTTCCCTGGCGCTGGGCATCACGGGCTGGAGCAGCAGGGCCGGCAGGCTCAGCGGCAGGGCCACCAGGGGGAAATAGAAGATGATCACCAGGGGATGCTCGCTGGTGCCCAGGGAGCGCACACTCACGTAGGCCAGGGCGGTGCAGAGGGCCCCAGCTATGCCAATCAAAACCGGCAGGGTGGGCAGGGGGTTGGCGGCGCCCCACAAAATCGCCGGCTGGGCCACCAGCACCACCCCGGCCCAGCCCAGGGCCACGGCTATCCCCACCCGCCGGCCAATCGGCTCAGCCAGCAGCAGCCAGGCCAGCAGGGCGGTGAAGGTGGGGTAGAGGTATTGCAGCACCGTGGCGGCGGCCAGGGGCAGGGCCATCAGGGCGGCGTAGACGGCGAACAGGGCGTAGGTGCCGATGGCACCCCGCAGGATCAGTAGCCCCCGCCTCTGGCCCCAGGGTCCCAGGCCGGCCCGGCGCAGCAGCCACCAGCTGAGCGTCACACTCACAACGGCCCGGGCAAATACCACTTCGCCCACGGGGATGTGCCCCCCCAACTGCTTGACACAGACGCCCATCAGCGAAAAGCTCAAGGCGCTGGCCAACATGCTGAGGGCGGCATGATGCTGGGCTAACGGGGCTTTGACATTGGCTGCTGTTGGCATTGGCTGCTTTTGGCATTGGCTGCTTTTGAAATCCTTGCGGCTGAAATGGCTGGTAGAGAAAAAGTTGGCAAATGAAATGTTTGTCTTTTAGCTGAAAGCTTGCCATTCAGCTGAACCTGGCGCCTTGGCATGGGCTTGTCCAGGTCAAAATGTATAAAAAATATTAGTACAAAGAAATCTGATTACGCACTTTTTGGCATGTCTAGGCTGGTTGGTTGGCTGATTTTCACGTCATGGGTGGACAGCCTGGTCAGGAGGGCTTGATTCAGTCTGTGCAGTCCGTCCTTAAAGCGCAGGTAGTTGGTGTGGCTGGACTCTAGGTAGATTACAAAGTCGTAACTGATCGGGGAGATGGTGAGCAGCCGGCAGGAGCGCAAGCGCAGCTTGGGGTCGGCATGTACTACTTCGGTGATCAGCTTTGTTAGCTGTTTTATTTGTTCGCTGCTGGTTTCTCGGTTTACAGACAGGACAATCCTTGATCGGCATACCTGATCAAGGATCTGCTGTAGCCGCAACAGCAGCGACTCGCGGATGTCTAGATAGCTGCGCCAGTCATGTAAGGCCACCATCGAAAAGCAAATCAAGGTGAATCCATCGGCATTATTTTGCTCGATACTTACCAGGGGGTCGTGGAGGATTTCTTGGCTATGCACATGCTTTCTCGCCTTGCTGAGCAGGCTGATAATTTGCTCTGGAGATAGATGGCGATCGATATTGAGGCGCACGTCGAGGGACTGCATGGGGGGATGATTGGAATTGTTGCTGCGACGTGAATAGTTGACAATGTTTTCTTCGTCGGCGATGGCGTTGGGGATGGTTACGCGGCTCTCCATGGTTTCCAGCTCCAGGGAGCGCAGGCCGATTTTGGTAACGAAACCGAGGTGGTCGCCGATGCGGCAGAACTCCCCCACCCGCAGGGGGCGATCGGTTTGGATTGAGAGGCCGGCAAACAGATTGCCCAGTAATTTGGAAGCCCCCAAGCCGATGGCCAGGCCGGGTACTGCCGAGAAGGCCAGCACGGTGGTGGATGGTAAGCCCAGCTCAATCAGTAGGTGGTAGAGCATTGTCAGCATCAGCAATCCGCCAATTACCCGGCATACGGGCATCATCAGATTGCTGACTCTGCGCAGCTGCAGCTCAGAGCTGCTGCCGCGCAGATGCACCAGGGTCTCGGACAACGAGCGGCCTAGGGCTTCAAGTAAAAAGAATAGGAAGAAGCTGGAGGAAATATAAAAACAGGTGGAGAAGAAATAGGTGGATGCAATTAGTGGTGGGCCAGTAAAATTAATCTGATTGTTCGTGAATTGATTGCAGAGCCAGGTGATTGGCGGTATGGGCAGCAATAGTAACACCCTGCGCCAGGCGAGATTGTCCAGGTTCCAGCCAGTGCCTTGCGTTCGCGCTTGGCCATCGGAATGGCGATATGAGCGGAGCACCCTTAATAGCAATACGCAAAGTAAATAAACATAGATTACAAAGACGATTGTGGCGGCTGAAATTTGGAAAATCGTCTGCTCGTAGAAGGAGATTTCGAGAAAAGCGCGCAGTCTTGGTGGCAGCCGAAGATACCACTGTGGGGGCAGCAGAAAGCCAGGTGTATTGATAAAATCTTTGTAAAATGTTGGCGTTGCAAATGGCTGAATTGCAACCTTTCTGTCTTCTATCTCCTCGAACATTCGCCTTGTGTGGGAGACGGTTGTCGCTGTAAAGAAGAAGTTGATGCCCTTGCTGCTGGCGAGGCGCTCGCTGCTCAGGGTGATCGCTGTATCGGGTATTGTCCAGCTATCGCTTGCTTTACTTCGCTGGGAATTAATTTCTCTTATGCCGGCGGAATCTGGTATTTCCAGTGGCGTTGTGCTGTGGGTAAATATATAGTCCAGCAGTTGCTTGAGTTGCATTGCTGATTCTTCTGCCATGTTCTGGCGAATGCTTTCGGCAAATCCCGAGGCATCAAGGGCTTGCACCGCCAGAGAGAAGAGCATTTCGGCATGGGCCTGGCGCCGCCGCGCCGCTTCACTCCAGAACCAGCCGGGATCGCTATTTGCCGAGAGGATGATGGCCTCCACCTCATGGCTCACTTTGGCCATCACCGCATAAAAATTGAGCAGTGTCTCCTGGGGGCTGTCGCCTACCACCTGGTCGAGGGGGGCGTCGATCCAGCGCTGGGCTGTGGCCAGTAGCTCTGGATAGAAGGGTTGCTCGCTGATCGGGATGGTCCGCTGGGAGGTTGTTCGCAGAGAGGCACTGGCAGCTCGGCTGGGGCCGGAGAGCTCGTTGCCAGAGGCGATTCCGGCCCAAGGAGCTGCTAGAAGACACAGCAGCAGGGTGAGCAGACCGGAGGCAATTGCCCTCTGCCAGCGCCGCCAATGCGAGTAGGCCAGCATGGATTGGTGCGCTGTATGACGCTGCATTTTGCCAGGGGTTGCCGGCCCGCTTCGCTCCAGGTTGGGCTTGCCTCAGAATGGATGTCTCCCCCATGGGCATCTGTCGTTGAGTCTGCCCCGCCTGCATCCGCGCACGATTGAAGCCGTCAAGGAGCGGGCCGACATCGTTGATGTGGTGGGTGAGCACGTGGTGCTCAAGAAGAAGGGGCGGGAGTTTGTTGGCATCTGTCCCTTCCACGACGACAGCTCGCCGTCGATGACGGTGTCGCCAGCCAAACAGTTTTATTACTGCTTTTCCTGTGGTGCCGGCGGCAATGCGATCAAGTTCCTGATGGAACTGCAGCGCCAGAATTTCAGCGATGTGGTGCTGGAGCTGGCGCGGCGCTATCAGCTGCCGATTGAAACCCTGGATGGCCCGCAACAGGAGCGACTTCGCCAGCAGCTTTCCCGCCGCGAGCAACTTCACCGGGTGCTCAGCCTGGCGGCCGGCTGGTTCCGTTCCCAGTTGCGCTCGGCCGATGGCCAGCAGGCGCTTAGCTATTTGCAGCAAGACCGCCGCCTCAGCGAGTCCAGCCTGGAGGCCTTCCAGTTGGGCTATGCCCCGGATCAATGGGATGGTCTGCTCACTCATCTGCAGCGGGTGGAGGGCTTTGCGCCGGAGCTGCTGGAGGCGGCCGGCCTGGTGGTGGCGCGCAAGGGGGGCGAGGGGTTTTATGACCGCTTTCGCGGTCGGGTGATGGTGCCGATCCACGACCGGCAGGGCCGGGTGATTGGCTTTGGCGGCCGCAGCCTCGGCGCCGCCGAACCTAAATACCTCAATTCCCCCGAGACGGAGGTATTTGAGAAGGGCAAACACCTGTTCGGCTTGGATCGGGCAGCCTCGGCGATTCGCCAACAGGATCAGGCGGTGGTGGTGGAGGGCTATTTCGATGTGATCGCTCTGCATGCCGCCGGCATCACCAATTCGGTGGCGGCCCTGGGCACGGCCCTGAGCAGCCAGCAAATCACCCAGCTATGTCGCTGCTGCGACAGCAAGCGGCTGATCCTCAATTTTGATAGCGATGGCGCCGGCGTGCGCGCCGCCCAGCGGGCGATCGGGGCGGTGGAGCAGCTGGCCCTCCAGGGGCAGTTGGAGTTGCGGGTGCTGCATCTGCCGGCCGGCAAGGACCCCGATGAGTTCCTGCAGCAGAAAGGCGCCGGCGATTATCGGGCGCTGCTGGAGGAGGCGCCCCTCTGGCTCGATTGGCAGATTGATCAGGTGCTGGCCGGCCGCGATCTGGCCCGGGTGGATCAGTTTCAACAGGCGGTCACCGCCCTGGTGGCGCTGCTGGGCAAGTTGCCCCAGAGCGCCGTCCGCAGCCACTACCTGCAGCAGGTGGCCGAGCGGCTTTCCGGTGGCCAGGCGCGGCTGGCCCTGCAGCTGGAGGACGACCTGCGCCAGCAGGTAAAGGGTCAGCGCTGGCATGGCCGCTCCCAGAAGTGGGAGCAACCGGGGGAGGCGGGCTTGCGGGAGCGGGCGGAGGCGGAGCTGCTGCGCCTCTATCTACACTGTCCAGCTCACCGGGGCGCTATCCGCGCCGAGCTGCGGCGCCGGGAGCTGGACGATTTCGCCCTCGCCCACCACCGTCAGCTCTGGGCGGCGATCAGCAATTTGGAGGAGGACAACCTGGGGGCAGGTCGGCTGGAGGCGATCAACCGCGGCAGCGATGGCGGCGAGCAGCTAGCAGATCTGGATTTGCTGCGCCTGCTGGGGGAGCAGCTGCTGGTGGACCAGAGCGCCCTGCTCAACCGGCTGATGCCGCTGCTGGAGCCCAGTGAGGTGCAGCGCCTGGCCCTGCGCCATCCCCTGCTGCAGCTGCGGGGGGCCACGGCGGCCCTGGAGCGGCAGCGCAGCGTTAAGCGCTGCCGCCACCTGCTGGCTGCCTGGAGCGGCCAAAGGCTGGAAACTCTGGAGCGCTGCATCGCCCGGCTGCTGGAGCAGGAGGCCGGCGCCGCTGGAGTTGACGGCTCCACTGGCCTTGAAGGCCCCGATGCGACCAGGGCCGCCAGCATCGATCCCCTGGCCGACATGGAGCAGCGGATTGAAGCCCTGTTCGCCGAGCTAAACGGCGATGCCCTGCGCTTTCAGCAGCTCTACTACGCGGAGCGCCGCTACCTGGAAGACCTGGATAAGCGGCGCCGCACCGGCTATGAAGAGGTGTTGGCCCAACCTGCGATTTGATTGTCTGGCTATGGGCCCATTACTTGGCTATGGGCCGATTGCCTGGCAATGAACTCATTACCTGGCTATGGGCCCATTACCTGGCCAGGCAAACTCAGGGAGCTTGCTTGGCTAGGCAATGGGCCTGCCTTAATTAGAGGGCGATATTGGCGGCGGTAATGCTGGCCAGGCCTGACAGCTGCAGAGCAAACTCCGCGTTGTTCAAGTTTGCATCCACGTTGCCGTACAGGAACAGATTTCCCGCACTCACTTGGTAGCCCAGTTGTCCCACATTTGAAAATACGGGGCTGCCAATGATGCCGCCCATTAAGCCTATGAAGGTGAAGGCTTGATTGCCGGCGGCGGATAAGTTGGCATCAATGGCGCTCAAGTCTATCCTGTCTGCGCCAAATATGCCGCTAAGCTGGAATCCGGTAATCGTATCTTGATTGAGTGGTCCAAATGCAGAGTCTGCAATGGAGCTGTATGCGAATGTATCGTTGCCATTGCCGCCGGTCAAGGTGTCGCTGCCTAGGCCGCCGATGATCGTATCGTTGCCAGCAGCACCGCTGAGA
>DGYA01000101.1:4099-4390 GCA_002396505.1 Cyanobacteria bacterium UBA5018 | reverse complement strand
GCGCTGCTGTTGCCGGTGACGCTGTCGTTACCATTGGTTGCGATCAGATTTTCGATACTGATCAGGGTGTCAGTGAGAGTGGAGTTGCCGGGAAATGACACCACTCCCGTCGTTAAGTTGGCGACGATTGGGCCGCTGTAAAATGCATAGGAAGTGGTGTCATTTCCATTGCCGCCATTGATAGTATCAAAGCCAAAGCCACCATCGAGATAGTCGTCACCGTCGCCGCCGGATAGGGAGTCGTTTCCGTCTAGGCCAAACAGTGAATCGTTGCCAGCAGCACCGCTGAGA
>DGYA01000101.1:0-3907 GCA_002396505.1 Cyanobacteria bacterium UBA5018 | reverse complement strand
ACATTAGCGCTGCTGTTGCCGGTGATGGTGTCGTTATATAGGCTGCCAATTACGTTTTCAAAATTCTGAATGTTAATTGTTAGCGGTAGTGGAAGGGGGCCGCCATTCACTACCGCGAAGCCTGCGGCCAAATCAGTAGTAGTGCCAGTTACTGTAAAGCCACCGCCGGTGACTGCGCCGGAGTGATCGACGGTGTCTCCCAGTAGGCTGCTGCCAACTACCTTTTCGATGCTGATTAGCCTGTCGGTGAAAACGCCTTTTTGGAGAATACCGAAGGCCTTTAGAGTGACAACTGTACCGATTGAGGTGTAATCAGCAACATCGGTACCTGCGCCACCATCTAGGATGTCAAACCCTGCACTACTTTTTAACGTGTCGTTACCTGCAAGGCCTAGATAGAGTTCATTAAAGACGGTTCCGAGAATGGTGTCCGGTCCTGGTGTGCCTGTAGGCATGGCTAAAATCTCTTGTTGAATGATATGGGATGGAATGAGCCTTCTCATTCACAACTGAAGAGTAGGGCTTGTGGCTGAGTATTTGGGTATTTTGAATGACATGAGTTTGTTTTATTGTTGGCGATTATTTGTCATTTGGGTGACAGGTGCATTGGCCCCTGTCGTGATAAGCGCCGTTTGGTGGGTCACCTGCCAGTAAGTGGTGGCCGCTGTGATTGGCTTGGTAACTGCCGCGCTGGTCTGCACTGGCTAGTGGTGGCGTTCTCCAGCTAAAAAATGGGTGGCTGGTGGCGTCGCCCTTGGCTGCGCTTACTGATCGAGACGTCTCTTGGCTTTTTCTGAGCTGATCTGGCAGGGCGTAGCGATCGGCGATGGCGGTGATCCGGGCGAGGCCCTAGAGGCTTGCGCCGCCGGCGCCGCAACGCCTCCTTTGATGCCTTTCTAGATAACGCCGACCAACTGAAGAGATCCCAGTGACGACCGCGATGATTGAAACCGCCCTCGCCGCCATCAAGCCCCTGCCGGCTTAATAATGATATAAATTTATGGCTAAATAATTATCCAAAGCTAAATGATTATCCAAAGCTAAATAATTATCCAAAGCTAAACGCTTGTTGATAGCCAAACGATTATCGGCTGGCCGGGCCGCAAAGCTGCGGTTTTACAGGGCTTTCCTGGTCGTGTAGCGACATTATAGGTTGCAGCAGTGTAAGTGGTGGCATTAATCGTTGAACAAAAATTCCATCGCATCTCCCTCTTGCACCAGATATTCTTTGTTCTCGTTGCGCAGCCAGCCCCGGTTGCGGACATCCACCTGGGAGCCGGCCTCTTGCAGTTGGCTGACCTGGGTACTATCCAACAGTGCAGCCAGAAGGATCCACTGGCTGCCTGCCTCCGGTCAGCTTTTGCATGCATTGCACAAGGGTAGAGGTGGCGGAGAGCTGGGGCCTGGGTCGCGGTTTTGGCGTGGGGCCGATACAACTGGCGCGCAGCGAAGCAGATGAAAAAGGCCTGGCAGTGATGCCAGGCCTGGACGGGATTCCCCAAGATGCTGGATAGCAACCTGCGATCTGATTGTCTGGCTATGGGCCTGACCTAATAGGCCTGACCTAATTAGAGGATGATATTGGCGGCGGCAATGCTGGCCAGGCCCGACAGCTGCAGCTCAAACTCCGAGGTGGCGAAGTTTGCATCCACGTTGCCATACAGGAACAGATTGCCCCCGGTCACTTGGTAGCGCAGTTGGCCAATGGCTGTATAGCCGCCAGTACCTACGAAGGTGAAGGCTTGATCAAGGGCAAGCCAGGGGTTGGCATCGATGTGACTAAGGTCTAGCTTGTCTACGCCAAGTGTGAAGTCGGTAATCGTATCTCGATTCAGCGGGCCAAAGGCGGAGTCTGCCACGGTTTTGTACTTGAATATATCGTTGCCAAGGCCGCCGGTCAGGGTGTCACTGCCTAGTCCGCCAGTGAGGGTGTTATTGGCACCGTTCCCCTTGATTACGTTGTTAAGGTCGTTACCTGTACCACTGATGGCGGCAGCACCGGTGAGGATCAGATTCTCCAGGTTGGCGCCCAATGTATAGGTTATAGAGCTCTGAACAGTATCGGTGCCTGCGCCGGCAGCTTCTGTTACTACATCGCCAACGTTGTCGACCACGTAGGTGTCGTTGCCTAATCCACCTGCCAGGGTGTCGGCACCCAATCCGCCATTGAGGATGTTATCAGCTGCGTTGCCTGTAATGGAATCGTTAAAGTTGCTGCCAATTACATTCTCAAACTGCTGTACTTTGAAGGTTAGCGGCAATGGTGCACCGCTGCCGTTCACTGTCACCACGCCGGTGGTCAGGTTGGTGGTTGTACCCGTCACCGTCACGCCGCCGCCAGATACCGCTCCAGAATGGTCAACGGTGTCGCCCAACAGGCTGCTGCCAATTACTGTTTCGACGCCGATTAGCTTGTCGATTCCTAGGGCGCCCTTCTTGAGCACACCAAAGGCCCCTAGGGTAACCGTAGTGCTCAGAGTGTTGTAGCTAGCCGTATCCGATCCAGCGCCGCCGTTGAGGGTGTCGTTGTCAGCACTGCCGAATAAGGTATCGTCCCCCAAGCCGCCATTGAGGGAGTTGGCAGCTGCGTTACCTGTGATGGAATCGTTAAAGTTGCTGCCGATTACATTCTCAAACTGCAGTACATTGAAGGTCAGCGGCAATGGTGCACCGCTGCCATTCACTGTCACCACGCCGGTGGTCAGGTTAGTGGTTGTACCCGTCACCGTCACGCCGCCGCCAGATACTGCGCCGGAATGGTCAACGGTGTCGCCCAGCAGGCTGCTACCAACTACTGTTTCGACGCCGATTAGCTTGTCGATTCCTAGGGCACCCTTGTTGAGCACACCAAAGGCCCCTAGGGTAACCGTAGTGCCCAGAGAGTTGTAGCTAGCCGTATCGGATCCAGCGCCGCCGTTGAGTGTATCGTTGCCAGCAGTGCCGAATAAGGTATCGTTCCCCAAGCCGCCGTTGAGGGAGTTGGCAGCTGCGTTACCTGTGATGGAATCGTTAAAGTTACTACCGATTACATTCTCAAACTGCTTTACATTGAAGGTCAGAGGCAATGGTGCACCGCTGCCATTCACTGTCACCACGCCTGTGGTCAGGTTAGTGGTTGTACCCGTCACCGTCACACCGCCGCCAGATACTGCGCCGGAATGGTTAACGGTGTCTCCCAGCAGGCTGCTGCCAATTACTGTTTCGATGCTGATTAGCTTGTCGCTCCCGAGGGCGCCCTTGTTGAGCGCACCAAAGGCACCGAGGGTGACAACTGTGCCGAGGGCGCCGTAATCGGCAACATCGGTACCTGCGCCACCATCTAGGATGTCTATACCTGCGCTGCCTTTCAACGTGTCGTTGCCTGCGAGGCCAGAAGAAAGTTCATTTAGGGGGGATCCGGCAAGGGTATCTGGTCCTGGTGTGCCAGTAGGCATGGCTGAAATCTCCTGTTGAATGGGATGGAATGACTTTTGTCATCCATAATTTAAAAGTAGGGCAATGAGCTGGATCTTTGAGTGTTTTCGACGACAAGGGCTTGTCTTTTTGTTGGCAAATACTTGTCATTTGGGTGACAGGTTCATTGGCCTCTGTTGTGTTAGCCGCAGTTTGATGGGTCACCGGGCTGGTATGTGGTGGCCGTTGTAGTTGGCCTGGTAACTGCCGCTCTGGTCTGCGCTGACCAGTGGGGCGTTTTCCAGTAATCAATAGCTGGCTGATGGCATCGCCCTAGGATCGGCTTGCTGATCGAGGCGTCTCTTGGCTTTTTTTGAGGTGATCTGGCAGGGCGAAGCGATCGGCGATGGCGGTGATCTGGGCGAGGCCCTGGAGGCCTATGCCGCCGTGGCGCCAGAAGTGGCCAGCTGGGAGGAGGCCTGCGCCGCAGGCGCCGCTCCCTGTCTGCGCCGCT
>DGYA01000006.1 GCA_002396505.1 Cyanobacteria bacterium UBA5018 | reverse complement strand
GGCTGGTTTTTCTGCAAACTCCTAAAGGGGGTCACGTCAATTTCATGGTGCGGGGTGGCGCCATAGCTGCGCAGCTGGGTATCCAAAGTCAGCAACAGCATCGGCTCCACCCGGCTCTGGCACACCAGCAGGCGATCAAAGGGATCTCGATGAGCTCCATCGGTTTCCAGATCCCCCACCGCCAGCAGGTGGGCGTTGCTGATCGGCAGCCAACGGAAACCCTGCAAGGGCACCTGGCGTTCCAATTCGGGCAGATCCACCTGCAGCCGGCCGATCGACGCCTTGATCGCCATCTCCAACAGGGACGCCTGGCTAACGAAAACCTCGGCCTCCGGCGCCTGCAGCCGCTTCACCACCGGCTGGGGCAGCCGTGGATCGCCGTTCAGCCACCACAGCACCAGATGGGTATCGATCAGCAGCCGCGTCACTGCAACGCCTAAAACAACCCATCAAGGGGCGCATCGAAATCATCGGCCAGGGCGATCTGGCGGCGCATGGCCCCAGGCGCCGCCACCGGCTGGGCCGGAGCCTGCCAGGCCACCAGCCGGGCAATCGGCACCCCCAAGCGGGCGATCACCACCTCCTGCGCTTGCTCCACCTCCTGCAGCAACTGGGAGAGATAGATATTCGCCTGGTGCACATTCACCAGATGCTGGTTAGCCAGGGGCTTCTTCGCGACGACCATGACGCACCGCTTTGAACTAAGTCTTAGTTTAGTCGCACAATGACTCGTGCAGCGCCTTTGCCTCTTCGTTTGCGCCGAGGCGGCTGAGGTCTGCGAACTGCCAGCGGATCTGGGTGAACGCTTCCAGGCTGTAAAGGCGCTTGAGTTTGGCCAGCAGTTGCGCGTCATGGGCATCTGCGACGGGCGCTGCCGAATTGCTGTTGCTTGACTGACCTTCAGTGTGAACTATCGCGCCTACTCGTAGTGACTCCACATCCGTAACACCTTCACCAGCCGCATGTCCTCCAGCAGCTGATAAACCAACCGGTGTTGGATGTTGATGCACCTGGAGCAGGATCCGCGCAGATCTCCCACCAGGGCTTCGTAGGGCGGTGGTTGTTGGTAGGGGTCAGCCGCCAACAGATCGAGCAGGGCCTGGGCCTTCTGCTTCAGGGCCGGCGAAGCGGAGGTGAGTTTGCGGGCATCCTTTTGGGCCTGTTTGGTGAACAGAACGGTCCAGCTCACCAGCCTGGTTCGGGGCTCAGCTCCGCTGCTTCGCTAGCCATTCCCTCCAGGATCGATTCGCGCATCCCTGGGATGGCCAGCAGATGGAGCGTTTCCTGAATCGAGCGCCAGTCGGCTTCTGATATCAGCACCGCGTTGCCGCGCTTGCCGTGGATCTGCACCGGTTGATGGGATTGGCCCACCTCATCAATCAGGGCATAGAGGCGCCTGCGGGCTTCCGTGGCCGACACAGTGGTCACAGGGTCCCCCAGGAACGTACGCAAAAGCGTACCGCAAGTCTAGTGCCGATGCGGCCTTTGGGCCAACACGAGGCTTATCATTCGCCGATCAGGCTCACGGCGAATCTCTGCAGACTGCCCGCCAGTACAGCGATCGCTACTACCAGCAGCAGCCGATCGATGCGTTCAGGATCGCGCAAGCCGCTGCTCTCCAGCTGGAAGATTCCCGAATTCTGGTCGCGGAACAACTGCTCGCAGCAGAAGCCCTGGCCGTAGACCCAGAGCAGCACCAGGTAGCGCTGGGGGGCGAATTGGCTGTGTTGACGCAGGAGGCCGATCAGCCCTGCGATTGAACCGGGCGTGGGAAACCACTGATTGCAGGATATTAAGAATTGAAGGGTGTTGCCAATTGTGGGGAGCAAATACTCAAAAGCCCCCCTCCCTGATCAAATCCCCTAATCAGCCCCCTAATCCTCCTCCTAATCAGCCCCCTAATCAGCCGCCTATTCCAACCAGCTGATCCACCCCTAATCACTCCCCCTACTCCGCCACCCCATCCCTACTAATCGCATCACCACTGGCCCCAGCACCAGCGAACCCTCCGGGGCCAGTGGTGAGCTGATCGAGCTCCTGGATCAGGGCTTCGATGCCCGAACGGTTCACCTGGCTGAGGTAGGAAGTTTTCAGTTCTTCCAGCATGGCAACAAGCAACTCCTGCGACCGTTGCAGTACCGGACCCCGCTCAAGAGCCGCCGCCAGTTCCTCCCAGAAGCGATCTACGCAGCGCTGCAAAAGGGCCAATTGCTGGTCATCCAGCTGGGAAAGCTGCTGGCCGGCATTGCGACTGAGCTCCACCAGGGTGTCCACCATGCCACTGGCCAACTGGCGGCTGAAGCCGTTCTCCACCAACAACAGGGGTTGCAAAGCTCTCAGCGCCGGCGGCACCACGCTGCGAGCAAGGCTCTGGCGCAGGGCGTAGACCAACAGGTTCTGGGCTTCTGGAGCCAGCCTGGGCGCCACCTGGGCCAGCAACAACGGCGCCCAGATGCGCACCAATTCGGCCAGCTGGCGATCATCCTTACTGGCGGCCACACTCTGGTGGCTGCGCAGGCGCCGAATTCGCTCCGGCCAGCGGGCCGAGCGGATCAAAGATTGGCCTCCATCGAGTAGCTGCAGGGCGAGCACCTCGAACAGTTCCAGGGCCAGCAAAGCCACCACGGCGCGACTAACCACCGCCCGCAACGGCTCCAGATTCACCAACCCCGCCGCCTGCAGCCGCTCCAGCACCGGCAACAGCCGCAACCAGCGCCAGAAGGGCAGCAGCAGGGGCAAATCAATCCAGCGCCTCAAACAGGCATCCCGCCAGCTCAAGCCGGGCAGGCGCCGCCGCAACCGCAGGAGCCGCAGCAAAATATCTAAGGCAAAGACACTCTGGAACAGCAGCAGATCCAGCCGCCAGAAGTGGTCTGTGGGTCGCCCGTTTTCGTCGATCGAGCGCCAGTAGTTGGTGGCCACCAGGGGCAACACCTGCTGGCGCCAAAACTGCCGCTCGCCACTCCAGCCCACCAGCGCCAGCCGAGCTGGATCCAACAACGCCGCCGTAGCGGCCTTGGCCGAATCCAGCTGGGCCCGATGACGCAACCTGTCTTTGATCGTCTCCAACGTGGCCGTGCCACCGGAGGCCAGGAAGGGATTTACGTCAATCATCTGCACCGTCAAGGCCAACTGACGCGCCAGCAACTGCCTTTGCTCAGGGCTGACGCCGCCATTACCACTGCCTATGCCATTACCACTGCCTATGCCAGTGCCGCTGTTTTTACCAGTGCCACTGTTTTTACCATTACCGCCGCCTGGGTAATTGCTGGGCCGGCGGTCCATGGCCCGATCCAGCTGATCAAAGGCCTGCAAATAGGCCTGGGTTTCGCGGTGGGGCTCGATGCCCTTGAGCGGATCCACCCAGGGGGTGACATCTGGCAACCAACCCAGGGGCAACACCAGCGGCAGGGAGGGGATGGGGCAGAGATTGCGCTGCAACCAGAAACTGCGCAGGGGCAGGTAGGTGAGATCAAAGGCCACCAGCACCAAGTTGAGGGCGGCCCAGAGCGCCACCGAGCGATCCCAGTAGCGCTGCCATCTACCGGGCTGAGTCACGAGCTGCCGAATCCAGCGTGGACGGGCCATGGGGAGCGCTCAGCGCAGGTCAAGGCGTTGCCTAATCTGCCCTTTCAGGTGCGGAAAGGTGGTTGGTGGCCGAAACAGGCGAACAACACAGCGGTGAGGGTGGCAGCGAGGCTGACAGCGAGCACCAGGAGCGCCACTGGGCCTTTTGGCGCAGCGTCTTGCTCACCCTGGGGGTGGCCCTCGGGATTCGCCAGTTTGTGGTGGAGGCCCGCTACATCCCCTCTGGCTCGATGCTGCCGGGGCTGCAAATCCAGGATCGGCTGCTGGTGG
Source organism: Cyanobacteria bacterium UBA5018 (assembly GCA_002396505.1). Lineage (GTDB taxonomy): Bacteria > Cyanobacteriota > Cyanobacteriia > PCC-6307 > Cyanobiaceae > UBA5018. The sequence goes on along the minus strand of DGYA01000006.1, from coordinate 4,108 downwards.
AAAAACTCAGTTACCACAGACGCCAACCCAGGCGGGGCGAAATCGTGGTCTTCCACGCTCCCCAACATTTCGACCCGGTACTGAAGGCCGGTCAGCAAGTAAGCCCGCTGCAGTGCCTGGTGGTAAACCTGCCCCTGATCAATACCCTGCCGGGCATCGCAAATCCGGCCTGTGATGCCTACATCAAGCGGGTCATTGGCCTGCCTGGCGAACAGGTTACAGTAAATCCCTACGGCCGGGTAAGCATCAATGGCAGCAAGCTAAAAGAGCCATATATGAAGTATCCCTGTAGCGTGGATGCCCAGGGGATGGGGCCTTGCCGCACTTTGAACGTGATGGTGCCCGCCGGCCATGTGCTCGTGCTTGGCGATAACCGAGCCAATAGCTGGGATGGCAGGTTCTGGCCCGGCGGCCCCTTCCTGCCAGAGAGTGAGATCATCGGCCGAGCCTTTTGGCGCTTCTACCCCTTCAATAACACCGGCAAGCTCTGATCTGGCTTCATGGCGCAGACAACACCCAAGCAAAAACTTCTAACAACAGCCAGGCGTCAACCGGGCTCTTAGACACAACTACAAGTCAAAAATAAAGTCAAAAATAACAACCAAAATCAGGCTGGATGCCTTAATGGCAGTTAACTATAGTTTCAAAAACAGTAGCTATAAATCCCAGCTCTCAATCGGTACCAGCCCGCTGGCCCGAATGGCGCCGCGCAGGGGCACGCCGGGCCGCAGCTGCTCCAGCAGCGGCCGGTTGGCGGCCAGGGAACCCTCGGCCGGTGCTGGAGCAGCTGCCGCCTGGGGGTCAAACAGCAGCCAGTGCCGCGTGCCGGGCCGCAACAGCGGTCTTTCGATCGCCAGCAGCTCCGCCGGCCCCCAACAAAGCACCTGCCAGAGTTGAGCCGGGCTCCAGCCGCGCTCTGCCACCAACTCCCGCCAGAGCAGCGGCAGTACCAGGCCATGGCCGGCCACACCACTGCGTCGCTGATCCAGGGGAAGCAGGTGCTCCTCCGCATCTAGAGCCAGATGGTTCACCGCCACAGCGCTGATCAACCCCTCCGCCAAGGCCCCGATCAAGGCCTCCCGGTCCCTGGGGGTACCCAGGGAGGGCACCAACCGCCAACCTTCGGCCGTGGGATAGAGGCGAGCGGCATCGGCCAGCAGGTGCCACCAACACACACTGGCCAGGGGCCGCCGCTGGCCGCGCCAGCCGCGCAGCAACTCCACCCCCGCCGCTGTTGAGATATTCATCAGCCTCAGGGCCGGCACCTGCAGCGCCTCAGCCAAACTGAGCAGCGTCTGCAGCGGCAACTGTTCGCTGAGGCTGGGATCCATAGGCCAACCGGCCCGCAGCGCCTCCACCCCCTCCCGCACGAAGCCAGCACCGACCAGGCTGGCGTCCCGGGGGGCCAGCAGCAGGGGCGCCTCGGCCTGTTCCGCCAGGCTTAGGCCCCGCTCCAAAAGGGCCAGCGGCGGGCAGTTCTCACCGCCGGCCAGGCCGAGGGCCCCGGCGGCGAGTTGGTCGCCATGGGGGGCCAACCGCTGGTCGGCGCCATCGATGCTGAAACTGCCCCAAAGCAACAGGCGCAGCGGATCGGGCCCCACCAGCTGCAGACGCTCGGGTCGGTCGCGCCAGCTGGCGGCCCAGGGCAGCAGGGCCAGGCTGCCGTAGCCGCCGGCCAGGGCCGCGGCCGCCAGCGATGCCAGCGTCTCGGCCCGTCCGCCCCAGGGATCCTCCAGCACGCTGTGGGGATCCACCAGGGCCGGCCCCAGCCACCAATTGGCGGCATCGATGGGCTGCAGGCCCAGCTCCCGGGCGACGGTGGCCGCTGCCGGCCCGATGCCGAGCAACTCACCATCGCCAGCTAAAAGGGCATCCCCGGCGGCCGCTTCGCCGTCGGGGCTGAGCAGCCCCACCCGCTGCAGCCAGATGGAAGCCATAGCCGGTTCAGAGGGCGCCAGCGGCCGTGCGATCGAGCACTCCACCCAGGTGGGTGGTGTGATTCAGGGCCGCCACCACTGGATTGCCCTGCCAGCCATTGGGGTAATCGATCACCGTTACCCCGCCATTGCCCTGTTTGATCGCCCAAATATCGGCTGGGGTGAGGCCCAGCAGGGCGCAGAGGATCGTCTTGTTAACCGCATCGTGGGCCACCACCAGGGCCGTCTCATCGTCCGCCAGGCCGCGAACGATTTTCTGCCAGCAGGCCAGGGAGCGCTCCCATACCGCCGTAATCGTTTCGCCCTCGGGCATCTGCACGGTCTCCGGCTGGCTCTTCCAGTCGGCCAGCAGCTGGGGCCAACCAGCGGCGATCTCGCTCTCCAGCTGACCCTCCCAGAGGCCATGGCCAATCTCCACCAAACCGCTAGTGCTGGTGAGGGGAACACCGGGGTGGCTGGCCAGGATCGCCTCGGCGGTTTGGCGCGGGCGGGCCATCGAACTCGTATAGGCCCGCTGGAAGCAAACAGGAGCCAGGAAGCGGCCGGCCGCCTCGGCTTGAGCCCAGCCGTTGGCATTGAGCGGAATATCGATCTGGCCCTGAAAGCGCCCCTGGCGGTTCCAATCGGTTTCACCATGGCGAACCAACACCAGGCGCGGGCCGCGGCCGCGCGAGGGCAGCTCATCCGGCTGATGGGGCACCGCATTTAGGCATTCCACCTGCACGCCGAGCCGGCCATCGGCGGCGCGGCTGAGGTTGAGCACCGACACCGCCGCGTTGTCCTTGCGCAGCCGCCGAAAGCCCTGCACTGGAAGGTTCAGCAGACAGAGCAGCAGACAGCGCAAAATGGCGTTGTGGGCCACCACCACCACCGTGCGATCGCCAGTTGAGCGATCGCCAGTTGAGCTATCGCCAGTTGAACCCTCGCCAGTGAGCGCATCCGCATGGTCGGCCAGCAGGCGCTCCTGGAAGCGGGCCGCCTGGGTCATCAGCTCCAGCAGGGGCACGTAGCTGCTGCCGTCGGCACGCTCCAGGCTGAGGCTGTGGGGGGACTCCCGCCAACATTGTTCCTGCTCCGGAAAGCGCTGACGCAATTCCTCGCGCCGCAAACCACTCCAGGGAGCCAGATCGATTTCGAGCAGGTCGTCATCGAGCTGGGCCATCAAGCCCTGCCCTTGGGCCGCCAGCAGATTGGCGGCGGTGTCCCTGGCGCGAGCCAAAGGCGAGCTGTAGGCACTGTGCAGGCTGAGCTCGGCCAGGGCCGCGCCGACGCTGCGGGCCTGGTCCACGCCCTCGGGGGTGAGCGAAGAGAGATCATCCCGCCCCTGGATGCGCTGTTCCAGGTTGTAGCTACTCAATCCATGGCGGACCAAGACAATCCGGAGGGTCACGGACCTGGCGCGTCTGGGCAGCAATCGTATGGGAGGGGAGAATCGGGCCCGATGCATGGCCGCGGAGGGCCGTCCCGTGAGCCCCACTAGTTCGGCATCCCCACGCCGCTGGAAGGGCCTTTTGGCCCTGCTCAGCCTGGTGATCTGCAGCCTGCTCTGGTTCAGCGGCCTGCAGCAGAGCCTGCAGCGGCCATCGGTGAACGGCATCCTCAGCATCCGCCAGCTGGAACTGAGCGCTCAGGTGGCGCCCCTGCTGCCGGCCTACCTGCGCCAGGGTTTGGCGGAGGAGCAGCGGCCGCTCGAGCAGCTACGCAAGAGTTTGAATGAGCGAATCGAGCAGCCCGCCGCGACGCCGCGGCCCGCCGAAAAACTGGAACTGGCCCTACTGGATGCCCGTGCCGGCGATCGCCTCACCGCCAACCGCCGCCTGGCCGACCTGGAACAGCAGGTAACGCCCGCCCAGCTCCCCCTGCTGACCTCCCTTGCCAGTGGGGAATCCCTCGGGCGCGGCGAATCACCTGCCAGCGGCATCTACCAGTCCAGCGGCGAAGCCAGCCAGAGCGAACAAGCGATCAAGGCCCTGCTGGAGCCCTGGTCGCTAGCGCCGCTAACGCGTCAGCTGGCCTGTGAACAGCTGGGGGGCAGCGCCTCCCTGTGTAAAAACCCGGCGGCCGAGCGCCAGGCCCTGCTGCGCTGGCTCACCGTGAGCTGCTTGCCGGTGCTGCTGCTGCTGGCCGGCTTGGGCCTGCTGGGGCGCGAGGGCTGGCGGCTGTGGCGCCGC
>DGYA01000125.1:15717-15991 GCA_002396505.1 Cyanobacteria bacterium UBA5018 | reverse complement strand
TGGATGTATGGAGTCGTCGCATTCTGGGGACGGAGGTGCATGAGTGGGAAAGCGGCCAACTAGCCAGAGATTTCTTTGATCGGGTTTGCCGAGACGAAGGAATTAACAAGAAGTCAGCAACCACTTTGCACTCCGATAATGGTGCCCCAATGCGATCATTTACCCTGGTCACTAAGATGGCGGAGCTGGGAGTCTCCCTCTCCTTCTCCAGGCCACGGGTGAGCAACGATAACGCGTTTGCCGAATCGTTGTTCCACACAATGAAATACCATCA
>DGYA01000125.1:15575-15700 GCA_002396505.1 Cyanobacteria bacterium UBA5018 | reverse complement strand
CTTTCGGTACGTGCCTGGGTGGAAGGCTTTGCGGAGTGGTACAACACTGAGCATCGCCACAGTGGCATCAAATACGTGACGCCAAATCAGCGGCATTACGGCCAGGCGGATGCGATCTGTGCAAT
>DGYA01000125.1:5540-15306 GCA_002396505.1 Cyanobacteria bacterium UBA5018 | reverse complement strand
GACTGGAAACAGCCTGAGGTCGTAGAAGTCAACCATCCTCGGCGCATGCAATCTAAAGCTGCCTGAGCCCAATAAACCCAGGCCCCCGTGGCTGTCCGATGGCGCTCCTACAGAGCGGCATCGGTAACAGCCACGATTAGGGGCCGGCCGCCTCAACCTCCGCTAGAGACCACAATCAAATGACACTCATTCCAAGATCACGGGCCCCCTAAAGCTCAAATTGATGTAAGATTCAAAGAGGTGCTCAGTTCAAGCACCCCGAGCGGACAACTTTCCTGATAGGTTCCGTAGAGATCGCTTTTGAGACGGATTGCGGGGAGGTGAATTGTGCTAACGTGGTTGCAATTGATAAATTATTTTATCAATTGCCAATCGGCGGTGGCTTCACCGCCACGGTGGGGGCTCGGGTGGGGCAGGAAGACATGCTCGCCCTGTGGCCCAGCGTGTATCCAGCAGACACCATCCTCAACTTGATGACGGTGAATGGAGCACCGGCCGCCTATGGCAAAAACCTCGGCCCCGGCGCTGGCCTGTGGTGGCAAAGCAATGGGCTGAGCCTGAGTGCCAACTATTTGGCCTCCAATGGCCAGTCTGGCAATCCTTCGGTGGCTGCTGCAGCTGGCGGCGGTGGTATCGGCAACAGGTTTTCCGGGGCTACCGGCAGCGTTCAGCTGGCTTACCAGCGGGAGCAGTGGGGGCTGGCTGCGATCTGGTCAATGGTGCAGCCTGATACCCAGTACGTGCCAGGAACAACCCCCTTAACCCATGGCGCAATCGATCACAACATCGATGCCAAAACCAATGCCTTCGGATTGAGCGGATTCTGGCAACCGCTGCATAGTGGTTGGCTTCCCTCCTTGAGCCTGGGCTGGGGCATCAACAGCACCACCTACGGCAGCCCCCAGCCCATAGGCAGCCTTAGCACCAGCCAATCTTGGCTGGTGGGTCTCCAGTGGACTGATCTTTTTATCAAGGGCAATGATTTTGGTTTCGCCGTCGCTCAGCCCGTGTTCGCCACAGCGCTCAGCGGTGGTGTCACCCCGAACGACGGTAATTATGTATGGGAGTGGTGGTACAAATTTCAGGTCACCGATAACATCACAATTACCCCGGCCTTGATCTACCTCAGCCGTCCGCTCGCGCAGCAGACCCCGTCAGGGCAAAGCTTCAGCCAGTTTGGCGGCCTGATCAAAACCAGCTTTCGCTTCTAAGGATTTGTGTAACAACCCACTGCTGTAACGACTCGCTGCTTTCACGAGCAGCTGCTGTCACGACCATTGCCGTTACGAGCAGCTGCTATAATAATCTGCCCCCTCAGTTTCTGGTAGCGCGGTTATCTTCCCTCTGGGGATTGCTGGCTGCGCTTTGGTGTTGATGGCCAGGCCGGGGAGGTTTGCGATAGCTGCCGGAGCCGCCGCCGCCGCAGGCCAGGGCGGGCGAGTTGGCCGCGAACAGGCAGATCGCCATGCTTAAAGCGGTGATGGCGGGCGTCAGCCAGCTCCTTGCTGTGATATGAGAGCCCATGGGGGCTGTCATGGAGTGCCTCATCAAGGCCTTCATTGAGGCTGTCATGGTGGCGCTCATGCAGAAGGCACCAATCAAGTTACTCAACCCGATCAAGTGGGTCAACCCGGTCAAGTGAGGAAATTTTAGCTATGAGGATTGTTCTTGCCCATGGGTTTGACGGTTTTTGGCTGGCGTTGCCTATAGTTGGCAAGTGTCTATCAGATGGAGTGTTTGCCGATGGCTCTCCAGCCATCCGGCTCGCCTGCCCAGGCTCCCGTTTTTCGCATCGGTGAAGTGGCCAAGCTCACAGGCCTTTCGGTGAAAACGATTCGCTTCTACTGCGACCAGGGCCTGCTGCTGCCCAGTGGTCGTTCCGTGGGCGGCTACCGCTTGTTTAGTGCAGAGAGCCTTGCAGAGCTGGGAATCATCCGTGCGCTAAGGGCGATGGATGTATCAATCTCTGAATTGGCTCGAATCCTGGAAGTTCGCCGGGCAGGGGTCTGCAATTGCTCCGTATTGAAAGACAGCATCGCCACTAAAGTGGCCTCCATTGATGAGCGCATCCAAGAGCTCGTTTCCATGAAAGCAGAGCTGGCGCGACTGCTGCAGAGCTGGCAGGAATGCGGGGGCGCCAAGCCTGGAGCCGCAGATTGAGCGGCTGGCAGGGGTGAGCCGGGGAACGTTCGCGCCGGAATCAGTCCGTGCATTCATGCGCTTCTTCAATCCTTCAATCTTTTGGTTGTTGCCTGTTATGGGCTGGCTGTCGCCCCGCCTCCTTGGTATGTCGGGGGGCGGTACTCCGTATTCAGCGGCACGCCAGCGGCGGCTGCGGCAGCCCAAGGATGGTTTGCGAGAAAGAGAAGTACCGCCATGCGAGAGGTCGTGTTCCGCTTTGTGGCTGAACGCCCCGGCCACCTGGAAGCCCGGGCCGATGTCCCTGCCCTGCACATCGCCGCTCCCACCTTGGAGGAGCTGCAACACGAGGCCCGGGAGGCTCTGATCGAGCATTTCGGACCTGCCCACTGCGCCTACCGGGTGCGAATCCTGCGCTGCCAGCCCCAGCGGTTCCAGCAGTTGCAGAAGTCCCAGCGGGTCAGTTGCATCCGGCAGTTGCGGCGTCCGCCTGCACTCTGTAACTAAACCCTGAGCAGGCTGGCATCGGGCCGTTGGCCACTGCAACAGTTTGTATCCTGAAATTCAAAAGATGTGGCCTCGTTAATAGTCTCTGGCCACGATCTGGTTGGCGGCTGTGCCCTAGGTCGCTTTTACCACAGCTCGGTTTATTGTCGCCATGAACTTTCGCGCCCTGGGTGCCGCCCGGTTTTTGTGGCTAGGCCTTGCCTTGGCGCCGTTGGTGCCTGGTGGGCTGGCGCCCTTGCCGCTGCGGGCTCAGCTGGCGGCGGCTTGCCCGCTCCCGCCAGACATTGCCGCCACCTTTCTCGATTCCAAGTGCATCAAAACAACCCTGAGGATGCCCCAGACTTTCTTTCGCTATTACAGCGATCCAAAGTATAATCAAGGCCGCTACCTAACAACCGATCAGTTCGATCTCAATATCACGGTAATTAGGCGATTAGCGCTCAATCAGATTTGGGGCAACAGCGCCAAAAAAATGCTATCGGTAACCCTGCCGGCTGGCGCTGTGGTCTACCAGGGAATTGCTGGTCCCCAGGCGCCTGTCTCCTGTTACCCGGGTGGTGGTCAGCAGACCTATCTGAATATTGACAACATCCGTAGCCAGACCTCTTTTGTCTGGCTGGATGGCCCAGATCTGGCCGTAAATCCCTTTGTCTGTCCCGCTCAAGATGCAGCCACTCCCCGTTGAGCTGATCCAGCGCATTGATGAAGCCCTGGTCATTGCCCGTGGCATGTCTTCAGGCCCCCGGGCAAGTGATGTTGATCGCCTGCTGGCGGCCCTGCTGGCCGTGCGCCAGCAGGCCCTCTCCGGCACCCTGGAAGCTTCCCGGGGGGGCTCCAGCCTGGGGCTGACCCGGGGGGTGGCGGATTGGATCGATTCCCGCGATGCCCCCATCCTCAAGGCGGTGGCTGAAGTGGAGCGGATCTACAGGCGGCAGGCGGTCCCCTGAGCCTGCGGCCGCCGGCATCCCCAGCTGCCACCAACATTCAGGGTTGGCTGTTTGCCCCAACCGTTGCCATCTACACGGGAGTTGGCTCCCCCAGCCCTGAAAATGGGTGCAAATACCGCTGGCAAGCCTGAGATGAGCGTCGCCCCCCTAGCCACTCCCCTGGCCCCAGCTGAGTTGCTGCCCACCTACCGGACCGCCGCCGCCGAGCGCCTGGCCCTGGGGATTCCACCTCTACCCCTCTCCGCCCCCCAGGCCCAGGCCCTCAGCGAGCTGTTGCAGCAGCCCCCCGCCGGGGAGGAGGCCTTTTTGTTGGAGTTGCTCAGCGAGCGCATCCCGCCGGGTGTGGATGAGGCCGCCTATGTGAAGGCCGGCTGGTTGAGCGCCATCGCCCAGGGCACCGTCAGCAGCCCCCTGGTGAGCCCATTGGAGGCCGTAAACCTGCTGGCCACGATGATCGGTGGCTACAACGTCTCCGCCCTGATCGGCCTGTTGGCCCACGGCGATGGCGCCATCGCCAGCCAGGCCGCGGCGGGCCTCAGCCGCACCCTGCTGGTCTACGACGCCTTCCACGACGTGATCGAGCTGGCGGCCACCAACCCCTACGCCCAGCAGGTGGTGGACAGCTGGGCCGCCGCCGACTGGTTCACCGCCAAGCCGGAACTGCCCGCCGAGATCACCGTGACGGTGTTCAAGGTGGAGGGCGAAACCAACACCGACGACCTCTCCCCCGCCACCCACGCCACCACCCGCCCCGATATTCCCCTGCATGCCAACGCCATGCTGGAAACCCGCATGCCGGCGGGCCTGGCCCTGATCGCTGAACTGAAGCAAAAGGGCTATCCGCTGGCCTACGTGGGCGATGTGGTTGGTACCGGCAGCTCGCGTAAATCGGCGATCAATTCGGTGCTATGGCATATCGGCAGCGATATTCCCCATGTGCCCAACAAGCGCAGCGGCGGCGTGATTCTCGGTGGCAAAATCGCGCCGATCTTTTTTAATACGGCGGAAGATTCCGGCGCCCTGCCGATTGAATGCGACGTGTCGGCTTTGGTTTCCGGCGATGTAATCACCATTCGCCCCTACGCCGGCACGATCGAGCGCGCCGCCGGCCAGCCCGGCGCCGGTGAAATCCTGGCCCAGTTCCAGCTCAAGCCCAGCACCATCGCCGATGAGGTGCGCGCCGGCGGCCGCATTCCTCTGCTGATTGGCCGCTCCCTCACTGACAAGGTGCGCGCCCAGCTGGGTCTACCCGCCAGCGAGCTGTTCATCCGCCCCGTCGCCCCCGCCGACAGCGGCAAGGGTTACACCCTCGCCCAGAAGATGGTGGGCAAGGCCTGCGGTCTGGCCGGCGTGCGCCCCGGCAGCAGCTGCGAGCCGCTGATGACCACCGTTGGCAGCCAGGACACCACCGGGCCGATGACCCGCGATGAGATGAAGGAATTGGCCTGCCTCGGCTTCTCGGCCGATCTGGTGATGCAGAGCTTTTGCCATACCGCCGCCTACCCCAAGCCGGTGGATCTCAAAACCCACGCCGAACTGCCCGATTTCATCAGCTCCCGCGGTGGCGTGGCCCTGCGGCCCGGCGATGGCATCATCCATAGCTGGCTGAATCGCCTGCTGCTGCCCGATACCGTTGGCACCGGCGGCGACAGCCACACCCGCTTCCCGCTCGGCATCTCCTTCCCGGCCGGCTCCGGCCTGGTGGCCTTCGCGGCGGCCATCGGCGCCATGCCCCTGGATATGCCCGAATCGGTGCTGGTGCGCTTTTCCGGTGCACTACAACCCGGCGTTACCCTGCGGGATGTGGTGAATGCCATCCCCTATGTGGCAATTCAGCAGGGGCTGCTCACGGTGGAAAAGGCGAACAAAAAAAATATCTTCTCTGGCCGGATCATGGAGATAGAAGGTTTGCCAGATCTCAAGCTGGAGCAGGCCTTTGAACTCACCGATGCCACCGCCGAGCGCAGCTGCGCCGGCAGCACGATCAAGCTCTCGGTGGAAACGGTGAGTGAATACCTGCGCAGCAATGTGGCGCTGATGAAAAACATGATCGCCCGTGGTTATAGCGATGCCCGCACCCTGGCCCGCCGCATCAAGGCAATGCAAGCCTGGCTGGACAACCCAGTGCTGATGGAGGCCGATGCCGATGCCGAGTACGCCGCTGTAATCGAGATCGATCTCGATCAACTCAGCGAGCCGATCCTGGCCTGCCCAAACGATCCCGATAACGTAAAGCTGCTAAGCGATGTAGCTGGTGAGCGGATCGATGAGGTGTTCATTGGCTCCTGCATGACCAACATCGGCCACTACCGCGCTGCCGCCACCGTGCTGGAGGGCCAGGGGGCTAATCAGGCGCGGCTGTGGGTGTGCCCGCCCACCCGCATGGATGAGGAGAAGCTCAAGGAGGAGGGCTACTACTCAATCTTTGAGGCGGCCGGCAGTCGCATGGAGATGCCTGGCTGTTCCCTGTGCATGGGCAACCAGGCGCGGGTGGAGGATAACACCAGTGTGTTTTCCACCAGCACCCGTAATTTTAATAATCGCCTCGGTAATGGCGCCCAGGTGTACCTGGGCAGCGCTGAACTGGCGGCCGTCTGCGCCCAGCTGGGGCGTATTCCCTCCAAGCAGCAATACCTGGCGATCGCCGCCGCCAAGATCGATCCCAACGGCGAACAGCTCTACCGCTACCTCAACTTCGATCAGATCGAGGGCTTTGAGGAGCAGGGCCGGGTGGTGAGCGCCGAGGCGGAGGCGCAGGTGCTGGCGGGGGTTTGAGCCCCAGGGCCAAGGCTGGCCGCCCTTGGTAACAAGGCTTGCAAAAATCTGGAAAAATCCCCATCCAGCTCCTGTCTGCATAGGCTTTGGGGGAGATCCTCCCCGCTGCTCCCATGCGGATCCCACGCCTGTTCAGCGCCAGCCTGGCCCTGGTGGCCGCCACCGCCGCCCTGGGCCTCAGCGGCTGCTCCAGCGGCCAAAACGCCGTCAACGGTGTAGCTGAATCCGCCAAGATCGCGGCCCAAAATGCCGCCCGGGCGGCCCTGGCGCCAGCCCTGGCTCCCCTGCTCGAGCTGCTCCAGCAAGCCGAGGCTCAACTGAAGGCGGGCAACTGGACTACCGCCGCCGCCAGCATGGCTGGCTTCCAACCCCTCTGGGCCAATGCCACTCCGCTGATCCAGCCCCTGGCTGGCGACAGCTGGCCCGCCATCGAGACGGCCGCCAACGCCGTGATCGGCAGCTTCGCGGCCGGCGCCAAAGCCGATGGTTCCGCCGCTGGCTCAGCTATCACTGGTTTGATTGATGCGCTGCAGGCACTGCTGGCCCAATAGGGATGCCAGCGGAATTGCACAAAATTCTGGCTGGCTGGTCTGTGGCGGCTCGGCTTAGAGCGGCTCGGCATCACTGACAAAGGCGACACCACCGTAATAATCGAGCAGAGGCTGCACCCCTGCCCGGATGGCCGGCAGGATCTCGGGCTTGCAAAATACGATCACGTGGGCATTGGCGCCCAGGCCGCTGAAGTCCATCGAATCGGAAACCGCCCCATGGGGCCCCCTGCCGGTTACGTGCTTGATTACCGAATAGCCAGGCGCACCGGCGGCATCGATCACCTTGAGGATGCTGTCTAGTTCGCGTTCGCTGAGGATCAGATCAAGACGTTTCATAGCTGGATTAGGCTTAAGCGGCGGGGATAAGTTTGTTTACTAAGGCCATGTAGATGGGGATACCCACGATGATGTTGAAGGGAAAGGTGACCCCCAACGCCGTGGAGATATAGAGGCTTGGGTTGGCCTCCGGCACCGTCATGCGCATGGCCGCCGGTACGGCGATGTAGGAAGCGCTGGCGCAGAGCACTACGAACAGCAGCGCATCTCCTGATGGCAGGCCAATGGCGCTGGCAATCAACACACCAATCACGGCATTGAACAGGGGCATTATTATCGAGAAGCCGATCAAAAATGCCCCGGCCTTGCGCAGGTCGCTGAGCCGCTGGGCGGCCACAATGCCCATGTCGAGCAGGAAGAAGCTAAGGGCGCCGTAGAATAGCTTTTCGGTAAATGGCGCCATCTTTTCCACATTGTGGGGGCTGTTTAGGGCCACCAATATGCCGATTACCAGGCTGCCCAGCAGCAGAAACACCGAGCTGTTCAAGAAGGCCTCGTGCAACACTGCGCCCCAGCGCATCCCCTTGTCATCGGGACGCTTCTGGGCGGTGGCCAATTTCACCATCAGCAGGCCGACGATGATCGCCGGCGATTCCATCAAGGCCAGGGCCGCCACCATGAAGCCATCAAATGAGAGCTTTTGGCTCTCTAAAAAGCTCTGGGCAGTGATGAAGGTCACCGCACTGATGGAGCCGTAGGTGGCGGCGATGGCGGAGGCATTGAAGGCATCGAGCTTTAGCCTTAGGGCGGCAAAGCTGTAGAGCGGCACGATCATCGACATCAATACCGCCGCGATGATCGTCGGCAGCACCTGGCCCCCCAGGCCGCTGTGGGCCAGCTCCAGGCCGCCGCGAAAACCGATCGACAGCAGCAGATAGAGCGAAAACAGCTTGGGCAGCGGCGCTGGGATTTCCAGATCCGAACCCACCAATACGGCGATCACCCCGAGAAAGAAGAACAGAACCGGCGGGGAGAGCAGGTTTTGCAACACCAGGCTGGTTTCCATCTAAAACCCTGCCTCATCACATCCACCCAGCCTATGGGCGAACTGGCCCGGCCAACCACCAGCGGCGGCGATGCCTGGACAATCGCAAGAAAGCACCGCGCAGGTTGCTTTGGCCTGGCTGGAATATTTAGTCATAAAGGCCAGGGGGCATGACAACCCCAAGCCACCTTTGGCAGCTATGGGCCTCTTGGGGAGCCCTAGGAGTTGCTGGCAGGGTTCCTAGGGCCGCATCTAGGCGCTGCCAGCAGGGGCCTTTCTCCGCAGCTGTCCTTAGGGTGAATGCAAGCGTCGCCGGCTTCGGTGGCGCCCCAGACGGCCTGGTGTTTCAGTCGGCCTCCATTTCAGCTTGCCCCAGCTCGGTTGGCTGTTGCTAGGTTGCATAGGTCACTAGGGGTGCCCGGCCCGCCAGGGCCTTGGGCTGAGATCACACCCTCCGAACCTGATCCGGGTCATGCCGGCGCAGGGAAGTGAGAAGGAACTCCAGCTGCGCCCCTCCACCGCGTCGGCAATGTTGCCGCCCCGGCACCCTCTTCGCCATAGCCCATCATGCGCAGCGCCTGGATCGAGAAACGCCTGGGCCACAGCAATGTTTCCCAGATGCATTATGCCCGTAAGGGGGTAATCACCGAGGAGATGGCCCACGTGGCCAAGCGGGAAAACCTGCCGGAATCCCTGGTGATGGAAGAGGTGGCCCGGGGGCGCATGATCATCCCGGCCAACATCAATCACCCAAACCTAGAGCCAATGGCCATTGGCATCGCCTCTAGGTGCAAGGTGAATGCCAACCTTGGCGCCTCTCCTAATGCCAGTGACGTGAGTGAAGAACTCAAAAAGCTGGAGATGTCGGTGAAATATGGCGCCGACACGGTTATGGATCTATCCACCGGCGGCGTCAATCTCGATGAGGTGCGCACGGCGATCATCAAGGCCTCGCCGGTGCCAATTGGCACGGTGCCGGTGTATCAGGCGCTGGAGAGTGTTCACGGCAGCATCGAGAAACTCACGGAAGACGACTTTTTACATATCATCGAGAAGCATTGCCAGCAGGGGGTCGACTACCAGACCATCCACGCCGGTCTGCTGATCGAGCACCTGCCCAAGGTGAAGGGCCGCATCACCGGCATCGTTAGCCGCGGCGGCGGCATCCTGGCCCAGTGGATGCTCTACCACCACCGCCAAAATCCCCTGTTCAGCCGTTTTGATGATATCTGCGAGATCTTCAAGCGCTACGACTGCAGCTTCTCCCTCGGCGATTCGCTGCGGCCAGGCTGTCTGCACGACGCCTCCGACGAGGCCCAGCTGGCCGAACTGAAGACCCTCGGTGAGTTGACCCGCCGCGCCTGGAAGCACGACGTGCAGGTGATGGTGGAGGGTCCTGGCCATGTGCCGATGGATCAAATTGAGTTCAATGTCAAGAAGCAGATGGAGGAATGCTCCGAGGCACCCTTCTATGTGCTCGGCCCCTTGGTTACAGATATCGCCCCCGGCTACGACCACATCACCAG
>DGYA01000125.1:0-5356 GCA_002396505.1 Cyanobacteria bacterium UBA5018 | reverse complement strand
ACGACCACATCACCAGCGCCATTGGTGCCGCCATGGCCGGCTGGTATGGCACTGCCATGCTCTGCTATGTGACCCCGAAGGAACACCTCGGCCTGCCCAATCCAGAAGATGTGCGCAATGGCTTGATCGCCTACAAAATTGCCGCCCACGCCGCCGATATCGCCCGCCATCGTCCCGGTGCCCGCGATCGCGATGATGAACTCAGCCGCGCCCGCTACGCCTTCGACTGGAACAAGCAGTTCGATCTTTCCCTGGATCCCGAGCGGGCCCGGGAATACCACGATGAAACCCTGCCGGCAGATATCTACAAGCAGGCCGAATTCTGCTCGATGTGCGGTCCCAAGCACTGCCCGATGCAGACCAAGATCACCGACGCCGACCTCCTGGCCCTGGAACAGGTGCTCCAACAAGGCTCCGAGTCCGCTAATTCCGAGCTGCCAGCGCCAGTGGCTGGCTAGGCCAAAGCAGGCCCCGGTTGCATATGCAGCCGGGGACATTTTTGTGATTACTTATATTTGTCTCTGTATGAATCGGCGTCGATCTTGCCTAGGGCTCTAGCGTTCTAGGGCTTAGGTCTGGGCGGGTTTAGGGGGCTAGGCGGGCTTTATGCAGGCGGCTCTTTTCGTACCAGGCGGCGATTTCAGGGGCCCAGCTCTGCAGGTGGGGCCACATCAAATCGCAGAGATGGCGAATTTCATCCTGGGCATCGAGCTTGGCCCGCAGGTCTAGGAAGTGCAGGAAGGCCCGCAGGCTGAAGCTCACCACAAAATGCTGGCGGTAGTCGAAGGGCAAGATGCCGCGGGCATGCTCTTCCGCAAAGCCCGCATCCATCATGTCGGAGTAGCGTTTAGCGGCGGCAAGGCAAATCTCCAGGTCTTTTGCTCGTTCTTCTGGCGAGTAGAAATACTTTTTGCCCTGTCGATCGCTGTAGTTACCCACCGGTCGCAGGTAGAATACTTCCTCCAAATCTGTATGGCCATTGGCGGCGCGAACGATGCGCTCGCCCGTATAGCGCATTGAGTTGTGCACCACCAGCCCATTGGCTACGAAGTTGTGCCACGGCCCCTGCACCTCCAGGTCGTAGGTCATCTGTGTGCCCAGGAATTCCACGTTCACCACGGTGAGTGGATGGGCCATCAATCTCCGGCCTTGAGGGCGAGGCTTTTCAGGCCAATCTGTGACCGGTTTCCTTGGGCTGAACGTTGCGGCAAAGTCGGCCTCCTGGTGGTGCTTATGAATAAAAGCGTGACATGGTTGGCAAAGGGTTACGAGATTTTCCATCTCGCAGCCCAGGCTTGGATCCGCATAAACCGGCACCAGGTGGTGGGCATGCAGTTGCTGGTCGCTACCTCGCAGGCCACAGCGTTGGCAGGTGTAATCGAAGCGTCTATGAACCTGAGGAGCGATCTGCCGCGTCCAGGCACCAATTAACTCGCGTTCAGAAGAAACACCGCCTTTCCAAAAGTTCGACTGGGAGCCTCGTCGGGTGATCCGTTTACCGTTGGCACGCCGCGCTTCTCGCGACGCCTCCGACAGCTGCAGCCTGTAACCACCGCGCTCTTTGTTCCAGGGTTGTATGCCTTTCTGGAAACCGGTTGGACGCCGATTCAGGGTCAGGCCGTAGTGATAGACCCACTTCTTGATGGCTTCCCCTGAGCAGCCTGCGAGTTCAGCCATTTCGTTGACATGCAGTCCCTCCTCCAGCCTTTGCCGGAGCCATTCCTGCTGCCGATACAGCGCTGATGGGTTGTGGTTCCAAGGCTTGTCTCCAGGTTGAAAGCATCTGCTATTTTCCGTCAGTTGGATCTGATGGCGACGGGCCCAGTCCCGGATTGTGGTGATCGAGCAGCCCGCTCGGTCTGCCATCTCCCCCGGGGTAGCCCCGGCTTCCACCTGTTGCCGCAGCCAGCCCGAATCCCGGTAGGCGCCGCTACCCACAGCCACGTTGCCGTTCGCCAGCACCTGGGCGGTGCGGCGGAAGCTCTGCACACCACCATCTCGCCCCACCCGGAGGGAGAGCGCCTCCGCCATGGTCTGCCAACCCTGGGGCGTGAACAGGCGATGGTTGGCGGTGCAGTCAAGGCTGCGGCCATCCTCCATGGTGAGCCGATAGACAGGTTGCAGCCCGCTGCAGATCACATCCGTGAGCTGGCTCGTCTCGAAGACTTGCGTGGCTTCATTTAGTACCCGCAGCTTCATCTTTTGCAGCCGCTGGCGACAATCGCGCCGGTAGGTGCCCGGTGCTTCGCCATGGCGGCCTCGGATCTGCCGTTGCCGGGTCGCCCGCTCTCCGTGGGTCCAGAGGTCGTGCAGTGCATCGATCCTGATTTTCTTTAGGCCCCCTCCTGCATTAAGGAAGGTGATTTCAGTATTGGCAGCTAGGCATTGCACATCAAAACTGACTCCCACCCGATGGGTGCGGGCCTGCTGCATAACCGAATGGGGAAACCAGCCCACATTGAGCACGATCTGGCCGTGCTCCAGAGGCCCGTAGTGGCCGCGCTCGCCCGCCAGTAGGCGCTTGACGCAGATCTCGCCGGCGCGGCTTTCCTCGGGCCAGTTGGCGCGGTCGTCCACCACGTAGCCCTCGCTGTAGTCCTGGTGCATCGCCGCGTAGACGCACTGCTGGGGGTGGGGGGTGGCGGCGATCAGGTCAACCCGGAAGCGAGGGTCCATCGGTTCCGGCCAGGGGCGGTAAACACTGGTAGCCACTTCTAGGCCAGCCAGTCAGCAGCTCGTCATTCAGTGGTTCGCCTGGCAGCGGCGAGCAGCGGGCTAGGCAAGAGCTCTACTGGTTTCTGGGCATTCCATGGCCGGAAGAGCATTCGCCAGCTGCCAATCAAGTACTAGCAGCCAATCCAGTGCCAGCAACCACTCTCAGTGCCAGCCGCCAATATTGATCGCCGCTGGCGGCCCTTGGCTTGTCTGCTGATTGCCGCCGTCAACCATGGCTGCGGGGGCCAGCTCCAGCACTACTGCCAGCTCTGGTTCCAGCCCCGGTGGCGGTGCTGCCGGCACTGCCACCGCCCTGCTCGGCGATGGCCGTGGTTAGGGGACTCAGCTCGCCCACCCCCGCCAGCTTGGGTAGCGGTGCGCCGGCCAGCAGGGCATCGCTGATGGCGGCCAGCTCGGGGGCGCTGCGGGCACCGATCGCCCTACCCACCTGCTGGCCGCTGGCACTGAACAGATCCAACTGGGGGATGCCATTCACCTGGAAGCGCTCGATCTCCGCCTGCCAGCGGGGGTTGTCCACGTTCAGCAGCACCACGTTCAGTTGGCCCTGGCGGCGCTCAGCCAGGGTGTCCATCGCCGGTGCCATCGCCTGGCAGGCCTGGCACCAATCGGCGTAGAACTCCACGATGGTTGGGCGGCCATTGGCCAGGGCGACCGGCAGGTCCAGCGACTGGCGGGCCAGCTTTTCCAGCGGCGCCTGGGGATGCAGGCCCCCCCGCAGCCACAGCAGCGTCACCGCCAGCAGCGTCGCCAGCACCAGCAGGATCCAGCGTTCGCGGCCACTGGCGCTAGGGGACTCCGGCTGGGGGGGCATGGCGGGGTTGGCGGCGAGGTGGGCACTCTGGCAACCCTTGCTAGCGTCTGCGATCGGCGCCCTTCTCGCCAGACGGGGCAGCCGGGGGACCCATGAAGCGTCGGCTCACTCTGCATTTCCCCCGCGAGGCGGTCCACGAGCCGATCACCTATCGGCTGGCGGTGGATTTCGACATCGCCGCCAAGATCCTGCGGGCCCAGATCGCTCCCAACCAGAGCGGCACCATGGTGGTGGAGCTATCGGGCGACATCGATGAGCTGCAGGCCGCCGAGGAATGGCTGGAATCTCGGGGGCTGCAGCTCAACCGCGCCCCTGGCCAAATTCACATCGATCCCCAGGCCTGCGTCGATTGCGGCATCTGTTCCAGTGTTTGCCCCAGCGGCGCCCTACGGTTTGACCTACCCCTGGGGCTGCTGCAGTTCGATGCCCAGCGCTGCCTGGTATGCGAGCAGTGCATCCCCAGCTGTCCCCTGGACGCCATTTCTCTGGAGCTGGAGGCGGCATGAGGCGCCTGATTCGTCTGCTTAGCCTGCCGCTGCGGGCGCCGTTCCTGCTGGTGCTGGTGGCGGTATCCCTCTATGAGGGCCTGCACTGGAGCACCCCGGAGCTGCTCTCTAGCCGCCCCCTGGCCAACCTGCCCTCGCTGCTCTGGTCGCTCGACTGTCTGCACGCCCTGCTGGTGGTGCTGGTATGCACAATGCCCGACATCTTGCTGCGCCGGATCTCGATTGTGATGGCCACCAGCAGGGTGATGAGCCTGGTGATCACCCTGCTGCTCGTCACCCTGGGGGGCCTCTACCTGCTGCACCTCAAGGTGCTCTCCAATTTGCTGATCCTGGCCAGTGCCGTTTTGTTGGCGCGGCTGGATCTGGCCCGCATCCGTATCAGTCCACCACCGTTAAAGCAGCTGGTGGCTTTCTCCGCCCTGGTGCTGATCAGCGCCAGCGTCGGTCGCTGGCTGGCTGCTTAAGCCGTATCAGCCGGGCTTTTCAGCAGGGGGGGAAAGGCCTCAGCAGTGGGGCTGTCGCGCCAACTGCAGGCTCCAGAGGTTGCCCAGCACCTTTTTCACGTAGAGCCGCGTTTCGGGATAGGGGATCGCTTCCACCCACAGTTCCGGCCAGCGCTGGGGGTTGGGCTGCAGCCAGCCGGCCACCGCCCCGGGGCCGGCGTTGTAGCTGGCCACCGCCAGCAGCGGGTTGCCCCGCCACTGGCGCAGCAGTTGGCTCAGGTAGCTGGCCCCCAGGCTGGCGTTGCGTTCTGGATCCTCCAGCTCATGGCTTGCCAGGGGCCTGCCGGCCAGCTCCGCTGCGGTTTCGGGCATCAACTGCAGCAGCCCAACGGCCCCAGCTGGGGAGTGCACGGCCGCACTGAAGCGCGATTCCTGCCGGGCCACCGCCGCCAGCAGCGAGGGGGCCAGGCCAGCCCCCCGGCCGGCCCGCTCCAGGCTGGCGGCCATTGGCACAGCGGCCAGGCTGGCCTGCAGTGCGGCCGTGAGCTGGCAGTTTCCCATTGGCAGGCGCAGTTCCGCCTGCTCCAATTGCCCCAGGCCGATCCAGTGGTCGCCCACGCCGCGGCGCAGCCGCCCCTCCACGATCAATTGCCGCGGCGTTTCCGGGGCCTGGCCGCCGCTCTGGAGCCGCCACTGCTCCCAGGCCTCCAGCGGTTGATCCAGCCGCCAGAGGCGATCCACGGCCAGCTGGCCAGCTGAGTGGCCACTGTGCTGGCCACTGTTCAGGGGGCGCCACTGGGGCCGGGGCAGGGGGCGATCCGCCGCCGCCGTCAGCGCCAGCCGCCCCTGGCCCAGGCGAG
>DGYA01000107.1 GCA_002396505.1 Cyanobacteria bacterium UBA5018 | reverse complement strand
GGTGGTGGTGAGTCGGTCGATTCAGGTCGGGCCCGTCGTCGTCGTAGTGGCAGCGATGGCTATGGCGGTGGCGCTGCTGGCGGTGGTGGTGGTGGTGGCGATTATTACGGTGGCGCCGAGGGCTGAGTTTGTTTTGCCGCCCATGGCTGTTGATTAAGTAGACCCTGTTGATTCAGTAGCCCTGTTTGATTCAGTAGCCCCGCTGTTCCAGGCTCAGGGCGGCAGCCTCCAGCACCTCCGCCCCGGCACTTTTGGCGCCAGCCTCCTGGCTGATGCTTTGGCGCCAGCGGCGCGCCCCACTGACACCCGCCACCAGGTGTACCAGGTGGCGGGCAATCGGCCATAGCTTGCCGCCGCCCCTGCACCACTCGTCGGCGTAGGGCAGCAGGCCCCGCAACACCATCGATGGGCTGATCTCCGATCTGGCCAAGGCGGCGGCGCTGTGGTCGCCATGGATGTCGCTATCCACCCTGGCCCAGCGCAGCGGCTGGTCGTACACAGCCCTGCCCACCATCACCCCATCCACCTGGGCCAGTTGGCTTTGGCAATCGGCCAGGGTTTGCAGTCCGCCGTTGATCTCAATGGTGAGCTTTGGTCTTTCTCGCTTGAGTTGGTGCACTAGCTCGTAGCGCAGTGGTGGGATGCTGCGGTTTTGCTTGGGATCCAGACCATCCAGCCAGGCCTTGCGGGCATGCACCGCGAAGCGGCGGCAGCCAGCCGCCGCCAGGGTGTCGACAAAGTTCAGCAATTCGGCATAGGAGTCGAGATCATCGATGCCAATCCGCTGCTTTACCGTCACTGGTAGGGGGCTAGCCGCTGCCATCGCTTCGATGCAACGGGCCACCTGGTGAGGATCGGCCATCAGACAAGCGCCAAAACGACCTTTGCGCACCTTCTCGCTCGGGCAACCCAAATTGAGGTTCACCTCGTCGTAGCCCCAGTCGGCCGCCAGACCCACGGCCTCGGCCAGCAGCCCGGGATCATCCCCCCCCAGCTGCAGGGCCAGGGGTTTTTCGATCGGATCGAAGCCAATCAGCCGTTCCAGGCGTTCGCCCCGTTTGGCGGCATCTGGCTCTTGGCGGGCATGGTGAAGTGCCTGGGCCACCACCATTTCGCTATACAGCAGGCTGTGCCGGCTGATTTGGCGCATCAGCACGCGGAAATGCCGATCTGTGTAGTCCAGCATTGGCGCCACACTGAAGCGATAACTCAACTGCTGGCCGCTCCCTGCTGCCTGCTGCCTTACTCCCTGCTGCTCAGCCATGCTTCCTGAACGCGTCTCGGTGTTGGTGGCCGGTGCTGGCCCGGCCGGGATGATGGCCGCCATCGCCGCCGCCGAGGCCGGCGCGGGCGACGTGCATGTTCTGGAAACTACGGCGGAGCCGCTGCACAAGGTGCTGATCAGCGGTGGGGGGCGCTGCAATGTCACCCATGCCTGCTGGGATCCCCGGGCGCTGGTGGGTCACTATCCCCGCGGTGGCCAGGCCCTGCGGGGAGCCTTCTCCCGGTTTGCCAGCGGCGACGCGGTGGCCTGGTTTGAGGCCCATGGCCTGGAGCTGGTGGAGGAGCCAGACGGGCGCCTGTTCCCCCGGGCTAACCGCTCCACGGCCGTGATCGAGGTGCTGCGTAACGCCGCCACGGCTGCCGGGGTGCAGCTGCATACCGGCGTGGGCCTACGCCAGGCTCTTTTGCTGGATGCAGGCGGATTTGACCTGGAGTTGCGCAGGTCCGCTGGCCAGCAGCAGCAGCAGCAGCAGCGGCTGTTTGCCCAGAGGCTGGTGTTGGCCACCGGTAGTCACCCCAGCGGCCGCCAATTGGCTGCCCAGCTGGGTCACCGCCTGGTGCCGCCTGTGCCCTCGCTGTTCACCCTTTCTTTGGCCGGAGATCCCCTACTGCAGTTGGCTGGCTTGGCGGTCGATCCGGTGGCAGTGGAGTTGCGGCTGGCCGCCCAAGAATGCCCACCGCCGCCAGGTGCCAGTCGGGCTGCAGGCCCGCTCGCCGAGCGCTTCCGTCAACAGGGCCCGCTGCTGGTGACCCACTGGGGGCTAAGCGGTCCGGCCATCCTGCGCCTCACCGCCTTTGCCGCTAGAGCGCTACATGCTGCCAGTTATCGCGCTGAGTTGCGCGTTAACTGGACTGGCAATCTTTCCCACTCGGATCTAGAGCAGTACTTTGGCCAGGCTCGGCAGCAGCAGGCGCGTCGGCAGTTGGCCAATTGGCGACCATGGCCCGAGTTGCCGAAACGTCTTTGGTGGCATTTGTTACAGCATTGTGGTATAGATTTGCAGTGTCGCTGGGCCGATCTCAGCAAGCAGCAACAGCAAGCCTTGATTTCCTCCCTGCGAGACAGCCGTTACACGGTCACTGGTCGCGGTCCATTTGGGGAGGAATTTGTTACAGCCGGTGGCGTGCCCTTGGGGGAGGTTAATATCGCTTCCATGGAAAGTCGTCTTTGTCCTGGACTGCATCTAGTGGGGGAATTGCTCGATGTAGACGGTATTACCGGCGGCTTTAACTTCCAGCATTGTTGGAGTTCTGGTTGGCTGGCGGGTCAGGCGATCGCAGCTGCTCGGCAGCAGTTGGTTTAAGCAAGCCCCGTAAAAACCGAGCCAAGGCCAATGGAGCCCTGATGCCTCAAAGCTTCCCGGCTGGCAGGATCGCCGAAATGGCGGTTTCCAAAGGGCAGCTCGAAAAATGCCAAGGTCCATCGATGCCGTGCCGCAGGAAGCGTCGCAGCGACTGGCCCGCTCCTCGCTCTGGCGAGCGGAATGGGCAATTTTTCGAAGCACCCTTAAAATAAAAAATTATTTAATGTTGTCGTATACCGCAAACATTGGCAGATACATTGCGAGTAGTATTACCGCCACGATGCCGCCGACAATGACTATCATGGCTGGCTCAAGCATGGATGTTAGTGCCTTTACTGTTGAGCTAACTTCATCTTCGTAAAAGTCAGCC
The DNA here is from genome assembly GCA_002396505.1 of Cyanobacteria bacterium UBA5018. Taxonomy (GTDB): domain Bacteria; phylum Cyanobacteriota; class Cyanobacteriia; order PCC-6307; family Cyanobiaceae; genus UBA5018. Next base: position 11,929 of record DGYA01000107.1, on the reverse strand, counting down.
ATTTTAGAAATTATTACTTCTACTCTGCCTGTTTCCTCGCCAATAGCCAGCATGCTTAGGGCAAGTTCAGGGAATACTTTATGGCGATCAAGGGAGGAACTCAAGGGTGTGCCCTCCATCACTTCTTGGCGAGAATCCCAGATAGCTTTGCTAATTTTTGCATTGCCGGTAGTTTCACTGACTATTTCCAGGGATCTCAGGATCGGAACACCAGCACGTGATAGGGAACTAAATGTGCGGCAGAATTTAGCCGTGGCGCTTTTTTGTAGTAGCTCGCCGAATAGGGGAATTTTGAGCAAATAACCGTCAACTAGTAATTTACCGTTTTTAGAGGAGTAATAACGGCTAAACAGCCACAAGCAGCCTGTCACCACTCCAAATATTATCAAAAACCAATCCCTTAGGATGCCACTCAGGCTTACTAGAAACAAAGTCAATGGCGGCAGTTCGGCATTGAGAGTTTCGAAGATTTTGGCATAAACAGGAATTAAAAATAAAGTTAATCCTAGAAAGACTAGGATGGCAATTGCCAGGACAATGCTTGGATAGCCCATGGCTGCCTTGATCTCGTTCTGCAGCTTGGTGTGTTGTTCAAGTAGTTTGGCCAGTCGTTGAAGCGATTCATCTAATACCCCGCCACTTTCGCCGGCATCCACCATCGCGATGCTGAGCTGGTCAAATACCTTGGGCCAGCGTCGCATAGCGGTGCTTAGGTTACTTCCCTGGTTTACTTCTCGGACAATCCCCTGTAGCGCCCGCTTAAAAAGTGGATGTCGCTGTTGCTTCGCTAACAGGGACAGGCTGCGTACAATAGGCACACCAGCGGTAACTAGGGCAAATAATTTATTGGCAAATAGTGCCATTTCGCGAATGCCAGGTTTGAACTCAAGGATGCTTAATTGGTACCATTTCTGGCCGTTGTCTGGCTTGATTGTGTTGCGTATGGCCGCGGCTGGAGTCCCCGGGATTGCCATTGAATTGAGGCTGCCAGGCAGCCCCGTTGACGCTGAACCGGCAGTTGCCGCAAGGGCAACGTTGATTGGCTTTTTCTGGTTGCCAGCCAATAGGGAATCTATCCTGATGGCCTTAATGCCGCGTCGGCGTAGTTCTCCTTTGGCAGTGGGCAAATCTGAGGCCTGGAGTTCCAGCTGGCGTGTCTGGCCCCGGCTGGTTACGTAGGTGGCAATAAATATAGCCATAATTTTAGTTGCTTTCCAGTAGTCGCTGCAGGTCTTCCGGTCGACTAGACTTGCTCAAGGCTTCTGCCAGCTCCACTACGCCTTGTTGCACCAAGATAGCCAAGGCCCGCTCTAGGGTCTGCATGCCGTATTGTCCGCCGGTCTGGATCTGGGAGTAAAGCTGGGCGGTTTTGCCCTCGCGAATTAGGTTTGATGTGGCGGAGGTTTGAATGAGAATTTCCTGGGCTACAATCCTGCCGTAGTTATTCTCTCCTGGCCGGCAGCGCTTCAGCAGGGTTTGGCAGAATACGGCCACCAGGCTGTTGCTTAGCTGGGCCCGGATCTGGGCCTGCTGGGTGGAGGGGAATACGTCCAGAATTCTGTCAACGGTCTGGGATGCGGAGTTGGTGTGCAGGGTGCCAAACACCAGGTGGCCGGTTTCAGCTGCGGTAATTGCAAGTTGAATCGTCTCCAAGTCGCGCATTTCCCCGACCAGGATTACGTCTGGGTCCTCCCGCAGGGCTGAGCGCAGGGCATTGGCGGTACTATGGGTGTCTTCGTATACTTCTCTTTGGTGGATAAGGCTGCGGTTGCTTTGATATACAAATTCGATCGGGTCTTCAATGGTAATTATGTGCCTAGAGCTGGTGTTGTTGATGTGGTTCAGTAGCGAAGCCAGGGTGGTGGTCTTGCCGGAGCCAGTGGGGCCGGTCACCAGTACTAGGCCCCTGGGCTTGCTGCCCATCTCTTTGACCACTGGCGGCATTTGCAGCATTTCCAGGGTGGGGATCTGATCCCCAAGGGCCCTTAAACAGGCCGCATAGCTGCCCAGCTGTCGGTAAACGTTGAGCCGAAAACGGGAGACCCCCTTGAGGCTATAGGCACAGTCCAGTTCCCAGTTCTGCTCAAGATCCTTGCGCTGGGAGGTATTGAGAATGGAGAAGATTAGCTTGGTACATTGGGATTGGCTTAGTTTTTCCTCCCGCATTGGCTGGAGCTCGCCGTTAAAGCGGCCGTGGGGTGCGATGCCGCTGGAGAGGTGGAGGTCGCTGCCCCCCCGTTCCACCAGCTCCTTCATTAAATCTTCAATTAACAGCTCCATAGTAATTTTAATTCCTCGTGCGGAGGCAGTAGGGACATTCCAGCCATTCTTCTTGAAGGCCGGCACCACAGCCTTCGCAGGTGAGCGAGTGCAGGGCCCTGGATCGCCGCTCAGATTCGAGACCGGAGTCTGTGAGTAGCATGCGCTCCACCTCTTCCAGTGTTGTCAAGCCCTGTCGAACCAGATTTAGTCCGTAACCCAGCAGGGTTTTCATGCCATTTTCCAGAGCGAGGCGGCGTAGCTCATCGACGGGAGCTCGCTTGGCCACAGCAGAGGCAAAGTTTTCGGTCATGGTTAAAATTTCGTATACTCCGATGCGTCCGCGGTAGCCGTTCCCCTGGCAATGGGGACAGACTTCTTTCTGGCCTGAATGGTCTAACTTGGCGCGATAGAAGCTGATCTCTGCCTCCCGGCTCGCCAGTAATCCGAAGCGCGCCAGCTGCTCTTCGCTGGGCCTGTAGGCCACGCGGCAGTGGAGACATAGTCTGCGCAGTAGCCTCTGGGAGATCACCCCAAGTAAGCTGGCGCTCACCAGGAAGGGTTCTACGCCCATTTCGTCAAGGCGGGCGAAGGCACTCACCGTGTCGTTGCAGTGCAGCGTTGACAGCACCAGGTGGCCGGTGAGGGCCGCTTCGATTGTGGTCTTGGCGGTTTCTTGATCCCGGGTTTCCCCCACCAGCAGCACGTCCGGGTCCTGTCGGATAAAGGCCCGGAGCACTGTGCTGAAGTCCAGCCCCTTGTCCCGGTTCACCTGGGTCTGGGTGATTCCTTTGAGCCCGTACTCGATCGGATCCTCCACTGTGCAGATGTTGATCGCGGGATCGTTTCGTTCGGCCAGCAGGGCGTAGAGGGTGGTGCTCTTGCCGGCGCCAGTTGGACCTGTAACGAGGATTAGGCCGAATGGCTTGGAGCCCATGGCTCGAAGATTGGCCAGAGACTCGGTATCGTTGATCAAGACTTCCAGGCCCAGCTGGGTGATGTCGTGATCGAGTAGGCGCAGCACCACTGTTTCGCCAAAGCGGCTGGGTAGGGTGCTGACCCGGATATCGATATTGCGACCCCGGTATTGGCGCCGGATTCTGCCATCCTGGGGCATCCGCCGTTCGGAGATATCCAGCTCGGCCATGATCTTCAGCCGAGAGGTGATCGAAGGTATCAAGTTCTTTGGCAGGGTTTCCCATTGGGGATGCAGCACCCCATCCCGCCGGTAGCGGATCACCAGGCCTGTCTCCTGGGGTTCGAAGTGGATGTCACTGGTATCGGACTCAACCGCTTCAATTAAGATGCGATCTACCAAGCTCACCACCGGCGAGGCATTGGCGTCTTCCGGTGAGCTCTCCAACTCATCGACTTCGGCCATCGCGATCAACTCGTGGCCGGGCTGCATGGTCAGACCCTGTAACAAGGAGCGTCCTGGCGCCCCTGGTATGGGCACAGGCTGGGCTGGTTTGAGTTCGACTCGCAGGGCGATGGCGGCATTCAGGGCGACGCACAGGTCAACGGGCAGGGCCGGTGTCAGCCGGCAGCTGCTGGCCAGATCCCCCAGTTCCCTGAGCAGGGTCTGGCGCTTGTCTTCCCTCCAGTGGTATGGCACAGCCACCACCAGCCCCTCCGGATCTCGCCGCAGGGGCATGGCCCCCAGGGTGCGCCAGCGCGCGGCTTCGATGGGGGTGCCGCCGGCGATCAAGTCGGCGTCTGCCATTGCCAGTTCCTGCGGGCTCAACACCCGCTGACCCAGTAGCAGCTCCAGCTCCAGCCGCTTCTGGTCAGGAGAGAAGGGGACCGGCGAGGGTTGGGTTGGGCTGCTCGTCATGCGGGGAGGGATCGTGAACCGAGGGGCGGCAGGAAGGGTGGGCGGGGCTGGGTTCGGATGCGTAGCAGTGGGCGGATGCGTAGCAGTAGGCGGATGCGGGGCGGTGGGCAGACGCGGGGCGGTGGGCGCGGATGAGGTGCGGGCTTCCGCCGCTTGTGAAGAGCGGGGCCGGAGTTCCAACATGTCTAGACACGAAGTCAGTGCCTGTTCGCCATGAGTGGAGACTCCTCGATCAGCGTCGAGAGCAGCCAGGGTCCCGGGCAAGGGACTGATGGGACAAGAGATCCGGGTGTCTCTGGCCTCCCTGAGTCAGGATCGGCTGCCGACTCCGTTCAGGTGGTCGATACAGAAACCTCCCAGGGGAGTGGCACCCAGGCCTTTCAGGCGGGTGCCGGCGGAGCCGATTCAGTAGCCAGGGCCGCCCAGTTGGAGGCCGAACTGACCGCCCTTAAAATCCAGTACGACAACCTCAACGGCCAGCACATGCGCTTGGCGGCTGACTTCGATAATTTCCGCAAGCGCCAGGCCCGGGACAGTCAGGATCAGCGCCTGCAGATCGCCTGCTCCACCCTCAGTGAGATCTTGCCAGTGGTGGACAATTTTGATCGCGCCCGCCAGCAGCTCAACCCCCAGCATGAGGAGGCTCAAAATCTCCACCGCAGCTATCAAAATCTCTACAAGCAGCTGGTGGATGCGTTTAAGCAGCTGGGCGTGACACGGATGCCAGTGGAGGGAGAACGCTTTGATCCCAACCTCCACGAGGCGGTGTTGCGAGAACCCAGCGACCTGTACGGCGAGGACGTGGTGATCGAAGAACTGCAGCGGGGTTATCAGCTACAGGGTCGGGTGCTGCGCCATGCCCTGGTCAAGGTGTCCATGGGCCCTGGACCTGGCTCCGCTGGCGCCCAGCCTCAAACCCTGTCCCAATCAGAGGAGCAGCTCGGCTGATGGCCGATTACTACTCCCTGCTTGGGGTTTCCCGGGACGTGGATGCCGAGGGCCTCAAGCGGGCCTATCGCCGTTTGGCGCGCCAATATCACCCTGATGTCAACAAGGATCCAGGGGCTGAGGACAAATTCAAGGAGATCGGTCGCGCCTACTCGGTGCTCAGTGATCCCCAGACCCGATCCCGCTATGACCAGTTCGGCGAGGCCGGCCTGGGCGGTGCCGCCGGCGCTGCCGACATGGGCGACATGGGTGGTTTTGCCGACCTGTTTGAAACCTTCTTCAGCGGTTTTGGTGGCGCTGCGGCGGCCCAGGCCGGCGGGCGTCGCCGCAGCGGCCCCCGCCAGGGCGATGACCTGCGCCTGGATCTGACGATCAGCTTTCAAGAGGCGGTATTTGGCATCGAGAAGGAGGTACAGGTGCGCCATCTGGAAACCTGCTCCACCTGCAGTGGCAGCGGTGCCAAGGCCGGCAGTGGCCCCAGCACCTGTGGCACCTGCGCCGGGGCTGGCCAGGTACGTCGCGCCACCCGTACCCCTTTCGGCAGTTTCACCCAGGTGGCCTCCTGTCCCACCTGTGATGGCACCGGCCAGGTGATCGCCGATCCCTGCTCCGCCTGCGGTGGCCAGGGCTTGCAGCAGGTACGCAAGAAGTTGCGGATCAACATTCCCGCTGGCGTCGATTCAGGCACCCGGCTAAGGGTGGCGAATGAGGGCAATGCCGGACCCCGTGGTGGCCCAGCCGGGGACCTGTACGTGTTCCTCAATGTCCAGGCCCATCCGCAGCTGCGCCGCGATGGCATCACCATTCACTCCGAGGTGGTGCTCAATTACCTACAGGCGATCCTGGGGGACACCATCGAGCTGGAAAGCGTCGATGGCCACGAGCGGCTGACGATTCCGGCGGGCACCCAGCCCGGCACCGTGCTCACCCTGCAGGGCAAAGGGGTGCCCCGGCTTGGTAATCCAGTGGCCCGCGGCAATCACGAGGTCACCGTCAAGGTGCAGCTGCCCACCAAGTTGAGCGGCGAGGAGCGGCAGTTGCTGGAGCAGCTGGCTGGTCATCACACCAGCAAGGGCCAGCGCCACCATCACAAGAGCGGCTTGTTTGGCGGCCTGTTTGGCGGGGGTGGCTGAGGCCTTGGTCAGCCCGAGCCAGCCAGCTGCCTGTTTGGATCTGCGCGGCACCCCCTGTCCCTTGAATTACATCCGCTGTCGCCTGGCCCTCGAAGCGATTGCCCCGGGGGCCTGGTTGCAGGTGGATCTCGATGTGGGGGAACCGGAGCAACTGGTGAGCTCAGGGCTCACCAGCAGTGGCCATGGGGTGGAGATTCAGCCCCATCCGTCTGCCGATACGGCGGTAAGGCTGCTGATACGTCGTGCGGTTGGCCCAGTCGATGGCTGATGGCTCGCCGGCCAGCCTGGCGTCCGCCCCGATCAGCGGCCAGGTGGTGTCCCTGCTGGCCAATTACTGCTGGGTGGAATTGGATCGGCCCGGTCCCACAGGCCTCTCCCGGCTGCTCTGCACCCGCCGAAGCCGCTTAGGCAAGCGAGGCCTGCAGATCTGCAGCGGCGATCGGGTGCGGCTGGAGGGGCTGGACTGGCCCGCTGGCCGCGCTGCCGTAGCCGATCTGGAACCGCGCCACTCCCTATTGAGCCGGCCACCCGTGGCCAATCTCAGCCGGGTGGTGGTGGTGGTGTCCCTGGCCGAGCCCGACCTTGACCCTGTGCAGCTAACCCGTTTTTTGATCACTGCCGAGCTCACCGCTCAGCCGGTGGATTTGGTGTTTTCCAAGGCCGATCTGCTGCCGGCGGAGCAGGTGCGGCAGTGGTGCGGGCGGGCCGAGAATTGGGGCTATCGGCCGCTGGCTTTGGCCAGCGCTAGCGGCCTCGGGCTGGAGCCGTTGCGGCAACGGCTGAGCCAGCCCGGTCTGGCGGTGCTCTGCGGCCCTTCCGGGGCGGGTAAGAGCAGTTTGCTCAATGCCTTGCGCCCCGATTTGAAGCTGCGGGTGGCGGCCGTCTCTGGCCGCCTGCAGCGGGGCCGGCACACCACCCGCCACGTGGAGCTGTTCGCCTTGGCTCCCGGGGCCCTGGTAGCCGATAGCCCCGGCTTCAACCGCCCGGCCCTGCCGGAGGATCCGGCCGCCTTGGCCCGCCTGTTTCCAGAGCTGCGCCAGCGCCTGGCGGCCGGTTGCTGTCGCTTCAGCAATTGCCTGCATCGCGGCGATCCCGGCTGTGCGGTGGGTACCAATTGGTCCCGCTACGACCTCTATGCCCAGTGCCTCGCCGACATGGAGGCAGATGCCGCCAGGGGGATGCGGCGGGGGCTGGTCCGCCCCTCAACCGCCTGCCAACCCGGCGGGTCTGGCCTGCAAAACCCAGAGCCAGGCCAGGCCCGCCGGGTTGGACGAGTGGAGCCGCAGCTGGATCCTCGCCTGCGCCAGGTCTCTCGGCGGCGGCGGCGCCAAGACAGCGAGCAGCTCCAGTCACTGGAGGAGACGAGCGGTGCCGATGACCACGCCGATGAACTCAGTTGACCACCTGATCGGCCGTTCTGATTGCTCATCTCCCCTCTGTGCTCATCTCCCCTCTGATTGCTCATCTCCCCAGGGGCCCTGCGACTCAGCCCCCCAGGCCCGGCAGGTTCAGGTTGAGGCCGCCAGTGAGGGATTCCATCCGCTCCTTCATCGTGCCGGTGGAGTTGGCATAGGCCACCTGGAGAGCTTCTAGAACAGCGGCTTCACAGGCGGAGCTGCCCTCCTGGAGTAGCTCCGGGGCGAGGCTCACCTTGAGGGGTTGCTGGTTGCCGGATAGCCAGACGCTGGCGCGGCCATCGGCGGAGCGACCCTCGATTTCCATATCGTCGAGTTCTTCCTGCAGCTTCTGGGCGTTCTGCTGCAATTCCTGGGCCTTTTTGAAGGCTTCGGTGAGTTGTCCGAAATTGGGGAGACCGAAACCGGCCATGTAAGCGCCATAACTGACAACAGGCTAGGGGAAGCCGAGGCGCCGCACCTCCGGCTGGAGCTCCACACCGTGGCCCTCGCTCACCCGCAGCTGCAGCTCATCGATGAGGGCCTCGATGTCGGCGGCCTTGGCGTCGCCGAGGTTGACGATGAAATTTGCATGCAGAGTTGATACAGCTGCACCGCCGATTTGCAGCCCTTTTAACCCGAGGGATTCGATCAGCCGCCCGGCCTTTTGGGGTTCGGGGTTGCGGAACACACTGCCGCAGCTCGGTAGTTGGTAGGGCTGGCTGCTGGTGCGGCTGTGCAGATTGGCGCTGGTGCGGGCGCCCACCGCCGCCGGGTCGTGGCCGGGTTCCAGTTGCCACTGGGCCGAGAGCACGATCAGGGGCTCGAATTGCAGGCGGCTGTGGCGATAGGCGAAGTGCAGCTGGTCAGCGCTGAGGCGAATGCGCTGCTCTGGCAGGGCTGGATCCACCACTTGCACCGAGATCAGCCGATCGGCGCTGCAACCTCCCTGGGCACCGGCATTCATCACCACCGCACCGCCCACCGTGCCTGGGATGCCCACCGCCCATTCCAGGCCGCTGAGTCCGGCCCTGGCTGCCTTGCGGGCCAGGCTGGGGATCGGTTCACCGGCCTCGGCTTCGATCATGCCGCTGTTGCGATCCAGCTGGCTGCCCTGCAGCCGCCTGAGGCAGAGACTCAGGCCCGCTAGGCCCCTATCGGCAATCAACAGGTTGGAGCCGGCGCCGAGGCAGCGGATCGGCAGGCCTTGCTGGTGTCCCCAAGCGAGTAGGGCCAACAGTTCGTTTTCGCAGCCCGGTTCGGCGAACCACTCAGCCGGGCCTCCCACTTTCCAGGTGGTGAACTCGCTCAGGTCAACGCCCTTGCGCAAACTCGGATACTCGGCGAAGGTCATCGCGCTCTGCCGGTTCAGGCCGCGGCAGCTTCGCCACAGCTGTTTTCATTGACCTGGCTGCTCCCATGGGGAGAGCTACTCCCATAAGCAGTACTGAGTTCATCGGCAGCGCTATTCCCATTGACAGAGTTATTTATACGATCGCCGCTGCTATATTTTACGGAGCTGTCATTTGCGATAAGATCGCTATTTATGATAGGGCTGTTGTATTTTTCTGGGTTATTATTTGTGATAGAGCTGTTGCTTGCGATAGGGCTGTAGTTTGCGATAGAATTGTTGTTTGCGATAGGGCTGTTGTTTTCAATAGAGCTGTTGGCGGTAAGTAAAGCCTGCAGCCGCGGCCAGAGGTAGTTGACGTCGCCGGCCCCCATCGCCAGCACTAGATCCCCTGGCTTGCTGGAGCGAGCCAACTGCTCGGCCAGGGCATCGAGGCTGTCGCAAACCTCCACAGTCAGCTGGCGATCGAGATTGCGGATCGCCGCGGCTAGGGCCTGGCTGTCGATACCGGCGATAGGAGCCTCACCGGCGGCATAGAGCGGCGCCAGCAGCACGGCATCGGCGGCGCTGAGGGCGGCGGCAAAGGCCGTGAGGAACTCGGCGGTGCGGCTGTATCGGTGGGGCTGGAACACCGCCACCAGCCGCAGGGGTACCAGGGGCAGGGAGCTGCGGCCGCTGGTCACCATCAGCCGTGCCATGGCCAGGGTGGCCGCCACCTCGCTGGGGTGATGGGCGTAGTCGTCCACCACTTGGCGGCCATGCCAGTTGCCGCGGTAATCAAAGCGCCTGCAAGGGGTTTGCAGGCTGGCGATCGCCTGGCTCAAATCGGCGAAGCTCACCGACTCCAGTCGACAGGCGGCGATGGCAGCCGCCGCATTGCTGAGGTTATGGCGACCGGGCAGGGGCAGCTCGATCTGGCCAATCAATTGGCCGTTCTCATACCAGTCGGCCAGGGTGCCGTCTCCCTGTTCCTGGCGGGGGATCGCCGCGAAGGCCACCGCCTCGGGGCTGGTGATCGACCACCAGTGATCGGCCTTGAACTGGTCCCGCAGCACCGGGCAGTCGCGATTGGCCAGGAGTTGGCCAGCTCCCGCGGCGAACCGCTGCAGGGTGGCCACCAGGGCCTCCAGGTTGGGGTAATGGTCGGTGTGGTCGAGCTCCAGGTTGGTGAGTATGGCCAGCTGGGGGTGAAACTTCACCAGGCTGCCGTCCGATTCGTCGGCTTCCGCCACCAGCAATCGGCCTTTGCCGACGCGGCCATTACTGCCAAAGGCCGGCACGATGCCGCCGATCACGGCGGTGGGGTCCTGGTGGGTGGCCTGCAGCAGGGTGGCCACCAGGCTGCTGGTGGTGGTCTTGCCGTGGCTGCCCGCCACCGCGATCGAAGGCTGGGCGTCGATCAGGGCGGCCAGCAGGTCTGAGCGATGCACCACTTGCAGGCCCATGCGCACAGCCTGTTGCAATTCCGGATTGCTCTGGGGCACCGCAGTGCTGGTCACCACCAGGGGGGCCATCGAGGTGCCACTGCAGATGGCATCGACGGTGCTGGCATTTTGTTGGCGAAACACGCGCACGCCCCGGCGGCGCAGTTGGTCCATTACCGCCCCATCGCGGGGGTCCGATCCGGTGACATTGAAGCCCCGCTCCGCCAAAATCGCTGCCAGGGCCGACATGCCGATGCCGCCAACACCGATGAAGTGCAGTGGCCGGTGTCGATCTAGCAAGGCGGACTGGGGCAACTGACCGAAGGCGGATAGGCCAGGTCCAGGCTAAGCCGCCAGGTTGGTGGCCCCACGCTTAATCCCTTGCTGGCGGTCGGCAAGCCCCGGGTGCTGGGGAGGCCGGCAATCATTTCTGTATGATCCACGGCCAAAACCACCCTTGCTTGCGGCCTTGCCGCTAAATGCCATGACGCTGAAGGTTGCGATCAACGGATTTGGGCGCATTGGTCGCAACTTCATGCGTTGTTGGTTGAGCCGAGGGGACAACACGGGCATCGAGGTGGTGGGTCTCAATGGTTCCGGTGATACCAAGACCAACGCCCACCTGCTCAAGTACGACACGATGCTCGGCCCCCTGCGCAACGCAGAGGTGACCACAACCCAGGACTCGATCGTCATCAACGGCAAGACCGTCAAGGTCTTCTACGACCGCAATCCCGCCAACCTGCCCTGGAAGGAGTGGGGTGTGGACCTGGTGATCGAGTCCACGGGCGTGTTTAACGACGACGTGGGCGCCAGCAAGCACTTCGAGTCCGGAGCCAAAAAGGTGATCCTCACCGCCCCAGGCAAGGGGGCCAAGGTGGGCACCTTCGTGGTGGGCGTGAACGCCGATGAATACCGCCACGAGGACTGGGACATCCTCAGCAACGCCAGCTGCACCACCAACTGCATGGCGCCGGTCGTCAAGGTGCTTGATCAGGCCTTCGGCATCGTCAAGGGCACGATGACCACCACCCACAGCTACACCGGTGACCAGCGCATCCTCGACGCCGCCCACCGCGACCTGCGTCGTGCCCGCGCCGCAGCCGTGAACATTGTGCCCACCAGTACCGGTGCCGCCAGTGCGGTGGCTCTGGTGTACCCGCCGATGAAGGGCAAGCTGAGCGGTATCGCCCTGCGCGTTCCCACCCCCAACGTGTCGGTGGTGGACATGGTGTTGGAATTGAGCCGCGACACCAGCAAGGAGGAGGTGAACGCAGTGCTCAAGGCCGCTGCCGAGAACGGCATGAAAGGCATCATCAAGTATTGCGATCTGCCCCTGGTGTCCAGCGACCATGCCGGCACCGATGAGAGCGCAATCGTCGATTCCGATCTCACCCTGGTGATGGGCGGCAACATGTTGAAGGTGATCTGCTGGTACGACAACGAGTGGGGCTACAGCCAGCGCGTTGTCGATCTGGCCGAGATCGTCGCCAAGAACTGGAAGTGAGAACAACCTCAACCTGAGATGTACCGCAACGCCACCAGGCGTTGCGGTGCATCTCAGGTTGAGGTTGTTCTCACTTCCA
>DGYA01000026.1:7470-7619 GCA_002396505.1 Cyanobacteria bacterium UBA5018 | reverse complement strand
TTGGGGGGTGAGGCCCGGGGCGGCGCCGGTGGTCACCTCCGGTCCGGAGCGCCAGGAGCGCCCTCGCTCGCCGCGGGAGGTCTGGTGGCGAAAGGCATCGCCGGCAGGGGCTGGCCGCGCCACCGGCTCCTGCCACTGCTTGGGCTCCT
>DGYA01000026.1:4601-7304 GCA_002396505.1 Cyanobacteria bacterium UBA5018 | reverse complement strand
GGCTCCTGCCACTGCTTGGGCTCCTGCCACTGCTTTGGCTCCTGCCACTGCTTGGGCTCCTGCAACTGGTAGCGCGCCAGCTCTTCCCGCAGCAGCCGCACCTGCTGGCGCAGGGCTTCGTTTTCCAGCAGCAGGGCATCGAGGTTGCAGGTCACCGAACGACCAGCGGGCTCGTGCATCCAGCTGCGGCGCTCAGTGCCCATGCCTTGCCAGTAGGCCCCAACTACGCCAGGCATCTTGGCCGCACCGGGGGCCAGGGGATGGGCAGGCAACGGGCTTGGCCGATCCAAGCCTTGAATACTGCTTGCCGAAGACTATTTGCGGAAGGCTGTTTGCTGAGGACTAGTTACCGAGAGTTATTTATTGAAGGATGTTTGCTGAAAACTATCTACTGAAGACTGTTTGCTGAAGGCTGTTTGCTGAAGGCTGTTTGCCGAAGACTGCTTGTGAAAAATCTTTTTTTTTGCAGAGTAACGCATTGAGGATGCTGAAGCTCGCAGATCTAATGGCATAAAAGATATTGCAATACTTGGTTTACCTCTGGCTCGCGGGAGTGGGATGGGTATTTTTTGAGGCGCCCAGAAGGCCATTATCGAAAACTGGGCAACGTGAACAATATCAATGTTGTTCGATCTCACGCCGCCAGAAGCGTTCTGGCGAACCTCCTGCCCCTTGCTCTAGCGAGCGGAATGGGCAGTTTTCCTGGTGCCCAGCTGTTGGAACCTGGCTTGATTGTGCCTCACATGCATGGAAGTTTAGCTGGGCCAATTTCCCTGTATGGAACCTGGCAGATTGAGTCTCATAAGTGCAGCATTTCTGGGCGATGTCCCAATTTGAGCTGGTGTGAGTCTTAGGTTTGAATTGTGATCAGACAGTCCAGCCCCATCAGGTCCAGCCCCATCAAGTTCAGACCCGATCGGGCCCAGTTCCGATCAAGGCCAGCTCTGATCAATTCGTTCAGAAGTCAAGCCTAAATTTAAGCCAGGCCCCAACCAACTCAATCAAGTCAAGGCTCAATCAAGCCAAGCCTCGATCAAGTCAAGCATTATTCATGGCCAGATATTATTTACCGTTAAATCATTGCCCATGGCTAAATCATTATTTGCACTCAAATTATTTACTGTGACCTATGATTATTAATGGCCAGTAATTATTCGTGCTTTCATCGCTAGGTCGCCTCGAAGAATCCCAAATATCATCGATCTCATGGCGTGAGAGATGTTGGGAAAAATTGCTTGCCTCTGGCTCGTAGGAGTTGAGCGGGCAATTTTCGAGGTGTCCATTATTCGCAGTCAAATCATGATTATTAGGTCAAATGCTTTGGGCTTGGGTTTGGTTAATCGTCTTTTCTCCTTCTTGGCGCTGACTGCTGTGGGCTTCGCTTTGCTGATGCCCCTGCCCGCAATGGCCATGACTGTTGATCACCGCTACATCCCCATCGCTTTCGCAACCATGGACAACAAAGCTGATGCCAAAGCTAAGCAGGTGGAAGGCAAGCTCGAATCCGCCTATGGCGAGCTCACTGGCGATACCGGCCACCAGATCAAAGGCAAGGCGAAACAGGTGCAAGCTTCTGCCATGAATGCTGCCGAAAACCTTAAGGAGGGCACAAAATCGGTGGCCCACAAAATCGGCGATGCTGCCACTGGCAAGACCGATGGTCATAGCTGAAAGTTAGGGAATGCGCCGCCGGCAAGGATTCAAAATATCTCAACAGAGACGCCAGATAATGGCTGCTGTGCTGTTCAGCCGGCGGTGTTACTTTCTCCATTCTCCACCTTGCTTCAGCCTCTATCTTGAATTGCCATGCTTGAGCTTATTGCGGTAGTGCTGATTGTTCTATGGCTGTTGGGTCTGGTCAGTTCTTTCACGATGGGAGGACTGATTCATCTTCTCTTGGTTATCGCGGTGGTCATCATTCTCCTGAGGGTAATCAGTGGCCGTCGCATCTAGCTCTCGCGTTGGGCTGTGGGCCTTGTTTTAGTTGGGGCGGGGATCCCTCCTTCCTGCCCATTCCAATGCAGCCAGAAGAGCTTTTGAATCAAGCAGATTGCATCGGTTCCTATCCCCGCTTCCCCCACCCCGTTGGTGCTGGTGCACGGCATGCTCGACAGCTCTCGGGTGTTCGACCGGCTGCTGAGCTATCTGGGCGAGCTGCAGCGCCCCCTGCTGCTGCCCGACCTGCCGCTGCGGTTTGGCATGACGCCCATCACCGAATCCGCCGCCCTGCTGGCAGCCCGGATCGAAGCGGCCTTCGGTGCCGAGCAGCCCATCGATCTGTTCGGTTTCTCGATGGGTGGGGTGATCGCCCGCACCTGGATCCAGATGATGGGGGGCCACCGGCGCACCCGGCGATTCATCAGTGTGGCGAGCCCGCACCATGGCACTCTCACGGCCCAGCCCTGGCCGCGCCGGCCGATGGCCGGCATCGCCGACCTGAAGCAGGGCAGTGCCCTGTTGCGGCAACTCAATGGCGACCTCTCCAGCCTGGAGGCGATCGAGTGCTGCAGCTTCTATTCCGGCATCGATCTGGTAGTTGTTCCCGGCTGGCGTGCCGTACTGCCGGTGGGGGCACAAAAGATGTTGCCGGTATGGACCCATCCGCAACTGCTGAACGATCGCCTTTCGCTTCAACTACTGGCCGAGGAGTTGAAGCGGCCCTGAACCGCAACCGCAACCGCAATCTCAATCTCAATCTCAATC
>DGYA01000026.1:0-4408 GCA_002396505.1 Cyanobacteria bacterium UBA5018 | reverse complement strand
ATCTCAATCTCAATCTCAATCTCAACCGCAATCTTCTCAATCCCCACCTCCACAGCAATCTCAGCTTGAAGCCATGCCCGTGGTGAGCATGCCCCTGGTGAACATGCCCCTGGTGAACCTTGGCCTGGTCAACATTTCCCTGCTGGTGCGTTGGGGTTTGGGCTGGGCCCTCTGTATGCCGATGCCAGCGCTACCCGCCGGGGAGCCCCAGGGCCAAGCCTCGGTGGCGGTGTTGATTCCGGCCCGCAATGAGGAGGAAACCCTGCCCCACCTGTTGCAGGGCTTGGCGCGCCAGAGTTTTCGGCCCCAGGAGGTGATCGTGATCGACGACCACTCCACCGACCGCACCGCCGCGGTCGCCAGCCAGGCCTATCCCCGGCTCCAGGTGAAGCTGGTGCAGCCGCCGCCGCTGCCGGCTGGATGGTGCGGCAAAACCTGGGCGCTCCACCAGGGCGTTGCGGCCTCCAGCGCCGAGCTGCTGGTGTTTCTTGATGCCGATACCGAACCGGCGCCGGATTTTCTGGCCTCCCTGTTGGCCTGCCATCAGCGGCTGGGGGGCCTGGTGTCGGTGCAGCCTTATCACCGCACCGAAAGGGCCTATGAGCGGCTTTCGGTGTTGTTCAACCTGGTGGGGCTGATGGCGGTGACGCTCGGCCCGGGCGGTGGCGTGGCCTTTGGCCCGGCGATGGTCACCAGCCGCGCCGACTACGACCGCATCGGCGGCCATGAGGCGGTGGCCGGCAAGGTGGTGGAGGACTGGTTCCTCGCCCATCACTACGAGCGGGCCGGCCTGCCGGTGAGCGCTTTCATCGGCCATGGGCACCTGGCCTATCGGATGTATCCCGGTGGCCTGGGGGACATGGTGGTGGGCTTCGCCAAAAACTTCGCCACCGCCGCCGCCGAGGTGCGCTGGCTGCGCATGGTGGCAGTGCTGCTCTGGCTGTCGGGCCTGTTCTGGGCCGCCTGGTGCCTGCCGGCCGCAGTGCTGGGCTGGCCAATGCTGGGGGATCGCAGCCTGCCGGCCAATTTGTTGCTCTACGGAGCTTTTGCACTGCAACTGTTGCTGATTAGCTGGCGGTTGGGCAGCTTCGGTTGGATCAACTTGATCTTTCCGGTGCCGGTGCTGTTCTTTCTTGGTGTATTCGTGCTGGCCATCGTCAACTTGAAGCGGGGCTCGGTGCAGTGGAAGGGGCGCAGCGTGTCGACCAGCCCATGAACATCGCTCCCCTGCTCTCCAGCGCCCCTCTTCTGTCCAGCGCAATTGGCTGGTGGGGCTGGTGCCTGCTGGTGGGTGGCCTAGCCAATCATCTGCCCCTCTCCCTGCTGGCCCAGGATTCATGGCTCACCCGCCCGCGCCCCTGGGGTGAACGCACCGAGGCCTACGAATTAGGCCTGGGGATTCGCCGCTGGAAGCCCTGGCTACCGGATGCCGGTGGCGCCTTGCCCGGCGGTGTGGCCAAGACCGCCCTAGCCCGCAGGGATCGGGCCTGCCTGGAGCGGCTGGTGGCGGAAACCCGCCGGGCCGAGTTGGTGCATCTGGCCCTCTGGCCCTTCTGGCTGGTGACGGCCCTGTGGCTGCCGCCCCAGGGGGTGCTGATCAATCTGGTGTTTGCCACCCTGTTCAACCTGCCCTGTCTCTGGGTGCAGCGCTACAACCGCCTGCGCCTGCGCCAGATTCTCGGCGAGCAGCAGCCCGGGGCCCGCCACCGCTCCCAGCCTCAAGGGCCCAGCACCAGCGCCTCCAGCTGAATAGCCACGGCCAGGCCCTCGTCTTCCGCGTGGCGGGCCACCACCAGCCGGTGGGTGCCGGGCTCCAGCAGGAAGGCATCGGCGTTTTCATTGAAGTAGGCCAGGCGGCGCAGCGGAATCGCCAGGCTTGGTCGTGCGGCCTGGCCCGGCTCCAGCTGCAGCCGTTGGAAGCCCACCAACAGCCGCGCCGGCCGCTCCACCAGCTGCCCGGGGGGCTCCAGGTACACCTGCACCACCTCGGCGGCCGCCATCGCTCCTGTGTTGGCAACCGTGATCGTCACCAGCAGCGTCTCTTCGGCGACCAGCAATTCGGCCTGCAGATCCCCATGGCTGAAGCTGCCATAAGAGAGCCCGAAGCCGAAGGGGAAGGCGGCGGCATGGCCCTGGCGGCGCAGCAGCCGGTAGCCGTGCCACAAGTCGTAGATCACCCGTTCAGCCCGCGGCTCAAAGACGGGTAGATGGCCGGCGCTGGTGGGCACCGCAAAGGGCATCCGGCCCGAGGGCGACAGCTTGCCCAGCAGCACATCGGCCAGGGCCTCACCGCCCTGCTGGCCCGGATACCAGAGCAGCAGGATGGCGTTCACCTGGTGCCGCCAGGCTTCGCAGAGGATTGCGCCGCCGCCCATCAGCACCACCACGGTGCGGGGGTTGGCCGCCGCCACCGCCAGGATCAGGGCCTCTTCTGCGGGCGGCAGCTCCAGTTCGGTGCGGTCGCCGGCGGCGAAGTCGCCCCCCGTGCGGGCGGAGGCAAACCGGGTGATGGAGGCCACCAGCTCGGCCACCGGCCGCCAGAAAGGCCGCAGCCGCTGGCTGCCCAGCCACCGCTGCAGGGGATCTGGAGCGGGCATTTCCCGCAGCACCGGCGCCAGATCGCCTGGGTGAATGTGCTCCCCTTCGCTTTGCCAGTCGAGGCCCACCACCACCACGGCGGCATCGCAGCTGACGGCCAGCTGGGCGGCCGCCGCCGGATCCAGACCATCGCCGTGGCGTACCAGCAGCTGGGGATCGGCGGCCCTCAAGCCGGCCAGGGGGGTGACCACCTCTGCCATTGCCGGGCGGGTATCTGAGGAGCCCCGATCCCCCAGGTTTGGCCTGGCCGCCAGCCGGCCGATCACCGCCAGCGAGGTCAGATCGCGCAGGGGCAGCAGCGCCCCGGCATTTTTGAGCAGCACGATCGACTTGCTGGCCGCCTCCCGGGCCAGGGCCCGGTGGGCGGCGCAGCCCCGCAATGTGGGCGGATAGTCGCCGGCGGGCAGAGCCAGCTGGGCGCGCAGCAGCCGCAGCACCGCGTCGTCGATGCGCTCCATGGCCAGGGATCCAGCGGCCAGGGCGGCGCCAAGGCTGCCTTCTAAAATCATCCGAAAGGGCATCTCCAGGTCGAGCCCGGCCTGCAGCGCCGCCACGCCATCGCGCAACCCGAAGATGAAATCACTCACCACAAACCCCTGGAATCCCCAGCGGTTTTTGAGGATCGAGGTGAGCAGTTCCGGGTGCTGGGCGCACCAGAGGCCATTCACCCGGTTGTAGGCGGTCATCACCGAGCCGGCGCCGGCGGCCAGGCAGTCGCGGAAGTGGGGCAGGTAGAGCTCATGCAGCACTCGCCGGCTCACCTGGATGTCCACCAGGAAGCGGGAGCTGTCTATTGAGTTGAGGGCGAAATGCTTGACGCAGGCGATGCTGTGGCGCTGCAGGCCGCGGCAGCAGGCGCCGCCCATCTCCCCGAGCAGTACGGGATCTTCTCCGTAGGTCTCCTGGGCCCGGCCCCAGCCCGGGTGGCGCAGCAGGTTCACGCAGACGGCCGCCACCCAGTTGGCGCCATGGGAACGGGCCTCCCGGGCGATGGCTTCGCCGATGCGCTCCTCCAGGTCAAGGTCCCAGCTGGCGCCCCGGGCGATCGGTACCGGAAAGGTGGTGGCCCCCCCCGTGAGCACCACCCCCCGGGGACCATCCACAAATTGCAGCCCCGCCAGGCCCTGGCCTGGCAGCAGGCCGGCGGGCCAGGGATGGCGGTGGGAGGCGTCGGCAAAGGCGATGTCCCCCATCCCGGCCCAGAAGTCGGTGGCGCCGGAAAGCTGCGCCAGCTTCTCGGCCGGGCTGAGGCGGGCCAGCAGCTGGCGGGCCCGCGCCTCGTTCGAGCTGCTGGTGGAATCGTGAGGCATGGCGGCTCAAGAACGGCAGCTGATTGGGCGGCTAATCGTGTAGCTGGCTGGGCGGCTGACTGTTTAACTGACTGGGCAGCTCACTGGTCAGCTGGCGCCCAAGGCCCATCCCCCTTGCTACGCGGAAAAGTTGGCTCTGGAGTAATTCGGGCCTAGATGGCGGAGCTGCGGGGCCAGGGGCTGCGGATTGGCGTCGGTTAGCTGCTGGTTGCTGCCATGGGTGGCACGGGATGGCGCGGTCCTGGGCGACCTACATGGTGGCGCTTAGGGGGTGTCCTGGCGGGCTGGGCGGCCCCAAGGATTCGTGCATCTCCAGCGATTCTGAAGCTGGAGGGTTGGGCGGCGACAGGGGCTGGGGCCGAGAGGTGGGTGTATTGAAGATCCTCGGGCCAAAAAACACTTCCAAGGCACGACTGGCCCTGGCCGCAGCCTGGCTCGCTGAACAGCAAAATGCCCAGGCGCAGCAGGCTGCAGCGAGCAACCGTGGCCACCGACAAACT
>DGYA01000131.1 GCA_002396505.1 Cyanobacteria bacterium UBA5018 | reverse complement strand
ATGGCGGCGGGCGTCAGGGGCGCCGCTGGCACTGCCGCTGACACTGCCGCCGCTGAGATCGGTGCTGGAGCCGAGCCTGGGGCGCCATGGCCGAACTGGCGGCGCAGCAGGTCTTCGCTGAGCCCCTCCCCCGCCAACAGGGCAGCGCCCAGGCGGGGTTCCGCCAGCAGGGCCGTCAGCAGGTGCGACACCTCCAGCAGGCCTTCGCCCCAGCGCTGCCGGCAGCGATCGGCGGCCTCCAGCAGCTCTTCGAGGGCCTCGCCGATGTAGAGCTCGCCGCCGGGGGCGGGGCGCTGGTCGGCGCAGAACTCCTCCAGGCGATCCAGCAGCCGATCACCGTCCAGGGGCAGGGGGTCCACCCAGCGCTGGAA
Organism: Cyanobacteria bacterium UBA5018; assembly: GCA_002396505.1. Lineage (GTDB taxonomy): Bacteria > Cyanobacteriota > Cyanobacteriia > PCC-6307 > Cyanobiaceae > UBA5018. The sequence goes on along the minus strand of DGYA01000131.1, from coordinate 16,312 downwards.
CTGCCGATCCAGCCACAGGGCCTGCAGCAGGTGCTCCACATCCAGGGCGCCATGGCGCCAGCGGCGGGCCTGGTCCTGGGCGGAGAGCAACAGATCCCAGGCGTCGTCGCTAAACCGCTCGGGATCGCTGGTGAGGCTGGCGGGAGGCGGTGTCGCGGCAGGAGGTGGCGAGGCTTGCATCTACTGGCTCAATTGATCTGGATCAGCTGCGGGAGGAGAGCTGGATCAACTCCACCTTGTAGCCATCTGGATCTTCCACAAAGGCAATAACTGTGCTGCCGTGCTGCATCGGTCCGGGCTGACGCACCACCCGGCCCCCCTGGGCGGCGATGGCGGCACAGCAGGCCACGATGTCATCGACGCCGATGGCGATGTGGCCATAGCCGCTGCCAATGCTGTATTCGCTGGTGTCCCAGTTGTGGGTGAGTTCCAGCACGGTGTGGTCGCTCTCCTCCCCGTAGCCCACGAAGGCCAGGGTGAAGCGGCCGGCGGGATATTCCCTGCGGCGCAGCAGTCGCATGCCCAGCAGCTGGGTATAAAACTGAAGCGAGCGCTCCAGATCGCCCACTCGGAGCATCGTGTGTAAGAGGTGCATCGGCCCAGTTCGGCTGTACGCCATTCTGGCCGGGCCGGCCGGCTTCGCCGATCACCGGGGCCCGGAGCAAATCTAAGCCCGGTGATCATCTACACAAAAGCTTTGGCGCCCCCCGCCCATAGGATCCTGGCCTTAGTAAATCCTTCGGCATTAAGTGATCGACTCCCTCGACCTTGTGATCGACACCGTGGTGGCCCGGGAGGTGCTCGATTCCCGGGGCACCCCCACCGTGGAAGCTGAGGTGTTGCTGGAGGGCGGGGCCAGCGGCCGGGCGATGGTGCCCAGCGGCGCCAGCACCGGCGCCCATGAAGCCCATGAATTGCGCGATGGCGGTAGCCGCTATGGCGGCAAGGGCGTGCTGCAGGCGGTGAGCAACATCGAAGACAAGATCGCCCCGACCCTCTGTGGCCTTTCCGCCCTGGATCAGGGTGCAGTGGACGCGGCGATGCTGGAGCTCGATGGTTCCGATAACAAGTCGGCCCTGGGGGCCAATGCGATTTTGGCGGTGAGCCTGGCCACCGCCCGGGCGGCAGCCAATGGCATCGGCTTGCCCCTCTACCGCTATCTGGGCGGCCCGATGGCCACCCTGCTGCCGGTGCCGCTGATGAATGTGATCAATGGCGGCGCCCATGCCGCCAACAGCCTCGACTTCCAGGAGTTCATGGTGGTGCCCCATGGGGCCCCCAGCTTCCGCGAGGCGCTGCGCATGGGTACGGAGGTGTTCCACACCCTCAAGGGCTTGCTGCAGGAGCGGGGCATGAGCACCGCCGTGGGCGACGAGGGCGGTTTCGCGCCAGACCTGGGCAACGACGCGGCCGGCGACCTGCTGGTGCAGGCGATCGAAAAGGCCGGCTATCGGCCCGGCGACCAGATCTCCCTGGCCCTGGATGTGGCCAGCACCGAATTCTTCAAAGATGGCCGCTATGCCTTTGATGGCGGCAGTTACAGCAGCGCCGAGATGGTGGATCAGCTGGCCCGCCTGGTGAGTCGCTATCCGATCGTTTCGATCGAAGATGGCGTGGCGGAAGACGACTGGGATGGCTGGGCCCTGCTCACCCAGCGCCTTGGTAGCAGCGTGCAATTGGTGGGCGATGACCTGTTCGTCACCAACACCAGCCGCCTGCAGCGGGGTATTGATCTGGGCGTGGCCAATTCGATCCTGATCAAGGTGAATCAAATCGGTTCGCTCACCGAAACCCTGCAGGCGATCGACCTGGCGGGCCGGGCCGGCTACACCAGCGTGATCAGCCACCGCAGCGGCGAAACCGAAGACACCACCATCGCCGACCTGGCGGTGGCCAGCCGCGCCGGCCAGATCAAAACCGGCTCCCTGAGCCGCTCGGAGCGGGTGGCCAAGTACAACCAATTGCTGCGCATCGAAGACGAGCTGGGCAGCCAGGCCCGCTACGCCGGCGCCGAAGACCGGGGCCCCCGCGGCAAGGCGTGATCAGCTCAAAGGTTTGATCACACTCTCCAAGTGATCAACTCAAATGTGTGATCACCTAAAGGGTGGATCACCTCAAGAGTGGATCACCTGAAAATTGCTGCCGCCTCAGCCCTAGTCGGCTGGGGCAATGGCCACGGCCGGCAACACCTGGCGATAGCCGCCAGAACTGAGCACCTGCAGGGGGGTGTCGAACAGGGCGCTGAGCGGGGCGTCCCGCAACAGTTCGCTGCTGGGGCCATCGCCCACAACTACTCCCTGTTTGAGCAGTACGCAGCGCTCGATCTCGGGGATGATCGCCTCAATTTGGTGGGTTACCAGCAACAGGGTGGTGCCGGACTGGCTGAGCTGGCGCAGGATTGCCAGTAATTGGTGCTTGGCCTTGAGGTCTAGGCCGTTGGTGGGTTCATCCAGCACCAGCACCTGGGGGCCATGCACCAGGGCTCGGGCCAGCAGCAGGCGTCGCCGCTGGCCATCGGAGAGCTGGGCGTAGGGGCGTTGCCCTAAATCGGCCAAGCCCAGCTCCTCCATCAGTTGCCGCACCCGCTGGCGCTGGCGGGCGGTAACCAGATGGCTGCGGCCCAGCCCCACCGAGCCGAAGTAGCCCGAGAGCACCACATCGCTGGCCAGCACGCCACCGCTGTAGCCGGCCTGCAGATCCTGGGAAACCAGGCCGATGCGGGCGCGCAGATCCCAGAGATTCACCCGCTCCTCCCCGAAGATGCGCAGCCAGGATCCCGGCTTGACCACTGGGTAGAGCTCGCGGCTGAGCAGTTTTATGAGGGCGCTCTTGCCGGCACCGTTGGGGCCGAGGATGGCGGTGTGCTCGCCCCGCCTCAGCTGCAGGCTGAGCTCGCGAAACACCTGGCGGGGCCCCAGATAGGCCTCCACCGCCTGGAGTTCCAGATAGGTGGGCTTTTGCTGCAACTCCATGGCCCTGGGCTTCAGCGGCTGAGCTGATCTAGGCGGCCGTCGCGGGCCAGGCGGGCCTGGCCCCGCAGCCAGCCCAGCCCCACCGGCAGGCCCAGCAGCAGCGGCAGCGCCACCAGCGCCGGCCGGCTGCTGGTCACCAGCAGGGCCGCCGCCACCGCAAGGCCGCCCAACAGAAATGCCTGGCCGGAATTCTGTTGGGCCAGGGCCAAGCGCCTGAGCAGGCGGTCGGTTTCGCCGGCCCGGATCTGCACCTGCAGGTCGCCCTGTTCGATGCGGGCCAGGCTTTCATCCAGGCGCCGGGGAATGCCGAGGGCGCGGCTGCCCACCTCGGCCGCCTGGCGGGAGAGCTCGTTGAACAGTTCGTTGCTTCCCTTTCCGCTGGAGGTCATCAGGGGCAGCAGGTAGGGCCGGGCGATGGCGATCAGGCTAAAGCCGGGATCGAGGCTGCGGCCGACCCCCTCAAAGGTGGACAGGGCTCGCATCACGAAGATCAGCTCGGCCGGCAGCCGGAAGGGCTGGCCGTAGACCAGGTCGTAGAGATCGCCGGTGATCTTTTCCAGCACGTTGGCAGAGAAGGGCGGCGTGAGCGCCTCGTTGAGCATCACCCGCACCAACCGCCGCACGGGGCCTGGATCGATGCCTTCGGCGATGACGCCAGCCCCCTGCATTTCATCCACCAGGGCGGCGGCATCCCGGGAGGCGGCGGCGGTGACCATGCGCCCCAGGCGGGAGCGCAGGCGGCCCGACAGCTGGCCCATCATGCCGAAGTCGTAGTAGATCAGGCCGCCATCGGCCGCCACGGCCAGGTTGCCTGGGTGGGGATCGGCGTGGAAGAAGCCAAAGCGCACCAATTGCTGCAGATAGCTGGCCGCCCCTTTCTCGGCCACGGCCGCCGGATCGATGCCCGCCTCCACCAGCGCCTGGCGGTCGGTGATTTTTATACCTGGCACGTAGTCGAGACAGAGCACCCGCCGGCTGCTCAGCTCCCAGATCACGGCGGGGATGCGGATGCCGGGATCGTCGAGGAATTGCTGGCGGAAGCGGGCGGCGTGTTCGGCCTCCAGGCGGAAATCGAGTTCGCGCAGCAGCACCCGGCGGCATTCCTGGGCGATGCCCACCCAGTCGCGACCGCGCCCCCAGCGGGGATGGCGCTGCACGACGGCCGCCACCTGCTGCATCACCTGCAAATCGAGGCGAAACAGGTGCTCCAGGCCAGGACGCTGCACCTTGAGCACCACCTGGCGGCCGCTGCGCAGGCTGGCGCGATGCACCTGGGCCAGGCTGGCGGAACCTAGGGGGCTGACCTCGATGTCGATGATCTCGGCGCAGCGCTCCCCCAGCTCCTGCTCCAGCAGCTGTTGCACCACGGCGAAGGGGAAGGCGGGCACCTGGTCTTGAAGACGGGCCAGCTCCTCCACCAGCTCGGCGGGCAGCACATCCGGGCGCGCCGAGAGCAGTTGGCCGAGCTTGATGAAGGCCGAGCCCAGCCCCAGAAATTGATTGGTGAGCCAGCGGGCCCGGCGCCGCTGGCGCTGGCGGGCCCGCTCGTCGCTCCAGCCGCCGGGATAGGTCCAGCGCTGGCCATCCCACCACAGGCCGGCCAGCAGACCAAGGGCCAGCCACCAGATCCGCGCCGCGCGGCTCATCGCTGATCCAGTCGCTGTTGATCAGGCCGCTGTTGATCCATGCGCTGTTGATCCAGTTGTTGATCCAGGCGCCGGGCCAGGCTGGCAATCAGAGCCCGCAGGTTGTCGATTTGGCGTTGGGGATCGGCCATGGTCGCTACAGGCTGGGCGCCAGCCTGGGATCCCTTAGCAAAATAGGGATCTGAAGCGGGGCTAGCGGGCCCGCCATCGCCGCTGGCGGTTTCACTGATTGGGCCCTGGCCCGGACTGGTCCACTCGCCTGCCGGGGCGGTGTCACCCCGATCGATCCGGTCGGCTTCCGCCTCCACCTCTTCCCAGAACAGCTGCAATTCCTGACGCAATTTGTCGGGGGCATCCTGGGCCAGCACCGCCAGGCTGGCGGCGGCATCGAGCAGGCCGCTGCCAATGCGGGCACCGAGACGCTGCAGGGCGGCCTGGATCAAGGAGGACGGCGCGCTCATCAAAGCCTGGATGCTGCCTAGGAACTGTGGCAGATCGAATCGGTAAGCGGGTCTCAGGGGCTGACCGGGGACGGCAAGCTGGGCGGCAGGGGCGCGGCGGGGATGGCAGCGGCCGGCTTGGGCGGGGAGCTGGGGGCGGCCGGCTTTAGGGGGGGGCTGGGCCGGCTTGAGGGGGGCTGGAGTTGGGCCGGAGCCGGCAGGGCGGCAGGGCTTTGCCAGTCAGAGGGCAGCTCGGGGGTGGCTTCTGCGGCCGGCTGGTTGCCTGGGCCCAGTGCCGGCTCGGCTTGTTGCAGGCGCTGACGGTCCAACTCGGCCTGTTGGCGAGCCAGCTGCTCGGCCTTGCGGGCCTGGGCCTCCCTCTCGGCCTGGTCCAGGTCGGCGCGAATCGGCTGGCGCTCCGCCCCATAGCGCTGGCGCAGGCTTTCCAGGCTGGTGCCGGGCAGGGGACGCAGATCGAAGCTGTGGCCCAGCCGCACGAAGCCGTTCCAGGAAAGGTCGAGCAGTCGGCTGGTGATCCCATAGCCGAGGCCAAAGCAGAGCCCCACCAACAGGGGGGCGAGCCAGAGACGGCGGGGCGGGGCAGGCAAGGCCCTGGCAGTTGGCGAGCTGGAAGCCGTTGGCGAGCTGGAATTGGAACCACCCATGCCAGCCATTTTGGCGCCTGGCCAGGTCGGCGAGGAATGTAGGCGGGAAATGTCGGCGGTTAATTCAGGGGCGGGCGGCAATTGGGGCCAGCAGCCGGGGCAGCAGGCGGGGTAGCAATAGCCCCCGCAACAACAGATCAATCAGCACCACTAGAAATACCAGCGCCGAAAGATTGGTGGCGAGGGCCTCGGCCAACTGGGGGGCGACGCCGCGCAGGTGGGGAACTTCCTCGAACAGGGCGATAGATAGAGCCAGGGGTACGGCGGAGCGCATGCCGCAGCAGGCCACCAGCAGTTGTTCGCGGCGATCCAGGCAGGAACGCCAACCCAGCAGCAACACCGTGGCCGGACGCACCACCAAAAGCAATAGCAGGGAGGTGACGAGCGCTAGCGGCAACACAGCCAGTAGATCCGGGGGGTAGACCAACAGCCCCAGCAGCAACAAAATCGTGAACTCAGCGGTGGTATTGAAGGGCAACAGCACCTGTTGCAATGTCTGATGCTGTTGCGGTGATGAATGGCTTGGCTCGTTTTTGGCATCGCTTTGACTAGCCATCACCAGGCCGGCTGTAAACACCGCCACTAGACCACCGCCGCCGAGGAAGTTGCCGAAGCCGTAGGCCATGAAGGCGATCGAGATGGCCAGGATCAGCAACTGCTCCCTAATGCCCATCAGCGGTGCCATCAGCAATCGCGCCCCAAGCCCAATGCAGCCGCCGGCCAGGATGCCGGCCAGCAGGTGCTGGCCTAGGGCCAGGCCCTGGGCGCCGAGGTTGGCGAAGTGGCTGGCATGGATGTAGTCATGAACCGCATGGCTATCCGCCTGGCCTAGGCCAGCCACAAAGCCAAAGCAGAGAATCGCGGCTGCGGTGGTCAGATCCGCCTCCAACTCCAGCAGATGTCCTACGGATGGGGGCACGAAGCGACGCAGGGTCCGCAGGAGGCCTTCGGTGGCGGAGCCATCGGTTGCCGTCAGACAGGCGGCCGTCAACAGGGCCGAGAGCAGGGGGATTGCCTGCGGCGGGCCGGGCATCAGGCCAGCACCGCTGGGGGAGGCGAGCCACCAGAGGCCCAGGCCCAGGCCCAGCATGGTGAGCAACACACCGCCGCTAGCAAGCAGCAGCCCCAGGGGCAGCACCCCGCCGATGCGGCGCAGATCGGTGCGGAGCCCGGCATAGAACAGCAGCAGGGCCAGGCTGGCCACGTGCAGGGTCTCCACCTGACCATGGGAGACGTGGTGGAGTCCGCTGTGGAGCACGTTCGCCGACAGGCCCAGCAGTAACACCCCCAAAGCCGTAGGCAAGCGCAGGCGAATTGCCCAGCGATCGATCACCAAGGCCAGGATGAATAGCCCGCCCACAACCAGGAAAAAACCTCGGGGCAGGAGCGTGCCCGGAGCAAAACCCCGCTCCCCAAGGGCCAAAATAACTTGCTCAGGCAAGAAAAATTGACCAACAAATAAAAACTGATCAGGAGCTGGGCCCAGGCACGATTGACAAACCATTCCCTCTCCCTTGAACAAATTTAAGTAACAAAATTCTAGTTGAGCTGATCCCCCTGGCCGGGGAGTCTGCCTGGGGCCTCCATCAGCACCGGGCCCGCTCATCCATGGCCTGGGGCCTGGGGCCGAGCTTTCATCAACAGCGGCAGCTAAGCCAGATTAACATAGATTCAATATTTAGAGTTCGCCTATTTTTTACCAATGGCCAGCCCCCAGCTCAACGATGACGATATGAAAAAGCTGGTCAAAAGCATGGGTGGCTCCCCTGGCCTTCACTAGGCGTAGGTTGCGATAGAGCGACCTTTTCGCAACCTACAGATACTTGTCAAGCCCATTCGAAAATTACACCATGCCGCTTGGCCTGGAACAGGAGCCTCACCAACTCCTAGAAAGAATCTGGAAAAACGCCATTTCGGCGCGCCTGTCACCCGGGAACATTTGCAGCATCAGGGCCAAAATGGCCTTGGCTTGGACTTTCGAGAACCTCCCTAACTAGAAAAAGAATTTAACCCCCAATTCAACCCCATTTTGATAGGTACTAAAGCTGTTCCCCCGATTGGCTGCGTCACCGTAGGCAATGCCTAGGTAGCGCCAAGAAAGGTTTAGATCTGTATTATTGCCGATGGCATAGCCAAGCCCCACCTGAGCATTCCCAGATAAGTCTTTGTCACCACTTAAACCAAAACCACCTATGTCACCCCGAGCAAAAACCCTCAGCTTCGGCGAGAGAAACAGGCTGGCCTGGGTGCCGATCAGGGGTTGAGCCCAGGTAAGGCCATAATTTCTTGAGGCGGAGAAAGCTTGATTTTTGGAGCCTTCGAGAGAGAGATCAAAGCCGAGCTTCATATTAATGATCCGAACACCGGCGTAGGGAATTACAGAAAACTGGCCTGGCTTGCCAATGGCTGACTCCTTGGCTCCTAAGCGATAGCTAAGGGCGACATCGTAGATGCCCTGCTGCTGATTGAGGCCGGCGTTGGCGTTAAATTGATCACGCTTACCCACAAGAGTGGCAGCAGAATTGGCTAGACTCACATAGCTGAGATCAGTCAGTAGCCCGGTGCGATCATATTCGATTCGCCCCCGCGCCGCCGCCGCAAATTGGAGTGAAGGCAGCACATCTGAAAAACTAAGGTCGTAATTAGCCGTCAGTCCGTTAATCGTGGTGCTACCGGTGCTGCGCAAGGGCGCAAAGCCATACAGTTCCAACGTACCGCTCCAGAGCGATTCAGTTGCCGCTGTTGGGGCCGGGCTTGGCCCAGCGGCCAGCTCTGGAGAGTTGATTGGCTGCTGCTGTTCGGCCTTGGCACCCTGCTGGACCGCCAGCAGCAGCAGCAAACTCAGGGCAGGATGTACTAGCAGCCGGCAGCTAGTTGCGACTCTCTGCACACTTCTTAACCGGTTTTTAGCCATGCCTAGCAAGACACTTTTCGTCGCACTGTTTGTTGCCATTTGACGGAGCCTGGCCTGGGAGATATCCATAAGATGGCAATAAAGAGTGTTATTTGCTGGGTGGATGGGTGGATGGAATACAATTTGAGTGGACGAAATAAAACCTTAGCCGATTGCTCGGGCGATCATGGGGTAACCAGGCGAATCGCCAAGGGTTTGCCTGGCTTGCCGCTGGGAGTTTGCCTGTCTAGCAGCTGGGAATAAATATTACCAGGTTTGGCAACTGATCTCCCCTGGGGATCAGCCACCCGTGGTGTCGGCGGGCTGGTCGGCCGCAAACGGCTCCTTGCCTACTGGCGCTGCAGGCTTGGCCGGCATGGTGCCCGGCAACAATTCAAAGTTTGGCGTAAACCTAACCAGGGCACCACGCAGCAGCTCAAAAGGCTTGCGATCGCCTGCAAATTTTGCCTTACCTGCGGCGATCAACTGCTCAAAGTTGGAGCTGCCCGACATTACTTGCTCCAGGTCGGAGCGGTTGAGAGTAATGGTTAGATCCGGCTTCTTTGCCTGGTGACCCTTAATATTTGTAAGTGCCGAATTACTTAGCTCTACCACAAACTTCTCGCCATTATCTGGTGTCACCAGGTTGATCACGGCCTGCACCCCCGCCACTTTGCGGCTATCCATGCTGATGGCAAGTGAATTTAGCCATAGCTCGGTAGACATGGCACGAATCATGTCTGGGCCGCTCGATTTAGGTGGCACCCCAGCGGGCATACCGTTGCGCAGCTCATAGGCGGCCGCCAAGAAACTGTTGCGCAGGCTGGGGCTTTCTTTTTGATAGCCAATCTGCTCATATACATCTGCCAGTAGGTCTTTCGCTTTGGCATTTTCCGGCTCAGCATAAACTAACTTGTTCAATATCTCCATGGCCAGGCGATAGTCACCCTTGGCGAAGAGTTGCTGCCCCTTGGCGATGATCTTACTTGCTCCGCCCATCATTTCCACATACAAGGGCGCCGAATCCTTCGGTGATAGTGGAATCAGTGTTGCGGGATTGCCATCCCAGTAGCCCAGGTAGCGATTCAGCACGGCGCGGCTGTTGTGTTCTTCCGAGCCGTGGTAGCTGTGGGCAGCCCATTGATTCTGCAGACTCTTTGGTGTTTTAAATACGTTGTGGATCTCGTTGATCGTCACGCCCTGGTTGGCCAGGTGCAACACATGATTGTTTAGATATGCGTAAGTATCGCGCTGGGTACGCATTACCTCTTGGACGCGATCGTTGCCGAAACGCGGCCAGCTGTGGGAGGCGAACATGTACTCAGCTTCCGTGCCATAGCGATATAGTGCCGCATTGATGTACTTGGACCAGGCCAAGGCATCGCGCACAAGCGCCCCACGTAAGGTGTAGATATTGTGGATGGTGCCGGTGATATTCTCTGCCGCCCAGAATGCCTTTAGGTCTGGGAAATAGGTGTTCATCTCCGACGGCGCTTCGGTACCAGGAGTGTTCTGAAACTCCATTTTTACGCCGTCAATTGTGAGCAATTCGTAGTCTTTATTGATGTAACGAGTGGGCTCAATCAAGCCCAGATTGCCAGAAGCGGTATTTTTGCCGATCGACTGATCCACGTGGCCGTAGGGGCTGCGGGGTAGTAGTATCCCGTATTGGAAGAACATGCGCCGGTTCATGGCGTTGCCGGCATAGACATTCTCGGCGATGGCATGTTCCATAAATCCGCCTGGGGCGATGATCGGCACCTTGCCGCTCTTGACGTCAGCTTCATCTACAACACCTCTAACCCCACCGAAGTGATCGGCATGGGAGTGGGAAAAGACCACCGCCACCACCGGACGTTTGCCCAGTTTTTCGTTAATGAAGTTGAGGGCGGCCCTGGCAGTTTCCTTACTGGTGAGCGGATCAAAGACAATCCAGCCGGTGTCACCTTTGATAAAACTGATATTAGCCAGATCGAAGCCCCTAACTTGATAAATTTTGCCGGGCACTACTTCATAGAGGCCATAGGCCATGTTCAAAATGGCCTGCCGTTGCAGTGATGGGTTAATGGTGTCGAAATTTTTGCCTGGTTCCAGCAGAAAGTCATAACTACCCATATCCCAGGCTACGTTGCCGGCATCGGCCATAATCCGCTTAAATGTTGGGGCCGCAATGAATCCCCTGCGGGCCTCATCAAAATCACGTTTATCATCGAATGGCAAAGATTTTCGCAGGCCATTCTGCAATTCAAGCGTGAACTTGGATGGCGGCTTGCCCTTGGGGTCAAAATGCTTGGAGGGGTCGGCCGTCACAATGCTGCCGCCGCCCGCCGCCAGGGCATTGCCCCCGCATAGCAGTGCACTTGCCAAGGCGAGACCCAGCCAATTGCGCTTCATGATTGAAAACATGTGCAGTTTGTGAGGTCGGAACGGCCGGGTAACTTGCCTTGCCTTACCTGCGCCCATCACCCCTGGATTTGCCAATTTTTCTGAACACATGGCCCAGTTGAGATGGCTGTGGGCCCAGGGCTATCGGGGAAGGAGCATAGGTAGAAGCCCTAACGATGCTACAGCCCTCTACCGCTGCAGCACCACTTATGCCTCGATATTCAACAAATTTGCTACCCAGCCAAGGGGCGCCCCGCCCGCTCCCAGGGCCCGCTTGACAGCAACCAGCCGCCCTGCTAGTACATATATACTTGCATTGAGTTGATGGCTGCCGTTGGCGAGCCGGAGGAGTGGGCCTATCTCGATCACGCCGTGCTGCGGCCTTCCCGCTCCGCCAAGGTGTGTATCACCTGCCGGCACTTCAGCTACGAGGTTTCCCGCTCTTGCGTCACCCTGCTCACCTGCCCGGTTCACCAGGCCCTGATCGGCCAGGGTGAGCAGCTCACCAGGCGCTGCCGCCACTGGAGCGCCCGGCCGCCCCTGGCCAGCCCATAGCGACCGGTGGCGGCCGGCGGCGACTGCTGCGGACTGGCCGCAACAAAACGCAAGCTTGTGTTACGCTTCGTTTCATTGCATGGCAACTGCCGGCCGAGGATGCATAGCAAATGCGCCAGCTGTAGGCACTCGTCTGGTTGCGAAACCGGCAATCCCTTCTGCCACCTCTGGGGCACAATCCTGCTCTCCTCCTGGCATCTAATCGAAATCTGCCCCCATTGGCTGCCCAGGGGAACCAGCAAATAAGTGCAGCAATTCAATTAGTTCTTATTTGCTCTTAGCAGGGCCCTATCTGTCGCCAACACAAGGGCTGTTGGTTGCTCAGAATTGCCGCCGTTTCAGCTTCCAGCCGGTGCAGGTCTTCAGCTCGCGGGCCTTCAGCTCGCAGGTCTTCAGCTCGCAGGCCTTGCTGCCAGGGGAGAGCGCGACGACCAGTTAAGCCTCCACTGGCTGGAGGGTCCATACTGGGTGGATGAACCGCATAGCTGGCATGCGCCGCCTCGCCCTGCTCCTCGCTTCGGCCCTGGTTTCCCTGCCAGCGCTCGCCAGGGCAGCCCAAGAGCCAGCCATGGCTGGCATGGATCACATGCATCACATGCAGCAGCAGCTGCCCCAGGCCAATCCGCCGGCCGCAGCTGCGCCAACAGCGCAACAGCATGGCGCCCACCAACATGGCAGTCATGGCCTGGCCATCGGCCCGGCTGGCCAGAGCTACGAGCTGCGCTTTATCGACGCCATGGTGGAGCACCACAGGGGTGCCCTGGCGATGAGTGAATTCGTCTTTGACATAGGCGTGCCAGGAGTTGGCTCGCTCGCCAAGCAGATCTGGCGGGACCAGCTGCAGGAAATCAAGGCGATGGGCCAGTGGCGCAAGGCCTGGTATCCCGAGGCGCCCGTCTACCCAGTTGCCTATTTGCCAGGGGGCGACCCCAATTCGATCGAGGCCCTAACGCGGATGAGCCCCGATCAAATTGCTGGGATGCGGATGATGGAGTCGCTGCCCAGCAAAAGCAACCGGGTAACTTGGTTTCTAGAGGGCATGCTCCAGCATCATGGCGGCGCCTTGACCATGGCCCGTGATGCCCTGGCAAAAAGCACTAATCCCACAATCTTGCGTCTTGCCAGGAATATTATCTTGGCCCAGCGCCAGGAGATAATTCGCATTCGCCAGCTGCTTCAGCATGATGGCCTGAACAAGCCGCAGTACTTCAATTACGATGCCCTATTCTAGTTGGGCTAACTGCCAGTCGATTACCCCTCTCCGCTTAAGTGAATGACTATTTACCGCCCGGGTCTATTGATGATCTGCCTTGGCCTTGGCTCCCTGGCGCTAGCTCCCATTGCCGCCAAAGCCCATATGAACGGCATGTATGAAACCCAGGCGGCCGCAGAAAAACGCGCCGCCGAGCTGAAATGTAAGGGTACGTTTAAAATGGATGATATGTACATGCCCTGTTCATCTGAACGGGCCCTGCACGAAGCACTCCAAAAATCACGGTGATGGCCAGCAAAAAGCATCTGCCCCGAAAGCTGCACCGCTCCCTGGTGCCGATCGCTGTGGTTCCCTTGCTATTAACCTCCCTTTCGGGATCCCTCTACGGCGCATTGATCTCTGCCGATATAGAAGTTCCCTGGTTGCTAAGGTTGCACACCGGCAACTTTGGCCTGCTAAATCTGCAGCCATATTATTCAACAGTTCTCGGCATTCTCACGGTGTTTATTGCCGTCTCTGGCGTGGCGATGATGGTCGGAGGTCGTCGCCCCAAAGACAGCCCATCCGCCTGAAGGGGCCGGGCAAGCTCGGGCCATGGACCCCTCCATGGATTGCGCTAGCCGGCCTTTAGCAGTCAGAATTGCTTCGCAAGTGTGTCTGCAGCTGCTACTGCTATCTTTTCGCCAAGATCCTGTCTCGACCACTCCTCTGCGATCATTTCCGTTTGCTGTAGCACCAAATCAATTGCCACCGCCTCCTGATCGGGCGGATATTTGTAGCGCCTGAGCAGGGCCTTGATCATTGTTCGCAACCTTGCCCGCACGTTCTCTTTGTATTGCCAATCGATACTCAAATTATTTCTGAGTTTTGCCGCCAGTTCCCGCGCCATTTGGGTAAGCACCTGATCGCCCATGAGCTCTTGAGCTGACCGGTTATTTGCCAGGGCGTCATAGAAGGCAACTTCAGCAGCAGATAAACCCATCGCCTCCACCTTCTCTACTTCATCACGGAACTGCTTTGCCATCGCAATCAGTTCCTCAATCACCTGGGCCGCCTCGATGGAGCGGTTTGCATATTTGGTGAGCGAGGCCTGGAGCAGTTCACTGAATCGCCTCTGCTTCACCACATTTGTATTGAAGCGGGTTTTAACTTCATCCCTTAACAGGCGTTGCAGCAGTTCCACCGCCAGGTTCTTCTGGGGGATTTTGCTCACCTCAGCCAGGAACTGATCCGAGAGGATGCCGATGTCTGGTTTTTGTAGACCCGCCACCTGGAAGATATCAGTGATTCCAGCTGCCACCAGTGACTCAGACAGCAGTTGCTGCAACTCAAAATCAACATTTTTAGGAGCACTGCCATCGCCGCCCACCCCATCACCTTTGACCAGCGGTGCTCGGATTGCCTGAAGGAAGGTCACCTCAGGATCAAGTGATATCGCCTCATCAAGCGTTCCGCATAGGGCAAATGCTTTGGTCATCGCCAGCACGGTATCGCAATACCGCTTTTTGCCATCGGGCATCGCCAGGATGTGATCGAGGCAGTTGGGCAACAGGGCCAGTGCCTGACTAGGATCCTTGAATCCACTCCAATCAATAGGGTGGAGCAGGTCGCGGGCAACCTGCAGTTTCTCCTTGAGAATCCGGAGCGCCTCACTCGTATCGATGGTGGGAGCACCCTTGCCCTTGGCAGCGGTATAGGTGGCCAGTGCTTCTTTTAGTTGGGGAGCGATGCCGATGTAATCCACCACCAGACCGCCTGATTTATCCTTGAACACCCTGTTCACTCGGGCAATCGCCTGGGCCAGGTTTGCCCCTTTCATTGGTTTGTCCACATACATCGTCGCCAGACATGGAGCATCAAACCCTGTTAACCACATATCTCTAACGATCACGATCTTGAGCGGATCAGCAGGATCCTTGAACCGCTTCTCCAGATCCTTTTTCTGCTGTTTGGTGGTGTGGTGGGGTTGGAGGTACTCCTGGTCTGAGGCCGTTGCCGTGATCACCACCTTGATGGCACCTTTTTTTGGGTCGTCATTGTGCCAGTCAGGGCGAATAGCAACGATCGCGTCGTATAGGCGAGCACAGATATTGCGGCTCATCGCCACCAGCATCGCCTTGCCTGGTTGGCTGCGTGACCTTTGCTCAAAATGGGAGATCAAATCCGCTGCCACTTCGATTAGGCGTGGTTCAGCGCCCACCAGTGCTTCCAGTGCTGCCCACCTGCTCTTTGCCCTTTCGGCGGCGGGGATGTCATCTTCTTCTGAGAACAGCTCATCCACCCGCTCATCCACCTGGGGCAGCAGTGGTTGCTTGAGCGCCAGTTTGGCCAGGCGGGATTCGTAGTAGATCGGCACCGTGGCGCCGTCTTCCACTGCCTGTTGAATGTCGTAGATGGAGATGTAGTGCCCAAACACCGCCTGGGTGTCACGGTCGTCTTGGGAGATTGGCGTTCCCGTGAAAGCAAGGAAGGTCGCCTGGGGCAGAGCGTCTCTGAGCGCCTTTGCCAACCCGTATTTGATCTCCCCTGTCTTGGTGTCGAAGCGCCCTTTGAACCCGTATTGGGTGCGATGCGCCTCATCGCAGATCACCACGATGTTGTGGCGCTCGCTCAGGGCAGGCAACCTATCTTCCCCTGCTTCGGTAGCGAATTTCTGAATGGTGGTAAAGATGATGCCGCCGCTGGGGCGGTTGCCCAGTAGATCCCGCAGTTCTTGTCTGGAGTTTGCCTGCTTGGGGGATTCACCCAATAGATCACCCGCTCCAGCAAACACCCCGAACAGTTGCCCATCCAGGTCTTGGCGGTCGGTGACCAGCACCAGGGTGGGATTTTCCAGGCGTGGATCGGTGAGCAACTTGCCCGATAGACAGGCCATCTCGATGCTCTTGCCAGCGCCCTGGGTGTGCCAAACCACGCCACCTTTTTTATCGCCATCAGGTCTGCTTGCTTCCACCACCCGCTCAACTGCTTCTCTGACGGCGTGGAACTGGTGGTAGGCAGCGATCTTTTTGATGATCTGCCCGTCTTCCTCAAACAGGCAAAAACGACGAACGAACTCCAGCAGACGCCCCTTATCGAAGATCCCACGCACCAGGGTCTCCAGATCACGGTGAGCACCCAGCGGATCAATTTCGTTGTTGACACCCTCGATCGTGCGCCAGCGCTGGAACCGTTCTTGATCAGCACTTAAGGAGCCCAACCTTGCCTGGATGCCATCGCTGATCACCAGCAGCACATTGGCCGTGAACAGATCTGGAATGTCTTGCTTGTAGGTTTGGAGTTGGTTGAATGCCGCCCAGATGCCTGCCTTCTCATCGGCGGGGTTCTTCAGTTCGATCACCGCCAGCGGCAAACCGTTCACATAGACCACCAGATCAGGGCGGCGGTTGTGCTTAGTGCCCTGGATCGCCAACTGGTTCACCACCAACCAGTCATTGGCAGCGGGGTTGTCAAATCCGATCACCTTGAGGCGGATCCCCACCTGCTGGTTCCCCTCCATGTAGGTGATGGGCAAACCCGGCAGCGTCCCTTTGCGTGGTGTAA
>DGYA01000038.1 GCA_002396505.1 Cyanobacteria bacterium UBA5018 | reverse complement strand
GCACCTCTGGAATGACAGCTCGTCATTCCACCCTGTTCACCCTCTGATCAGGGCATTCGGGCCTCGGGTTTTACACCACGCAAAGGGACGCTGCCCTGTGTCGTGATCGTCAGGAATAACATTGTTCTTTTTGTACTCGCTGTCAATCTTTCCCCATGCCCATCGGAGATTATCCCATTCGTAAGCGAACTTGGCTGCACTTGAGCTACGGGGTTTAAAGTGGTCAATCTGCGCCCCGCGTGTAGTGCCACCAGGGAAAGTCTCGTCTTCGAGCTTAAAACATGAGTAAACGCACCGATTTGCGTATCCTTGCTGAATTGCCTCTCGCGCTCTTCGCCAATAATCAGGGGTATGGCTCGTACCATCAGGAAGCGTGCGTTTCTCCCAAATAGAAGGGTTCATAATGGGCTGATCAGGATCTTGATGCTGCTCTTGCAAATGAGCTAATCCCTCGTCTCGTACCCGTTGACGGAAATCAGGTGGCTCATCAGGTAACTGTACTGACATCATAGCTGCCAGCCAGATTGCTCACAGGCAAAACGCCATCTGTTCCAAAAAATATCCGCGCTTCCGAGAACTGATCGAAGCTCTATGTGCATTGCAGCAACTTCTTCCGGCTTTGCTTCTTTGCCGGCACTAATAACTTGACGCGCCCGTCGAAGAATAAGCTCTCTCTCAATGGAACCAGTGTCATTTTGATCAAATGCATCACTTCTGAGCCAGCTATTGGCATCTCCAAGGCGATCAAATGGTCTTCTTGAAATTTGTACTTGCCGGCTTTTGATTGACCAGTCGAAATCCCACCAGCTATCTTGGTTGGGATCATAGATGGGTTCCACAGAAGCCATAACTAGGGGTGAATGGGTCACCAACATCAACTGCACTGATGTTTGCTTGTGAAGGCTTTGAACAACTTCCATTAGGGATCTCACAACCCGTCGCTGCCATGTTGGGTGAAGGTGCGCTTCAACTTCGTCAATAAGGAATATCATTTGTTTCGTTGGTGGTTTGCCCAAAAATTCACTCGCTTTACAATGTTCCTGCCATGCCCAGACCAATAAATAGGCTAAAGCCAGGATACGCTTAACACCCGATGACCAATGAACCAAGGGAACCATTTGCCCTGAAGGTGATTTCAAGGTGGGGTAGTCCCGCGAATCCTGCCGACTAATGCGGATCAGATCACCTGGAACCATCGGCATTTCTGAATCTGGAGATAACTCCGTTAGTACAGATTTCAGCTGCGCAAAAGCTTCTCCATCTTCTCGTTGCCAGCTACCCCAGTCATGCACAAGGCCATTGCAGAGATTTCCAAGGTCGGATTGTGGGTTTGGGAGACCCTTCCAGACTTCGCGGCTACTAAAGACATAAGCCTTTGTCTTTTCTGGTGTGTCTTCAGATCCCTTCCGCTTCCAGGCATTTCGAGCCGGGTCCCAAACAGCGAAGGCCCCATCTGCCATGGCGTAAATAACTAATCCTGGGTTTACAGGCCGTCCTGCTTTCCCTATCCACGCTTCTTCTTCTAAATTGAATATGCAACTATAAGATTTAGCTTGATTTACACCTATTTCACCATCGACTGTGAACCTAATTTCAGCTAGCTCCTTTTTCATAATCGGCTGAGCCATTGCACCACCGCTCAGCTTCTGATTCAGCTCTTGAGGCCAGCGCCTTGTCAGGCAATACCAAGACACATCAAGCAAAAAGCTTTTTCCCAGGCTGTTATCGCCGGTGATCAGATTCAGTCTCGGCGTGAACTCCAGGGACATCGCTGGGGCTGTGCCGGTATTGCGTGTCTCAAGTTGATGAAGCAAGGGGCCTGGGAATCGGCTTTGTCCTATAATAGGCAAGTGCCTTGATGAAGCTCCGTCCCACCTAGCTAAATTTTCATCAGAGCATCCAGCGAGTGATTGCAGCGGCCCTCGTGCAGCACAAACAGGTGCAGCGGATCACTCGGTGAGGGCCGGAAACCGAAATGCTCGTAAAACCCTCGCGCCCGTTCATCCTTGGCATGCAACGCCAGGGCGCGGATGCCGGCGATCTCCGCCGCAGCCAGCGTGCGGCCGATGGCATCTTTCAGCAGCGCGGCACCCAGGCCCTGCCTCTGGTGCTCCATCGCCACGGCCAGTCGGGCCAGCACCATCAGCGGAATCGGATGGCGCGCCAACCCCTTGCGGATCCGTTCGGGGACCTGCTCCGGGCTCACCTCACCCACTACCAGAGTGTGGAAGCCCACCACGGTATCCCCGGTCAGCGCCACGTAGGTGCGACTGGCCCGGGCCCGTTGATTGGCCAGGGCGAAGCGGATCAAGAAGCGGTTCAGGGCTTCGTCGCCACAATCAAAAGCCTCCACGGCATGGCTGGCCTGCAGTGGCTCAATCCGGTAACCACTCACCCGGCGCCACCGGCAGGTGGCGCTTCAACAACGCTCAGCTCCACCACGCTCGGTTCCTGCAGCAACCGCGCCAGACGAGGATGCAGCTGGGGTGGGGCATCAAGGGCTGCCACAAACACCTCCCACTGCTCCGGTTCCAGTTGGAAGCTCTGCCGATCGGCCAGCGTTTCGGCCGCGCTGGCCAGGGCGCTTTCGAGCACGAAATCGGTCACGCTGCGCTGCGCCGCCGCCGCCGCCCGTTGCAGGGTTTGCTTCGCCCCTGGTGTCAGCCGGAGGTCCAGCTTTTCGCTCCGCAAGGGGGATGTCGTCATGACTGCACCGTCTCCAGCCACCCTAGCCCTGCCTGCCAGACAATGTCATGACAGCCAAGGGAGATCTCTACCAATAAACTAGGTCACAAACCAGATTGCATCGTTCATGGACGCAAGCATCGGTGCCTTCGAGGCAAAGGCACAGCTGTCGCGCCTGCTGCGGGCCGTCGAACAGGGCGAGCGGTTCACGATCACCGTGCGGGGCAAGCCTGTGGCCGATCTGGTTCCCCATCGTGCCGACGCGGCCGAGGGCGTTGCGGTTGCAGTGGCTGCCCTGCAGGCCTTTCCGCGCATCCGGGGCGTTTGTGATGCGGATGTCGCCGACTTCCTGCGCGAGGGTCGCCAGTGAGCTCTGCGCCCGCTAGCGGATCGCCGCAGAACATCGTGATCGACGCCTCCATGGCCCTGGCCTGGGTGTTTGAGCGCCAGCAGCCGATCGACAGCGACCGGGCCAACCGTCTGCTTGCCGCGTGTGGCGAGGTTTCCTGGTGGATCCCAGGGCTCTGGCACCTCGAGGTGGCCAATGCCCTGCTGGTGGCCGAGCGGCGTTCCGTGCTGCCCCGGATGGAGAGCGACCGCTTCCTTGCCCACCTGAACAGTTTGCCCATCACGACCGATGCCCAGCCGACTCAGGAACGGAGTGCCCGGATCCTCGCCCTGGCCCGCGGTCATGGGCTTTCCAGCTACGACGCCACCTATCTGGAGCTGGCCCAGCGGCTGGGAGCTGCTCTCGCCAGCTTCGATCGCCAGCTGAACCGGGCGGCCAGCGCCATCGGTGTCGCCCTGTTTTCAGAGACTTGTCTGTAATTCGCACGACCGCCGCTGCCCACGCCGCTGCCCAATCGCTACAGCCCTGCGACACTCCAAACCATGACGCCATCACCAGCACCAACTGACTCAGCTCAGGTGCGCGGCCAGCTGGTGACAGCCCTGGAACTGGAGCTGATCGGCCCCACCCAGCGGGTGCTGCAGGCCCTCGGCGCCGATGGTGAGGGCCTGGAAACGGAAGCCCTCGATCGGCTGCCCAGTAGCTGGTACCCCACCGGTTTCCTGGTGCCCACCGAAACCGATCTGTCGCTGAAGTGCGACGACACGGCCGACGACGACTTCGCCGCCGCCGATGGGGTGGACCTGCGCAAGCCCAAAAAGGCCAACAGCGAGTACAAACCAGGTTCCGGCGATGACGGCGGCAGCAGCGAGTCGGGCCCGACCAAGCCCCAGCTGTTCCCCTCCTCCATCGGCGTGAGCGTGCTGTTGCCACCGGGTGGCGATTTGCAGCTGATCGCTCGCTGGGGCGACTACGTACGGCTTGCCGAGGCTGCCAACGCCGATGCCGCGGCGAGCATCGCCCGTGAGGAGGGCAGTTCACGCGAGCAGCAGATCTGGCAGCGCACTCCCCGTCAGGAAGCGCTGGCCCTCAGCCACAGCGAGATCACCGCCACCAGGGGCCTCACCGGCCGGCCCTGGCCCCACAGCAACGGCCTGAATCTGCGCTGGCATTGCCGCCCGGCCCCCACCAGTCAGGGCTATGCCACTGGCACCGTGGCCGTGACGCTCTTTCTCACCAACGAGCGCAAGAAATCTCAAACTCTGGTGGAACGGGATCAGAACTCGGCCTTCCAGGCGGAGCTGGAGTTGCGCTGTGCCCGGGGCTTCGTGGCACGGCTCGACCCTCACGCCGGCCGTGCTGGCGGCGACTGGGATGAGGCCGTGAACGCCCTCCAGTTCCGCGATGCCCGGGAGTACGGCGTGGGCCACAACGTGGGCGTGGAGGTGGATCTCGGCCCCGATGGCGGCTGCACGCGTCTGCGCACCACCTGGATCCCCCAGGCCAGCGTGGAGAAGGTGGTGCCCCGAGGCGATGTGGGCTGCGAGCTGGCCATGGAGGAGCTCGATCGCTTGGCCAGCCAGGGATTCGAGGCCATTCGCGGCGCTCTGATGCCCCTGGTGGAGCGCTACAAAACCTGGATCGAGGAACAGGCCGCCGTTGCTGGGCTGAACGCTCAGCAGCAGGCCACCGCCACCCAACTGCTCGCCAATGCCCGCGCCCAGGCCGAACGCATCGCCCGTGGCATCGAGGCCCTCGCCGAGCCCGACATCCGCGACGCCTTCGCGATTGCCAATCGCACCATGGCGGCTGCCGCCCGCCAGCGTTACGGCGTGATGCAGGGCCTCAACGCCGACGACCCGTCGCTGCGGCCACCGGCCTGGCGGCCCTTCCAGCTGGCCTTTCTGCTGATGAACCTGATCGGCATCGCCCGCCCCAATGATCCGCAGGTCGATCCAAAGCGCGAGCGCGACAACGTCGATCTGCTGTTCTTCCCCACCGGCGGCGGCAAGACCGAGGCCTACCTGGGCCTGGCCGCCTTCACGCTGGTGATGCGCCGTCTGCGCCATGGCGGCTCGCTGCAGGCCGGCGGCTTGAGCGTGCTGATGCGCTACACCCTGCGCCTGCTCACCCTCGACCAGCTCGGCCGCGCCTCCACCCTGATCTGTGCCCTCGAACTGGAGCGCCAGCGCCAACCCCAGACGCTCGGCAGCTGGCCGTTTGAGATCGGCCTCTGGGTGGGCCAGGCCGGCACCCCCAACCGCATGGGCGCCAAGGGCAACAACAACGAGTCCACCGCCCGCCTGCGGGTGCGCGCCTACAACGACGGCAAGACCTCCATCAAGCCGATCCCGATCGACGCCTGCCCCTGGTGCGGGGTGGAATTCGGCAAGCGCTCCCTGCTTGATCCCAAGCCCTGTCGCACCGCCGGGGTGTTCAACCTGCTGCGCCAGGGCCGCCCCGATGGCGAGAACCCCGAGGAGCTGCGCGTGGCCTGCCTCAACCGCGACTGCGCCTTCAAGGGCACCAGCGGCCGCAACTACCTGCCGCTGGTCGCCGTCGACGACATGATCTACCGCCGCCTGCCGGCGTTCCTGATCGCCACCGTCGACAAGTTCGCCTCGCTGCCCTGGGAGGGCCGCAGCGGCAAGCTGTTTGGCAAGGCCACCCATGTGCTCGATGGCCAGGGGTTCTACGGCCCCGCCGATGGCGACGACTCCAACAAGGGTGTGCGGCTGGCGGATCGGCTCGACCCACCCGATCTGGTGATTCAGGACGAGCTGCACCTGATCTCCGGCCCTCTGGGCTCCATGGCCGGGCTCTATGAGGCGGTGATCGATGAGCTCTGCAGCCGCGCCGGCCTGGGGCCCAATGATCAGCTGCGGCCCAAGATCGTGGCCTCCACCGCCACCGTGCGCCGCGCCAGCGAGCAGATGCGGGCGCTCTTCGGCCGCAACGAGTCCTCGATCTTTCCCGCGCCCGGCCCCGATCGCCGCGATTCCTTCTTTGCCGTCACCGTGCCGGCGGATCAGGTGCCCGCTCGGCTGTATGTGGGCCTGAGCGCTCCGGGCCGCAATGTGAAGGCCCTGCTGCTGCGCGCTTCGCTGGCCCTGATGAGCAGCGCCCAGCTGGCCTGGAAGGCAGCCGAGAAGGGGCGCACGGCCCAGCGGCGGCGCGGCGAAAGCCCAGGCCCGAACCCGGCCGATCCCTACATGACCCTGCTGGGTTACTTCAACACGATCAAGGAGCTGGGCATCAGCCGCCGCCTGATTGAAGAAGAGCTCACCTCCCAGCTCGCCACCCACGGCGAGCGCCAACGAATCGGCGACAGCAGCGAGCGTTCAGCCAACCGCAAGATTGCCAACATCCCCATGGAGCTCACCTCCAGGGTGTCCACCACCGAGGTGAGCACCACCAAAGACCGCCTGGCCCGCAGCTTTGACGACAGGGAACGTGTGGATGTAGCCCTGGCCACCAACATGATCTCGGTGGGTCTCGACATCACCCGCCTCGGCCTGATGCTGATGCTCGGCCAACCCAAGACCACCGCCGAATACATCCAGGCCAGCAGCCGCGTGGGCCGCGATTCCGAAAAGCCAGGGCTTGTGGTGGTGCTGCTCAACCCCAACCGCCCCCGCGATCGCTCGCATTACGAGCACTTCGCCCACAGTCACGACGTCTTCTACCGCGACGTGGAGGCCACCAGCGTGACGCCGTTTTCTGAGCGGGCCCTGGAGCGGGGCCTGCCCGCCATCACCGTGGCCCTGGCCCGGCACCTCAGCGATCAGCTCACTCCGTCCAGCCGTGCCGGAGATGTGGAGGCCCTGGCGGAGGTGCGAGAAGCGGTGGCGGAAGCGCTCAGGCGGCGGGTGGCGATTGCCCTCGTTCATGCCCCCGCGGATGCCGATGCCCAAGCCACCTCGGTGGCGGAGCAGGTGCGCCACATCGTCGATGACTGGTGTGCCATCGCCCAGCGCCATGGCCGCATGGAATACGGCCGGGAAGACGGGGTGTTGCCGCCGTTGCTGCGCACCCCCCTCGATCCCCAGCTGCTGGAGCTGGAAGACGAGCGCGAGAAGCAGTTCAAGGCCAACCGCAGCCTGCGCGATGTGGAGCCCTCCGCGCTGCTGCTCAAAGACCGCCTGCAGACCACCAGCCAAGACTGATCGCCATGACCACATCACGAGGCACGAGCAATCACCCCGTAGGCGAAGTGCGCCACGGCCAGCTGATCACCACCTATGGCCCCGGCGCCATGGTGGACCTGCCCGATCGCTCGGTGGTGATCGGTGGGCTCAATCTCTGGCATTACAGCCGCGACGACGACAGCTGCTTCATCGATGAGCCCCGCTTGATCGCCAAGCTGCGCGGCCTGTTGGGCGTGGGCACCCTGCTGCTCAAACGCCCCCCTAGTGAAGACGACGACTTCGCCCAGAAATTCAAGAGCAGTAGCGGTATTCGCTCACCGCAGTTCCCGCTCTGGTTCGTCGCCCAGCCCAAGAAGGATCCCTTCCCGCCCTTCATTGATGAAAGCGGAAAGCGCTATCGCACCCGCCCGCTGATCCACAAGGAGCGCCTAGTCAAAGACAAGCTTCCCTGGCGGGAACCTGGTGGCACGAAACAAGACCTGGATGTAGTGCCCGTGCGCTTCGTGCAGTGCTGCGCCAATGGCCACCTCAGCGACATCGACTGGGATCGCTTCGCCCATGGCGGCGCCAGGAGCAACTGCCAGGAGGATCTCTGGCTCGATGAGGCCGGCGCGGGCAACGACTTCAACGAGATCTACGTGCGCTGCCCCAAGTGCAAGAAACGGCAGGCATTGGCCAGCACCAAAGGAGACAACGGCGCCTCGCTGCTCGGCCAGTGCCGTGGGCACCGCCCCTGGCTCGGCAACTTCAGCACCGATGCCCTGGCCTGCGCCGATGAGAAGGGCAAACCCCGCTACAACCGCCTGCTGGTGCGATCGGCCAGCAATGCCTACTTCCCGGAGATGGTGGGCGCTATCTCGATTCCTGAGGCAGAAGATCCACTGCGGCAGCACCTGATCTCCCACCTGAGCTTTTTTGAAAAGGTCGACGACGAGAGCGATCTCAAAGCAGCCCTCAAGTTCATGCCCGAAAAGGTCGCCGCCCGGCTGCGCGATCGAGAGCTGGCGGATGTGATTGTTGTGCTCTCAGCCGTGCGCGGCAGCACAGGCGACACCCGCACCGAGAAGCAGCCGGCGCTGAAGCTTCAGGAGATCAAGGCGCTCTATGCCCCCTCTGCAGCGCTGGGGTCTTCCGCTCCAGGAAGCACTTTCCACGCAGAGATTCTGCCGCTCAGCGGCAAACCGAGCTGGTTCACCGATCGCTTTGACCGGGTGCTCAAGGTGCATCGCCTGCGCGAGGTGATGGCGCTGATCGGCTTCACCCGGCTGGAGCCGATCGTCAAGGGCGTCGACGGCGATCCAATCGACCAGCACGCCATCGGTGCCAAACGCGCCGACATCAACAACAAGGAACTCGATTGGGTGCCGGCCATCGAGAACTTTGGCGAAGGCCTCTTCCTCGGCGTCAGCGAATCGGCGCTAAAGAGCTGGCGACAGGCCGATGCCGTGAAGCAGCACAGCTCCAAGCACCGTGAGGCCTGCAAGCTCTGGAAAAGCGACCACGGCCTGAAGGCCAATGAATACGATTGGCCCGGCGAAGCCTACCTGATGCTGCACAGCTTGGCCCACCTACTCATCACTTCTGCGGCGTTGGAGTGCGGCTATGGCGCCTCCGCCATCAAGGAGCGGATTTATAGTTTCCCCGGCCACGGCTACGGGATCCTGCTCTACACCAGCGGCAGCGGTTCGGAGGGCAGCCTCGGAGGCCTGGTGTCCTTGGCCGACCGCATTGACCAGCTGGTGGCCTCTGCCCTGGAGAGGGGTCGGCTGTGCTCCAACGATCCCTTCTGCTCCATGCACCAGCCCGAGAGTGATCTGGAGAAGCGCTATAGCCACGGCGCCGCCTGCCACGGCTGCCTGCTGATCGCCGAAACCAGCTGCGAGCAGCGCAACCAGTTCCTCGATCGCGCCTTCGTGGTGCCCACTCTGGATGTATCTGACGCCGCCTTCTTCCCCGAGCTGATGCCATGAGCCAGCCCCTGCTGGCTCTCACCAGCGGCGAATTGCAGCGCCTGGCAGCCTGTCTGCGCAGCCTGCCGGCTGTACCGGGCGAGGCGGCTCTGAGCCAGCATCAGATCGCTAGCGACAGCCCACAGCTGCGCCAGGCGCTGATCACCTGTTTGCACGATTGGGATCAACGCGGTGGCAGCAATGCCAGCCTGGAGCTCACCATCGCGCTGCTGCTTGAGCAACGCAACAGACAAGGCCGTGGGCAGGCGGAGTTGGTCTGGTCTGGCCCCCAGGGAGGGCCGGGTGACATCACCCGGGATCAGGCGGTGTTGATCCGCGAGATGGTGGAGCGCTGCCGGCAGCGGCTGCTGATCACCACCTTCAATCTCTGGCGCGGTGGCTTCATTGCCGAGTTGCTGGATCGCGTTCAGCAGCGGCTGGAGAACCATCCCGATCTGGACGCCCGCATGGTGCTCAACATCTCTCGCCCGAGAGGCAGCACCGTGGCAGCCGATCAGCTGCGACAGGCCTTTGTGCAGTCCACTTGGCGACACCTGTGGGATCCCACCCGAGCAAAGCCTCGCGGCTATTTCGATCCGCGCTCCTTGGATCTGGCCCGCGAGCGCCCCAGCGTGTTTCATGTCAAGTGTTGCGTGGCCGATGACGAACTGTTGGTCACCAGCGCCAATCTCAGCGACAGCGCCCAGTACGACAACTGCGAACTCGGGGTTCACTTTCCTGATGGCGGCTCCTCACCAGGCAACAGCCGTGCCGACGCCGTGTGGGAGCACTTTGATCGCCTGATTCACAGGCATCCTCCGGCGCTGGTGCCGATTGAGGAACCCCTGCCGGAGCAAGTTGCGTGAAGCCAGTTAGTTAGACTGCATTTCGAGACAATCAGTGAGCTGCTGACTCGTCTCGGCCCATCAGGTCGCCAGCAGCCAAAGGCCCGATGGGGTAGATGATCAGATCCAGAATCGCCTGGATGCGCCCGCCGAACCGCAGCGCCTGTTCGTCCACCAACCTCTCTGCCAGGTCGGTATCACCACCGCTGCGCAGGGTTTTCTGCAGGATCGTTTGGCGGGAGTGTTCCACAAGTTGCTCCACGCGCACAACCTGTTGTCGCAGGGCCTGCACGATCAGCTCGCGATAAATGATGCAGTGGTAGAAGCGAAACCCTGGCTCCAGCTGACCCATCTCCTGTGCGATCACGATCCGCAGGTCCTGGAGATGGCGATATGCAGCCTGAACGCTGGCCTGCGCTGTCGCCTCATCGACCGGAGCCTCCCCTCCTGATTGGCGTCTGACCCGCTGAGCCTGGGCCTGGAGCACCATCAGCTCCCGCAGCTGGCCGCCAATGCACTCCATGTCAGCGCTGAGGCTATTCAGCACCGGCCCGATCGAGCCGCTGAGCGCCGCAAACCGGTCCTGCAGGATGGCCATCTCCTCCCGCAGCTGGGATAACTCTTCTGCCTGCAGGGCTGGCCCAAGGTCGGCTACTTGGGGATGAATCTGCAGCCAACGTTCGGCCAGGCCGGTGCGTTCCCCGGCCAGCTGGACAAAGGCCCGCTCTACATGGCCAAGCAGGGGTTGAGCCTCGATACCGCTCAATACCACCAAGGCCTGCTCCAGCCCCGATTGCACAGGTGGTGGGATCGTGATCGCAGTCTCCAGGATCATCCGGCCACTGGCCTGCAGCTCCCCGGGCATCTCGGCAAGGCGTAGCACCGACGCATGCCAGGAGAGCGAATGGAACGCCGTATCGGCCTTGGAGTGGGAGGCGTGATGACGGTCCTGCTGGAGCTTGATGCAGAGCCCCCGAGTTTCCTGTAGCAGGCCGGTAAAGCGCCTCAGATCACCGCT
This sequence comes from Cyanobacteria bacterium UBA5018, assembly GCA_002396505.1. Lineage (GTDB taxonomy): Bacteria > Cyanobacteriota > Cyanobacteriia > PCC-6307 > Cyanobiaceae > UBA5018. The sequence continues at coordinate 1,457 of DGYA01000038.1, read as the reverse complement.
CCCCTCGGGTCTGAGTCGCACCTGGTCAGGTAGCAGTCGCCAAAGGTCATGGATCAGGGTTGCCGTTCGGCGCGTCCCTCTATCCGTACTGAGCAGAACCTCCCAGAGCTCGTAAAATTTGTAGGGCTCCGGCTGAATCTGCGCCAGCAGCCCCTGAAGTTCCTGACGGGCCAGATGGAGATCATCAGGTTCCTCCCGTTGATGCGCCCGGATGCTGCGGCCCTGCGCCTGCAGTTGCTGAAGAGCTAGAACCTTCACCGGTAGCGCCAGCTCCAGGACAGCAAAGAGCATCTGGCCGGTGAGCAGCGCCAGGCCCCGTTCCTTGTCGAGCGGCACCGCCGCCTGAAGGCTGCCGTAGTCCGTGTGATCCCCCTGCTTCAAGAAAGTTGTCCACTCGGTTTGACCCATCCACCAGGGAGCCATCTTGACGACCATGAAAGCTACTTATGACCCCGCAGTGTGGGACCAAATCCGCAGTGCGTTGGATCCGAGATAACGATCTATCGCATCATCCGAGAAAAACAACTGCTAAATCATCGGGGTAGGGCCCGTTAACCACTGCTGCCCCGGCCCATCAGCCGATCGCGCTCGATCAGCAGCAGCACTTCCGCATCGCTGGCCACCGTCGCCGCCGGCAGGCCCTGCATCAATTCCAGCACTTGTGATCGGTTGCGCAGATTGCCGCAGGCCAATTCGCCGATCACCCAGGGATGGATCAGCACCTCCCGCTCCTGCAGGAGCGTGGCGAGGCGGGGCAGACCATGGCGCAGGTGCTCCACCCGAACGGACGTGTCGACAAGGATCACGCCGCAGTTTGGCGACGGGGGATCGGCTCCAGTGCGGGTTCACTGCCGCTCAGGGCCGCCAGGCGTCTGGCGCTCTCGCGCTGCACCAGGGCTCTCAGGGCTTCCTTGAGCAGGGCGCTGCGTTCCAGATCTCCGCACAGCTGCTCGGCTCTGGCCAGCAGCTCATCGTCGAGCGTCACGGTGGTGCGCATGGCTCTGCCCAGGGCTTGCATCACTCTAGGCATCATCTGATGATGGATTGGATGCTTGCATGGGTTGGGGGTGGTCATGCCTGACATCGTCGCTCTGCCATCGGATTACGGCCCCTGGCTCGCCGAGCTCAAGACCCGCATACACGCGGCCCAGCAGCGGGCAGCCCGCAGCGTGAACAGTGAGCTGGTGCTGCTCTATTGGCAGATCGGCCGGGGCATCTTGGAGCGTCAGGGCCGGGAAGGCTGGGGCGCCAAGGTGATCGAGCGGTTAGCGCAGGACCTGCGCAATGCCTTTCCCGCCATGAAGGGCTTCTCCCGCGCCAACCTCCTTTACATGCGCGCCTTTGCCGAGGCTTGGCCGGATGCGCAGATCGTCCAACAGGCTGTTGGACCCCCCACTACCAGCAAAGTTGTCCGCCCTGTCTGACCGATCCACCAGGGGGGCCAACCATGACTGATG
>DGYA01000088.1:1459-13117 GCA_002396505.1 Cyanobacteria bacterium UBA5018 | reverse complement strand
GCGCCCTGGGGCCGGCCGCGGCGCTTGCTGGCCCAGTGCGCCGCCAGCTGGATCGAGGCCCTGGCGGCCTTGCCGCCCCAGCCCCTAGGCCGCCAGGGGCTGGTGGGATTGCGGCGTCGGGACAGCGCTGGCGTCCCCCTACCCGGCTTGGTGTTGGTGGGCTCCCATGTGCCCCTGGCCGATAGCCAGTTGGAGCGGCTGCTGGCCCAACCGGCCTGCGCCGGGGTGGAGCTCGATGTGGCACTGGTGGCGGAACTGCTGGCGGCACCGGAGCCGGGGCCAAAGCTGGCGGCATTAACAGCGGCTTTAGCCGCCCAGCTCCAGCGGCTGCTGGTGCCAGGCCAGACACCGGTGCTGTACACCAGTCGCGGCGAATTCAGCTGCGGCGATGCCGCCGAGCGCTGGGCCCTGGGCGAGGCGCTGGCGACCTTGATGGGCCGCTTGGCCGGCCGCTTGGCCCCTGGCCTCGGCTACCTGATCAGCAAGGGTGGCATCACCAGCCACACCCTGCTGGCCGATGGCTTGGCGCTGGATCGGGTGGAGCTGCAGGGCCAGTTACTGCCGGGGCTATCGCTGGTGCTCACGCCGGCGGAGGCGGCCGTAGCCGGGCTGCCGGTGCTCACCATGCCCGGCAACCTGGGCGATGCCGATTGCTTGGCTCAGGCCTGGGCCCTGCTGGAGAACAGCTCGATCGGGTAGCCGGCCAGCACCAGGCTGGCGGCGATGGCGCAATCGAGCGGGCTGCTGAGCAGCTCCCCGGCCAGGAAGGCCAGCGACACGGCGCTGATCAGCAGCGGCGGCAGCGGGTAGGCCCAGACCCGAAAAGGCCGCGCCAGCTGGGGTTCGCGCTGGCGCAGCACCACCAGGGCGGCGATGCCACTGAGGGGCAGGGCCACGTATAGAAAAGCCCCCATCGCCAGCAGGTGCTCAAACGAGCCGATCAACACCAGGGCCAGGCAGGTGATGGTGGTGAGCAGCAGGGCGTTGGTGGGGGTGCCGCCGGGGTTCACCTGGCTGGCCCAGGCGGGGAAGATCCCGGCGCGACTGAGGCCATAAAGGATGCGCGGCGCCGCCATCACCACCGTATTGATAAGCCCCAACAGCGACACCAGGGCCAGTCCGGTGATCAGCAACGCCCCTGGCGGTCCGGCCAACAGCCGGGCGGCATCGGCCGCCGGCAGGCTGGAGCCGGCCAGTTGCGCCGGGGAGAGCAGGTGCAGCAAGGCCGCGTTGAACAGCAGGTAGAGGGCCAGCACCGCCAGCACGCCACCGATCAGCGAGCGGGGCAGATCGCGCTCGGGCTGCTGGAATTCCTCCGCGAAGTAGATCGGGCTGGCCCAGCCGTCGTAGGTGGTGATCACCGCCTGCAGGGCCGCCATGGCCCCCAACAGCAGCGCCGGGCTGGCCTGGGCTACAGCTCCTAATGCGGATGCGGTGGCTACGGATGCGGATTCGGCTATGGCTCCGGATGCGGTGGCGGCCAAGGCTGCTGCTGGCGCATTGGCGGATGCGGCGGCGACAGCGACAGCAGCGAGAGCGGCTGGAGCTGCGGACTGGTCTGCCGCCAGGCTCTCAGGGGCAACGGTCGGCAGCAGAAAGCAGGCGATCACCAGCAGCAAAAAGGCGACGGTCTTCACCAGGCTGAGCAGCTCCTGGCTAGCGCTGCCCGCGCGGACCCCCCGCCACTGGATCAGGGCAAAGAGCACCACCACCAGCATGGCCAGGGCCCGGGGCGGCAGGCCCGGCAGCAACAGTTGGCCGTACTCGCCGGCGGTGGTGGCCACCCAGGCCAGGCCAATGCAGTGGGCCAGCCAGTCGCTCCAGCCCACCAGAAAACCGGCCCTGGCCCCGAAGGCCCGGCTGGCATAAACGGTCCAGCCGCCGGCCTGGGGCAGGCTGGTGGCCAGTTCCGCCACACACACAGCCCCCAGCAGGGCGTAAATGCCGCCCAGCAGCCAGGCCGCCAGGATCCAGCTGGGCTGGCCCAGGGGCCCGGCCACCAGGCCGGGGGTGCGCAGGATGCCGGCCCCGATCGTGCCGCCCACCGCCCCGGCCAGACCAAAGCCCAGCCCCAGCACCTGCAGCAGCTTGCCGGGAGCGGGATTGGCCATGGGCGTTATCGGGCGAGGGTGGGTAGTGATTTGGGCAGCCAGGCCGCCCGCTGGAGTTGTGTGCTTTGGCTGGTGCTCGCCAAGTCGTTACTGGTTGAGCTGTGGTTTATGCAGCTTGTAAGTGCTTGCCCAGGTCATCGCTGGTTGAGCTGTGGTTTGCGCAGCTTGTAAGTGCTCAGCTATTGACTGCTGGGCTATTGCTTGCTGGGCTTTTGTTGGCGGAGTTATGGCGCCCGGTGCCACAGTTCTCGCCACTGTTCTCGCCACTGCTCTGGTCGAGCAGCTGGATCGGATGCAGCACCGGCAGGGGCTCAGGGCGATCTTCCATGTGGCGGCGGATTTGCAAACTGCAGCCGATGTTGGCGCTGGCCACCAGGGCGGCCCCCGTGCCGCCCAGATCGGCGACCTTCAGGCGACCCAGCTCGGCGGCCTCCTCCGGTTGCACCAGGTTGTAGATGCCGGCACTGCCGCAGCAGACGCCCGCCTCCACCGCCTCGCGAATCTGCAGGTGGGGAATGCGCCGCAATAGCGAGCGCGGCTGCTGTTGCAGGCCCTGGCCGTGCAGCATGTGGCAGGCGTCGTGGTAGGCCACCTGGAGGGGGCGCTGGGCGCTGGCCAAGCTGCCATCGGCATGGGCCAGGGGCTGCAGGCGAGCCTGGAAGCTGGCACTCAGCCCCACCTGCTCCAGGAACTCCTGGATATCGGCCACGGGGGCGGCAAAGGGCAGGTAATCGTCCTGGCCTGCCTGGGGAGTTTGCGGCTGGGCTGCGGCTGCGGAAAACTGTTGATTTGGCGGCTGGCTGGCGGCAGCCAGAATCTGGCCGTAGAGCTTGAGGGTGTGGCCGCAGCCGGAGGCGCAGACCAGCACGGCGTCCAGGGATTCGGGGCCGGCGGGCTTGCCCTCCCCCACCACGGACTGGAAGCTGGCCAGCAGCGCCGTGGCCAGGGCGCGGGTCTGTTCCAGTTCGCCCTGGTGGTGGGTGACGGCGCCGCAGCAGCCCTGGGTCGGTGGGATCACCAGCTCAATGCCATTGGCGCTGAGTACCCGCACGGCCGCGGCATTCACGGCCGGATCAAACAGGCGCTGCACGCAGCCGAGCACCAGGCCCACCCGGTAACGCCTCGGGCCCTGGGCCGGCACCAGCGGCGGCCAGGAATCCTGGAAGGCCTCGCTGGGGAGGGCTGGCAGCAACCGCTCCATAGCTTCTAGCTGGGGACCAAACAGCCGCAGCAAGCCGCTGCGGCGCACCAGCGCCTGCAGGCCGCTGCCGGCGTAGGCGCGCAGAGGCGTCAGCAGAGCCCGCAGCCGCTCCGGATAGGGCAGCAGCGCAAATAACAGCCGGCGAAAGCCGGTGAGCTGGGGGCTGCGCAGGCCGGCGGCATTCAGTTGGGGGCGGGTGGCGTCGAGCAGCTGGTCGTAGCGGACGCCGGAGGGGCAGGCCGTTACGCAGGCCAGGCAGCCGAGGCAGGAATCGAAATGGCTGGCAACGGTGGCGTCGAGTTGCAGCTCGCCGGCGGCGATGGCCTTAAGGGCATGGATGCGACCTCGGGGGGAATCCATCTCGGTGCCCAACACCCGGTAGCTGGCGCAGCTGGGCAGACAAAAGCCGCAGTGCACGCAGGGATCGGTGGCGCTGGCCGGGCTGGCGCCGGCGGGAGCACCAGCCCACGAGGTGAGGGAGGTCGTCATCGGGCCAGTCTGGCTTCCGGAGCTGGCGGCGAGGTCTAGCCTGGCTTCCGGGCCCAGCGGCCAGGTGCTGACGACCAGGGCGCTCCTGCGACCCATTGAGGGTTATTAGCGAGGTTTAAGGTCAGTAATTGGAGTGATATCTAGAGCATCTCCAGATCAATCTCCCCAATCATTTATTCCCTCAGGGTTGCGCCGAGCTGCAGACCTGGATGGGACAGGAACGAAGAAGAGGGCATCACTCCCTGCGACTTGCATGCCGCTCCATTGCCAGGCGCCCAAACGAGTGATCTACTTTTTTCCTGGAGCCGTTCGATAGCTCGGTGCCAATGGAGTAGTTATCGGCTAGGTGCGCCAGCCGATGCTTGCTGGCATCGGCTGGCGCACCTATTGCAGTAATAGCTCCATGGTGCCGCTCAGCTGGCCGGTTGCGGTGCCACTTCAAGGATTTGGGTGACGTGGGGGTCCCCCAGGCCTGGCGGTGGTGCATGTATGTACACCTTTGCCGCGCACTGGCTGGCGCCTGGAGAACCCAGCTCAGCCCTGCAAAGGAATACATAGTTAGTGCCGGCGGCACTAACTTGCGTTGCAACTGCAATTGACACGTAATTCACGCCAATTGCAGTTGCAATTTGGAGCAGGGCAGCGTCCTCAGGGTAAACATCGAAATTCCAGGCAGAATACGCGCCGCTAACTGAATTAGCCATAAGCTAAAGTTCCGGGTAAATTTGCCATGCAACGACAAGGAAATGACCTTTGCTCATCGTCTGCCAAGTGTAAATACATGTACGGCAGCGAGGTTGTCAGCTGGCTGACAGTTAATTGTCCAATGGTCAACTTTTCGCTGTCGCCAGCCAGCCCACGGCTCAGCCCTCTATCTGCTGCGGGATGCTGTTACCAGCGGCTTGCCAGCGCTTTTTTCCCTCGCGCACGGGCATGGTTCCCCAGTGGCCGCCCCCCCAGGGCTGATTCAAAGTTTGTCCCAGGAGACCTGGTCAGGGATGCCAGCATGGGCTGAAGTCGGCGGGATCGCCTCCTGGCTGTGCCTGAATCCGCCGCTGCTGGTCGCTGGGGACGGATCGAGATCCTCGCCTTCCAGTCCAGGGTGGTCGGTAGGGACTAGTTCGGGGGGATTGGGCTTGGTCTCCGGGCCAATCACATCCACCGACACCCGCTGGACGACGAGTCGGTAGCGGATCGGTTGGCTTTGATTGATGTAGGCCTGCACGTCGGCCACCTGGCGGGCGGTCGGCAGACGCGGATTTGTGACCCGCACCGCAGCTCGAATCAGCGGTGGATTCTGAGCCCAATCAATCGTCACATTCACCAATTCGGCATCCTTACCCAGCGTGATTGTGCGGTCCCGCAGGGAGCTGGTGATCACCTGTTGAATCGCCTGCAGCGAGGCCGTACGGCGGGCTTGGGCGACCAGCGAGAGGAAGCTGCCGGATAGGGGAATCAGCAGTAGAGCCGTGAGCAGCAGGCTCACCAGGCCGAGACGGCTGCGCCAGAGATTCATCCGCAGTTCAGGTAGGCAAATCGCCAGGGCAATCAGGCTGCCGCTCAGGATTCCCAGCAGGTTGGCGGCGAACAGGAGCGCTGCCCCCAAGGCATCGCCCCACAGGCTTTTCGAGCTCAGCAACCCGAAGGCACAAACCGGCGGCACCAGGGCCACGGAGATGGCGGTGCCCGCCAGCGACGAGAGGGCCTTGGAACGAACGGAGGCGTAGGCCGCGATCGCGCCGGCCACCAGGGCCACGCCAAGGTCGAGCAGATTCGGCTGGGTGCGGGCCGCCACCTCCGAACCCAGAATCGGCAGCCCCACCCAGAGCCCCAGCAGGGCCGAGAGCCCCACGGTGATCGCCATGCCGATCAGCAGGGTGAGCAGGGCCCTGGCCACCAGTCGCAGGCGCCCCTGGAGGATCGCAAAGGCTGTGGCCCGTAACGGCAACATCCAAGGAGCAATCAGCATTGCGCCGATCACCACTGCGCTGCTGTTGGCCAGCAGGCCGAGGGTGGCGATGATGCCGGCGGCCAGGGTGAGCACCACAAATTCCTGATCCGCGTGGGCGTCTAGCTCGCACTGATCACTGAGCTCCCGGATGTTCATCTCATTGGCTGCGGATCCGCCACTAGCTGACCATGCTCCAGACCCAAAAGCCAGCTGTAGCTGCATCCCCCCACCAAAACCGCCAGCCCCGCACCAACTAAAGTGGCCTGGGCGGCCGCTGAACAGCACAACCATGCCGAGGAGCAAGGGAGGTGGCGCGTACCGCTACCCAACTAATCGTTGCTGAACATCTAGGGAGTGATTTGCAGGGGGAGATTTTGCAGAGGGGGAAGTTTGCAGCGGGATAAGCCTACAACAAATGAAGCCAAAAACTGGCATATCTAGCAGTCCTTTGGCGCGATACACCGAGGGACAAACCGTGCCCAGTGGCCATAAAAATAGCCGCTTGACGCAAGGAACATGGAGGCTCACTATGCTCAGTGGCCACGCAAGCAGCTCTAGCAGTTCACCCAGGTTTGCCTATCATCCAACCTTGCAAATTGTTCAATATTGCCTCTGGCCCAGTCTTGCGTAACATCCAGCGGCAAAAGCTATACAGCAGCGCTACGGATTTAACGGTGGCACCAATCCAGCCCCCCCCCTGATCATGCAGCACAACTGATCCGGCGGCAGCACTGATCCAGCAGCGCAACCGATACAGCGGCCCAACTGATCCAGCGATGGCATTGATCCAGCGGCGCAACTGATACAGCGGTGGCACTAGTAAGAGCACCCGCCTCGGCCCCTTGTCTACCCGCGCCGTTTATAGCTTCATCGGTTTTCCATCAGCTCAAGAGTGCCACTATTACCTTCACCATGATGGCTATCCCAGCGGTGCGGCCTGGCGTTTTTCGGCAGCCCTGCGACAAGGCGATGCTGCCTCTGCTTTTCTTGCCGCCTTCCTGAGCAGCCAGCCCCAGGCGGAACCACTGGCCAGGGTGGAGCAGGCCGCCGACGCCGAATACCGCTACCGCTTGCAGCTACTGGCCAGCGCCGATCCGCAGCTGCAGGTGCAGTGCTGGCGGCGCATCCCAGGCGACGGCAGCTGGCATTCCCGCTGTGGGCCGATGGCGCTGGGGGCATTCATTCAGCGGTTTATACCTGATAATCAGCATTAACTACCGGACCTTGAACAACCTCTCTATTGACGACCTCGCAAATAACCACTTCGCTATTAGCCACTGCGCCGCCAACCACCACACTATTGACAACCTAGCCATAGCTACTCATTGCACAGCTCCATCAGCTCCGGCGAGCGACGTGGTCGAAGAGAATAGACGTTCAACCTGTTCGTAGCTGTCAAACCACGCACTTTTGCAAGCGAAACATCCTGGCTCCCGATCGTTTGTCAGGCAAACCGCATACCCCCATCATTTCCCAAGCAAAGTGTCCACCGACTGCGATTCAGAGGCCATGCTCGAATAAACCTTGGAACCCCTGGGATAAACAGTGACAATTTCCAGGCGTTCATCATAACGATATGGCAAAGCCCCTGGCTTGACTATTTGTGATTTAGCCCTTCTATAGGCCGCCGCCTTGGCCTCAATAGCATCTTCAATATTTTTTATGCGCTCAACTTCGCCAGGGTGCGAATCGCCGACAGCGGCTATTGGCTTGTAGCTGCCACGGTGCAAGGTCGCGATTACATCAATACAGCCCTTGGGATTAATGCCAGCATTCGCCAAGAATTCAACGGCCATGGAATCCGATTCATACTCATGAGATCTGGAAGTCTCACTCATTTTTGCGTTAACCTCGCCAAGATAGCTATTTACGTCTACCATTGTTCTCTTGACAAGTTGACCTGGCAGCCCATCCATCTGGCCCAGGGATGATGCCACTTGAGGCGCCAGGTTGGCGGCTTGCTGCATCAATTGCGAAAACATTATATTGCCAGCATTTTGATCGTTGGCTATCCGGGAAGCGAGGACCTGGTTTTGAAAATTAGCGTTAGCTGCGGCAGAATAGTTGCCAGCGCCTGAATTAAGACCAGCACTCGCCGCATTGAGACCGATGGCCACGACACTCCAAAACTGCTGAGATTCATTAGCTCGCTTAGCATTTGCCACAGCGGCTGAGATTTTTTCGGCTGCTTCGTTATTAAATTGATCCAGGGCCTGCCGCTTCAGCTTGGTGTGGTCTTTATGAAGGTGAGCTAATTCATGGGCAATTACACAGGACTTACCTTCTATGTTATTCGCGAGGGCGTCATACAAGGCCCTATTGATAACTATTCTATTATTGGCACTTGTCGCATAGGCGTTTAAATCTGGAGCTTGAGCCGCAGCCACCTGCAGCGCCCAGATCATTAGATTATCTTCTTTGCTTACATTTGGAAGATTTGCAGCGATACCGCAAAGGGCGTTTTCACCAATGAGTTGCTTGCACGTTTGCTCATCCAAGCTTCTCACTGCAATTGAAGCATTCTGTTTTATCGCTGGATTAGCACTCATCAGGCGATCCAGTATTCGATAAGCCGGATAAAGATCTCGCGAAAGTTTGGCCTTCGCCCCCTCGTAAACCCTCGTCGATGCAGTGGCTGATTGCGGAGAATTTTGCCGAGCATTTGCAAAGGCTTCAATCGGCACGCAAGCCAGTAAAAGCAGAGAAAAAGCCGCGAATATTCCCCTCAGATTCAAGTCAAGTGTGTTCAGTTTGAACATTTTGGTTTCGCCGAGGGGCCGATTTCGGGGGCAGCATATGGAAGTCACCGCCTGGCTGTCTACTACCAAGTCGTAACTCAGTAGCACTTGCCGGTGGAGGCCCGGAGAATTCGCCTACTCCCGGCTGAACGGCAGGATCGAATTTGCGCCTGTGATCCCCCAGCCGCGCCAGGGCTTGATGGAGCTGGCCACTAGGAACTGCCGCCGCTCCAGCTCCGTGACGCTGCAGACCTGCTCCAGCTGCGCCAACCACTGGTCGAAACCGTCCCTGCTCCCACTGCGCCTTGGTGAGCGCATCAGATTTCAGCACACTGCGACTACGGTGCCGTTACCAGTGACTGGATCCGCTTGCCGCCTAGGCCCCGGCCCCGCGAGGAGTGTCGCCCGCGCAGCGGGCCTGGGCGTTCACGTTGAAGTCAACTATCCATGAGCCCAATGATGAGCCACCAATCCCTGCCACCGATCGCTGGCTCAGAAGCCGAAATTCTGGCCCTGATGCAGCAGGCCGGCCCGGTGTTTCTGCCGCACACAAATCTCCACCTAGAGCAGATCCGCTCTGGCTTTGCCTGTGCGCTCCACATGCATCAGCCCACGATTCCAGCCGGCGCGCAGGGAGAACTGATCTCCCACCTGCAGTACATGCTGGAACACCCCGGCGAGGGCGACAACCACAACGCCGAACCATTTGCCCAGTGCTACAGCCGCCTGGCCGAGATCATTCCCCAGCTGATTCAGGAAGGCTGCAATCCCCGGATCATGCTGGATTATTCGGGCAATCTGCTCTGGGGTGTTGAGCAGATGGGTCGCCACGACATTCTCGATGCCCTGAAATTCCTCGCCTGTGATCCCTCCATGCAGCCACATGTGGAATGGCTGGGCAGCTTTTGGAGCCACGCTGTAGCCCCCTCCACGCCGATTCCCGATCTAAAGCTGCAGATCCTGGCCTGGCAGCACCAGTTCGCGGCCCTATTTGGCCGAGAAGCCCTGCAACGGGTGAAGGGGTTCTCGCCACCGGAAATGCACCTGCCAAACCATCCCGACACCCTCTATGCCTTAGTGAAGGCGCTGCAAGAGTGCGGCTACCGCTGGCTGCTGGTGCAGGAGCACAGCGTCGAAAATTTTGATGGTTCCAGCCTGCGCCAGGAGCAGAAGTTCATCCCCCAACAGCTCGTGGCCCGCAGCTCCAGCGGCGAGGAGGCCACCATCCTGGCGTTGATCAAAACCCAGGGTTCCGATACCAAGCTGGTGGGTCAGATGCAGCCCTACTACGAGGCCCTGGGGCTGGGTCGCCAAACCCTGGGCGACCGCATGATTCCGTCGTTGGTGGCCCAGATTGCCGACGGCGAGAACGGCGGCGTGATGATGAATGAGTTTCCGTCAGCCTTCCTCCAGGCCCATCGCCGCATTGCGAACCAGGCAGGCGACAGCAACGCCGCAATGGCAACCAACGACACGCTGCCAAGCAAGGACACGGTGGCGATCAACGGTACGGAATACCTGGAGCTGCTGGAGGCTGCCGGGATTAAAGCCAGTGACTACCCGCAGATTCAGGCGGTGCAGCAACACAAACTCTGGCAACAGGTGGGCAGCCAGCCCAGCACTGAATCCGTGCAGACGGCGATCGCCCAGCTCAAGGACAGCGATGCCAGCTTCTCGATGGCCGGCGCCTCCTGGACCAACAACCTCAGCTGGGTAGAGGGCTACGCCAACGTGCTGGAGCCAATGAACCAGCTCAGTGCCCGGTTTCACCAGCTATTTGACCCCCTGGTGGCCCAGGATCCCGGGGTAACCAGCAGCCAACACTATCAAGAAGCACTGCTATACCTGCTTCTGCTGGAAACCAGTTGCTTCCGCTACTGGGGGCAAGGCACCTGGACCGATTACGCCAGCGAGATTTACCGCCGTGGCATAGCCGCGATCGGCTAACTAGCTCCCATTTTTTAGTGATCGCCCGATGGCGCTAATCGGCTGCACTAGCCTCAGGGCAATCGCCGCTCAGCCATAATTAGCGGAGTTCAATTCAATCTGAGATCCTCCAGCAGCAGGGCCAGGGTTTCGCTCAGTTGCAGTCGGTTGAGGGGGGAATCGGCGAGGAGGAATCGGCATTGCGCAGCAGCAAGTCGAGCTTGGATTCGAGCTTGGCGAGCCTTGCGTTCTCGATCTTGATCTGCTCGGTTTCGCGCCTCAGCTGTTCGGTTTCGCTCTTCACTTGTTCGGTTTCGCTCTTCACTTGCTCGGTTTCGCTCTTCACCTGCTCGGATTCGCTCCTCAGCTGTGCGGTTTCGTTCCTCAAGTGTTCGGATTCTCTCTTCAGCTGTGCGGTTTCGTTCCTCAGTCGCTCGGATTCTATTCTCGCCTCGATCGCGCTCAGCTGTGCATCGACCGTTGGATGCCAATTTAACTTCGCCAAAAAGCGCCGCCAGGGCGGCAAAGAGGAGAGAAATTCCGACTTGCTGATTAACCTGGATGCTGCCGTAGGCGGGGATGTCGACATGGCTGTAGGACGTAAAGAAGGTAATCAGGAGAATCAGGGTGCCGGCCAGCAGAGCAGCCAAGCCGGCTCGATCCAGCCAAGGGAATGGTTCCTTCTGAGCAAGACCATTAGCTTCCTCCATCACCATAACGAGCCCGCCATCGAACTGATCTAATAGTACGCACGTATGCATCAATGTGGCCTGCGTGGAATCGCGGATCGCCAGGTGGATCGCCGCTGGCGGCTAGGGAGGAGCTGGTGGAAAATGAGCTGACCTGGGGCTGGCCTGGCGGCAGCAAGCAGGGCCTGACCAGTGCCAGGGCGCGGTTGATGCTGCGGGGCTAGATGCCACTACCGCCTAAGCGTCTCGCCTGGGATGGCACTCAACAGCCGGCCAGCCATCAGCTCCTGATGCCGCCAGCACAGCCAACAAAAACCTAGCCAAGGCCATATTTTGCTCACGATCAGATGTTTACCATTAAAAAGCCGCAACTCTTGGGGCCAAATTCATCGGCTTTTTCGAGATAATCCGCCAGACCAGGCGCCTGTAGGAACAGGTGCTTGGGGTTTAAACGAATGGCCTGGGGCTTGGCGGCCTAGATCAGCTGCGTTCAGCTTAATCTCAGATCCTCCAGCATCAAGGCCAGAATTTCGCTCAGTTGCAGTCGGTTGAG
>DGYA01000088.1:0-1290 GCA_002396505.1 Cyanobacteria bacterium UBA5018 | reverse complement strand
TTTCGCTCAGTTGCAGTCGGTTGAGGGGGGAATCGGCGAGGAGGAATCGGCATTGCGCAGCAGCAAGTCGAGCTTGGATTCGAGCTTGGCGAGCCTTGCGTTCTCGCTCCTCAGCCGCTCGGATTCTCTGCTCGATTCGATCGCGCTCAGCTGCGCATCGACTGTTGGATGCCAATTTAACTTCGCCAAAAAGCGCCGCCAGCGCGGCAAAGAGGAGAGAAATTCCGATTTGTTGATTAACCTGGATGCTGCCGTGGACGGGGATGTCGACATGGCTGTAGGAGGTAAAGAAAGTAATCAGAAGAATCAGGGTGCCGGCCAGCAGAGCAGCCAAGCCGGCTCGATCCAGCCAGGGGAATGGTTCCTTCTGAGCAAGATCAATAGCTTCCACCATCACCATAACGAGCCCGCTATCGAACCGATCCACTAGCAGTACACACGTATGCATCGATGTGGCCTGCGTGGAATCGCGGATCGCCAGGGGGTTCGCCGCTGGCTACGTGGGAGGAGCTCGCTGGCCAGCGCGGCCTAAGCGTCTCGCCTGAGATAGCACTCAACAGCCGGCCCGCCATCAGCTCCTGATGCCTCCAGCACAGCCAATAAAAAAGCGAGCCAAGGCCATAATCTGCTTACTATCAAATGCTCACAATCAAAAAAGCCTCAACCCTTGGGGCTCAATGCACAGGCTTGAGCCATTCTAAGCTCTCTGACGTGCCGGAATTTGGAGATGAGTTCGCCGGATCTTTCGGTTGCCAAGCAGCTAATTGCGGCGGAGCTAGCAGCGCAAACCGGCAGGCTTGATCTATCCGGGCTCCAGCTCGCAGAACTACCCCCAGAGCTGCGGGGCCTCACCAACCTTCAGCACCTCGACTGCAGCGACACCCAGGTGAGTGACCTGGAGCCACTGCGGGGCCTCACCAGCCTTCAGATCCTCGGCTGCATCGGCACCCAGGTGAGCGGCCTGGAGCCGCTGCAGGGCCTCGTCAGCCTTCAGAACCTCGACTGCTGGAACACCCAGGTGAGCGACCTGGAGCCGCTGCGGGGCCTCATCAGCCTTCAGAACCTCAACTGCGGCTGGACCCAGGTGAGCGACCTGGAGCAGCTTCGGGGCCTCACCACCCTTCAGAACCTCGACTGCAGCGACACCCAGGTGAGCGACCTGGAGCCGCTGCGGGGCCTCGCCAGCCTTCAGAACCTCGACTGCAGCGACACCCAGGTGAGCGACCTGGAGCCACTTGTTAATCTCCAAACTCTTAAAACTCTTGGTAACCATTCAGAGGGCGGGACGCC
>DGYA01000130.1 GCA_002396505.1 Cyanobacteria bacterium UBA5018 | reverse complement strand
ACAACAGAGCGCAGTACACTGCGTTCAGGTGCTCAACCCAGGCACCTCGAGCGGACAACAACGCTGATAGGCACCGGCTTGCAGCAGCTTAAGCCCCCCCCCCCATCGGCAAAGCGGGTGGCGCGAAAACCGGTTCCACCCCCTGTTTGGAGGAGGGGGGATTCTGACATTAACTTTATCAGCTGGTACCCCATCCCACTTGCACCATGCCTTTCAATTGGCAAAGACGCAGCCGGCCCCCAGGAGCTGTTGATGCGTAGCAGCTGGTTGATGGGCATCCGCCTTGGCGGTTCTGGTAGCGCCCGCATTGGCGAGGGAATCGGGGGGGGGGGGCAATCTGCACTGCTGACCTAGCCATCAGCCAAGTCAGCAGCAGCGGTCGGTTTGTCGATGGGGGCCATGTCCATCCCCTCGGCCATGCACACACTCAGCCGGTGAAAGGTGGGGAAGGATTTTAGGGCTATCGGCTCTGGCGTGGCCTTAGATGGGGGCGGGCAGCGAGCCAAAAAGAATGGCCTTGATTCGGACACTAACTACCATTACAGCAACTGTGGCATGTGGCGCCCGAGCTACACGTCCTCACCGCAGCCCCGGTGGCAGTGATTGGCTGGCCTTTGGCGCCGTGCTCCACAGCACGGCGGAGATCCAGGGCAATTTGGACCTGCCTGCTGATTGCCTAAGCAGGCCCAGCTGCACGAACTGCATGGATCTCAAGCGGGCCCTGGCGGCTTCCCTTGATACCCGCCGCTTCGGATCCGATCCGCCATAGCGTACAAATGCCAAATCGAATCCTGAATGGGGCCTGAACGGCTTCCGCTGTTCCACACCAGGCGGTGGCGCAACCAATGCAAAAGATAGACTTCCATCCGTCTTCGCTTTTACTTAGCCAGCATGGGTCAGGACTCCAACAGCCCTCGTGTAGGTTTTTTGATTTGCGGCACCCAGAAGGGGGGCACCACCGCGCTAGACGCCTACCTTCGCCGCCACGATCAACTCCAACTTGCCGCCACGAAGGAGGTTCATTATTTCGATACAGACGAACTGTTTAGCGATACACAGCCTAACCACGCTTGGTACCATTCGCATTTCCAGGGCGATAGCAGAAGGGCAGCTTGGGGAGAATCAACGCCCATCTACATGTATTGGAAGGCTGCTGCCGAGAGAATTTATCACTATAATCCATCGATGAAAATAATTCTCCTCATTCGCAATCCAATCGACAGAGCATATTCACACTGGAATATGGAGCTGCGGCGGAACAACGAAAATCTTTCCTTCTATGACGCACTCATGAGCGAAGGAAGTCGCTGCGCAAGCGCCGATGGCAAGCAGCATCGCGTCTACTCATACACAGATCGCGGATTTTACACCAAGCAGATAACAAGACTCCGCTCATATTTCCAGGATTCGAATATTCATATCGCAAGAAGCGAATTCTTGCTACATCAGCCCAGGGAGTGCCTGCATTCTATCTGCTCCTTCCTTGGAGTTGCTCCGCTAGAAGACACGTCTCCACTTCGCGCTCACTCACTACCTTACACGCAGCCAATGCAGGCCAAGGAAAGAATTTATCTTCGCTCCGTATTCAGCGAGGAAATTCAATCACTTGAGCAGATGCTGAACTGGGATTGCAATGCATGGCTCAACTTTTAAAAAGTATTCCATTGAATCGTCGCCCTGTCGCGGAGCTCGCTCTACACCCCAGGCTCAGACACCTCCGCAACGGCCACTTCCGATGCGATGGCCTGCTCCAACCTGACCAAGGGCGGTGACGGCAACCGCAGTACCAGGCGCTCGTAACTAGATCGCTCGATCCTGCCGGGAGGCGCTACAGGGGATTGTGGAATCACCCCTTGGCAGGGGCCTAAACCCAGCCTGCCCCCCCCCCGGATCTATTCCTAATCTCCCATGGCTTGGATCCAATCCGCCGTACAGTGCATTTGCCAAACTGCACCCCAAAACAGGATCTATCTGCCTTCGCCAGCCATGATGCGATCAACAGCATGGAGTGCCTCGCATGACCGTAAGGGAACCTCACAAGGAAATAGTGAGCGCCAGTCAAATGGCGGACAGCCTGCAATGGCTTTCTTTCGCCTTAATCCTGGTTTTTTTGGCTCAGATTATTACCGCACTTTTCCCAATTGCCCTGTTTCAACCGGAATGGATGGTGCGGTTCAGTGGCAGCCTACGGGGTATCGCCAGCTTACCATTAATGGCCCTTGGGCTGATCATGCTTGCCAACATGATTGACGACAAGGTGTTGCCCTCCAGCTTGCATCTCCAGTTATTCAGACGCATCGCCAGCTTGGCGGCAATTGGCTTTTTGCTGTTGATCCCCCTGCAGACCTATGGAGCGGTGGTGGGCATTCGCAGCCAGTTGCAACAGGTTCAAGGCCAACTGAATAGCTTGACCGCCGCCGCTGAGCTGGTGCAACAGGCCAGCAGCGAACCACAACTGCGAGACGCCATTCGCGCCATCCCCGGGGCAGAGGCATTGGCCAACCGCCCCCTGGGAACTGATGTAAAAACAGTCAAAAAGGCTCTTCTCGACAAGTTGCGTGAATCCACAACCAGCCTCCAAACCCAGCTGAATGAGTCGCGAAGCAAAGCTACCCAAAACGTGATCCCACCGCTAATCCGTGACGCCGCTATGTCCTTCGCTTACGCCATCGGATTTGCTGGCATGGGTTATGGCCAAAATGGCAACTCGTCCCTTCTAAGGCGTCTGTTGAACACCAACAAACGGAGCTTGTCAAAAGGCAGGCAGCTCTGGGGCCAGGACAATCCTGGCAAGAGCGGCAGCCGATGGCTGAAACCCTGATTCCGGTTGAGCCGATCTAGCGGCCCATGCGCTGCTAGGTAGGGGGGCGAGCTGCTCCTAGTAGCGCCTGGCCCGCTCCAGCAGGGCGCTCGCCCGTTGCAAGCTGGCCGCATAGGTGCTAAGCAACGCCTGGGTTTGCAAGCTGGGATCTGGCATCGCGGCAGGCAACTCGGGCAGCACTTCCACCGCGAGCGCCGGGGGGTAGGGGGCGCTGGGGAGAACGTCGGGGTTAAGCCGAACCAGCAGACTTTGGGCCCGTTGCAACTGCTCCATCTGTGCCTGGGCGAGTTGATCACCGGCGCGGGCCTTAAGAAAGTAATGCTCCAGTTCCTCCTGGGCCTGGTGGAGCTGCTGGAAGGTCATCTCCGCCTCCTCCCGCGCCTCCCGCAGCTGCGTGTCCCTACTGGCCAGGCCTTGCTCCAGCTCGGCCCTGGCCTGTGCGTGGGCACGCTCCTGGGCGGCCTTGCTCTGTTCGTGGTTGCTTTCCTGAGCGGCCTTGCTGCGCCGCAGCTGCTCCAGATCGCGGACCCCAGCCTCCAACTGCCGCTGCTTCTCGCCCTCGGCCATGGAGTGACGCTCTCGTTCCTCCTGCACCTGCTGGTGGAGCTGCAACAAGGACATCTCGGCTGTCTCCCTTGCCTCGCGCAGTTCCGTGTCCCGACTGGCCAGGCGTTGCTCCAGCTCGGCCAGTCGCGGTTCGAGCTGCTGACGCAAGGCCTGCAGTGCCTGGTCGTGGGCACCCACCAGGGCGATGGCCTCGGGGGTGGCAAGCAACCAGCCCAGTCGGAGGCGATCACGCAACCCGTCACGGTCGGCGTCAATCACGGACTGGGTCGGCGGGGATCCTTCCAGCCCCCAGGCAGCGGCCAGACGGTGGCGCTTGAGGGCGGCCTGATCGAGGGGCTCTAGGTGGCGTTGCTTCGCCAGGTCGGTGGCTTCCTGCTCAGTGAGGGGCCGGGCATCAATAACGGCCGCATCAGCGGCGGCGCTATGGGCGAGTGCCGCGGCCTTGAGATCGGCGGCAGCCTGGGCACCGGCCACAGGGCAGGGCTCAGGGCCTGGGGCCTGCAGCTCCCATCCCTCACGCTCAAGCAGCCCGGTGATGGAGGCGCGGTAGGCAAAGCGTTGGCGGTTGCGTTGGGCTCCCAGCTCAGCCCAGGCGCTCAGCCAGGCGCCTTCTGCATCCCCGCCAGTCAACTCCCCATAGAGGGGGGGGTCGGCGACGGAGCGCAGATCGCGGACCAGCTCGGCTGGACTGGTGGCGCCACTGCCCACCCGCAGGGCAGCACCTGGGCAGCGTTCTGGGGCATAGAGGTAGGCGGGCACCTCGGGGCAGCGCACACGAGCGAGGGCCTGGGCAACGTGCTCAGGGCCCACCCGGCCACCAGCAAAGGCGATCACCGCAGCAGGGCGCCAACGGGCCCAGCTCAGGCCCGAGCTGATGGCGGGGGTGCAATAGATCGCCCAGCCCACCCCCAGGCGCTTGGCTTCTGCAACGCGGCGCTCGGCCCAGCCGTCAGGATCGGCGGCCAGCTCAGCGGCCAGCTCGGGGGTGGAGGAGTCGACCACGTCAACCAGGGCCCCAGGGCAGCGCTCCCGGTGCAGGTTGGCCAGTTGTTGGGCCGAGTTGGCATGTTCCCCCTTTTGACAGGAGGTCCAGCAGAGAAAGGGCTCGCATTGCATCGTTAAGCGAGCTACCAAAGTGGTTTTGTTGCATCAAGTGCTGGTGTCGAGTGCCCAGGGGTCTTGCTGGCAACGATCGGAGCAGGCCACCAGCCGCAGCGGCCGGCGTCGGCTGCCATCTGGGCCTCCAGGATCAGGGCCGGCAGATCGGGCCGCTCTGGCGGTGGCAGGAACAAGCCATCGAGCCGATACTCCCGCTCCTTGAGCACCGGCGCCGAAAACCGGTAGCCACCAGCATCGGGGGGCAGGTCGCTCTGCAATTGCAGGATCCGATCCGGTTGGTTCTGGAACAGCCAGAAAAAGAGCTTGTCGCTGGCGACCACAACGGCGGCATCTGGCCTGATCAGCGCAGCATCCCATGGGCAAAGGCAAGCGGCTAAGCCAGGGGGGAAGCGGTTTAGCCAGGGGGAACCGCCCGCAGAGCCTGGCGAATCAGAGCCCCGCAAATCAGGGGCGAGCCGCCAGCCAGATGTTGAGATCCCCTGACCCTTGGAAATCGAGCAGAGCCTCACCCAAGGCCTCCAGCTGCGGCAATGGCAGCTCCCGGATGCGGGCTTCTTGCTGGGCGGAGAGAGCGCCGCAGCGTCGTTGCAGCAGGCGTAGGGCTAGATCAAGCTCCCCTGCCTGGCGGCCTTCCTGGCGCCCTTCTTGGCGCCCTTCCTGGCGCCCCTCTTGGCGCCCCTCTTGGCGGCCAAGTCCATAGATCTCCCGGTAGGCCACGCTCTGGGTGAAGT
>DGYA01000122.1:9450-11940 GCA_002396505.1 Cyanobacteria bacterium UBA5018 | reverse complement strand
GCTGAGATGTGTCGGTCAACCAGGATCTGCACACCTGTCCGATGCAAACGCCCGCCGTTCCAACTCCAATTCCCCATGTGGGTGGCCCGATCATTGGTCCGGGTTCTCCTACCGTGTTGATTGGCGGTAAGCCTGCTGCCCGCATGGGTGACACCTGTGCCCACGGAGGCTCGATCGCCATTGGCTTTCCAACCGTACAAATTGGCGGCTAGCGGAATTGCAGTGCCGCAAGGGTTTTTAAGTGGCAGGGAAAAATGGCGGCTTTCCAAGATTTGCTTAATTTGATTCTACCGGTTTTGGCAGCAGATTGAAAAAGTGTTGCGGCTCGGCGCTATACCTATGCCAGCCTTGCATAAAAACTGTTGCTGTTTCGCCGTCGGCTTGGAAGTGCCAAGCCCACTGCCGTGAGTTATGGGAGAAACCTAGATGGCACAATACTTTTTGCAGAATGAGATCTGTGAGATTTGGGATTTTTCAAGATGTCCCTGCCTGGTGCTGCCGGGTTGACACGGACTGTCTGTATAGGCTTAGCTGAAAAGGCATCTCTAGGCAAGGCCCCACAGGCACCATGGACATCCTTTGCAAAGTAGCCACTGTTTTGAAAAAACAGGCTAAAAACAGCAGCGAGCTGGCGGAAAATGAAAAGTCGGCCGTCATCCCTGGCAAGGAATATAAGGGTTGCAAATGGGTCCAGGAAGCGGCGGGACATCAACTCATAGAACTGCCTGGTGGCGCTGGAAAATGGTGGATATTTACCGATCACTGGCAGATAAGTGGCGCTAGAATTAGCGCTAGTAGTAGTGGCATTAGCAGTAGTGGTGGTTGCAAATTGAATGTGCCATATCAGAGCCAGCGGGACAACTATCGAGATGCTTCACGAACCTGCTTCTCCAGTTCATGCGCCATGCTGCTCATGTCGCTAAAGCCAGGAGTGATAAGCAAAGATGATCAGTATGTTCAGGAGGTATTTAAGCGAGGTGATTCCACCAGTAGCTCGGTGCAGGTGGCCACGTTGGCTCATTTTGGCGTCAATGCTCAGTTTCTCACCAACGGCAGCCTGGCAAACCTCAAAGCGCAGCTAGATAGGGGAATTCCCGCCCCCTGTGGAATCTTGCACCATGGCCCAGCCTCGGCCCCCAGCGGTGGAGGGCATTGGATTTGTCTGGTTGGCTATGAGAATGATTCGTCATTTCCTGGCGGCGGCTACTTCTGGGTTCATGATCCCTGGGGGGAAATTAAAAACTCGGATGGCACTTATTCAGCCACTAATGGTGAATACCGCCAGTACAGTTATGCGCTGATGGATGCCCGTTGGACTGCAAACACTGCCGATGCAGACGGCTGGTGGATCAAGGCTGTCTAAGCAGTCTCTGGAAAACCGCCATTTCGTCATCCCAGCCAGCTGATAGCCATGCCGGCATCTGGGCTCCATCGGCTGTGGCTCCGGTTTTCCACAGCTTCCCTGACGCATTGGCAACCAGTAATCATAGTGGCAAACTACTATGATTACTGGTTGCTATAATTGCTGGTTGTATCGCTTTCCGCTGAAATCACTGCTAGCAGGGCCTCGCCGTAGCGCTCTAGTTTGGCGGTGCCGATGCCGTTAACACCGATTAGTTCGCTGCGATCACTTGGCCGGCGGGCCGCCAGTTCCAGCAGGGTTCGATCGTGGAAAACCACGTAGGAGGGCACCCCCTGGCTGCGGGCCTGCTCACTGCGCCAGCGCTTGAGGGCGGCTAGTAGCTCTGGGTCGGCATCTCCCCAATCGGGCGCCGGGCCAATCTGACCATCTCGGGGCTGTTGCTGGCGTCTCTCCCGCTTGGGCGCGGTTAAGGGCAACTCAAGCCTGCGATCACCGCGCAGTAACTGCCGCACCTCTGGCTCCGATCCCCAGCGCAAGCCTCCTCTGCCATCGGGCACCTCCTCCAGCAGGCCGAGGCCTGTTAGTTGACGCACCAGGCTGCGCCATTGATCTCGATCTAGCTCGCTGCCGATGCCATGCACGCTGAGCTGGTCATGGCCGAGGCTGCGGATGCGCTCGCTGGTAGAGCCCAGCAACACATCCACCAGATGGGCCGCACCAAAGCGCTGGCCCGTGCGCCACACCGTAGATAGCAATTTCTGGGCTGAAACGGTAACGTCGCTGAGGTTGCGCGGTTCCAGGCAGGCGTCGCAGTTGCCGCAGGGACTCAGCAGCTGTTCACCAAAATTCGCCAGCAGCACCTGGCGGCGGCAGCCGGGCGCATCGGTGAAGCCGAGTAGCGCATCAAGCTTGCCGTGTTCGATGCGCTTTTGCTCGGGGGGCGCCGCCGATTCCTCAATGAAGCGCCGCAACTGGGGCACATCGCCCGGTCCATGCACCATCCAGGCCAGGGCCGGCAGACCATCTCGACCAGCTCGACCCGTCTCTTGGTAATAGGCCTCCAGGCTCTTGGGTAAATCCACGTGGGCCACGAAGCGCACGTCTGGTTTGTCGATGCCCATGCCAAA
>DGYA01000122.1:983-9278 GCA_002396505.1 Cyanobacteria bacterium UBA5018 | reverse complement strand
TGTCGATGCCCATGCCAAAGGCAATCGTGGCCACCACCACCACGGCGCCGCTGCTGCCACCGGAGCGGAATTGATCCAGGGCGGCGGAGCGCTGGCCACTCTCCATGCCGGCGTGGTAACCCACCGCCTCGTGTCCGGCGGCCTGCAATTCGGCCGTCAGCCGTTCCACCCGACTGCGGGAACGGGCGTAGACAATGCCGGATTGACCCCGCTGCTGCTCCAGAAAGCTGAGCAGTTGGCGTGTGGGCTGATCCTTGGCCCGGAGCAAATAGCGAATGTTGGGCCGATCAAAACTGGCCAGAAATACCCGGCCCTGCTCCAGCCGCAGCCGCTCCACAATCTCGCTGCGGGTGCGCGGATCGGCTGTGGCGGTGAGCGCCAGCCGCGGCACCTTGGCAAAGCGCTCCGCCAAAATTCCCAGCTGGATGTATTCCGGCCGGAAGTCATGGCCCCACTGGGATACGCAGTGGGCCTCATCGATGGCGAATAGGGAAGGGGGCTGGCCAGCGGCGCCACCGGCCAGCCGATCCAACAGATCGCCCGCCAACAGCCGCTCTGGCGATACATAGAGAAGCTCCAGGCTGCCGGCCGCCAATTGGCGCCATAGGGCGGTGGCCTGGTCGGCGGCCAGGCCCGAATGCAGGGCTGCCGCGGCTACCCCCGCTTGGCGCAGGGCCGCCACCTGGTCGTCCATCAGGGCAATCAGCGGTGAGATCACCACCCCCAACCCCGGCCGGCAGAGGGCCGGCACCTGATAACAGAGCGATTTTCCGCCGCCGGTAGGCATCAGCACCAGGCCTGAACCGCCGTCCATCACGTGCTGCACAACCTCGGCCTGGGGCCCGCGGAAGGCGGCATAGCCAAACACCTGCCGCAGCACCTGTTGGGGATCGCCACTGCGGGGCTGCACTCTGGGGCTGGGGCTGGGGCTGGAGCTGGGGCTGGGGCTTGGGCTGTTACTGGGGCTATTCACGCCGGGGGCGTCACCGCTGGCATCTACCACAATGGCGCCAGTAGAGAGCCACCATGGCCGGCAGTAGCCCTTCCCGCAGCTCCTGGGCCTTTTTGGCGCCGGCCCTGGTGCTGATCGGGCTCTCGGTGCTGATTCCAGCCGCCATGGCCCTGGTGATCAGCTTCACCCAGACCGGGCTGGATGTGACGGAGCCCCTGCGCTTTGTGGGGCTGGCCAACATCCGCCGCTTGCTCGCCGACCCGATGTTCTTTCGGGTGATGGGCACCACTTTTCTCTATTTGATCGGGGTGGTGCCGCCGATCGTTGGCGGCTCCCTGCTGCTGGCGGTGCTAGTGAATCGGCGGCTCCCCGGCAGCCACTGGTTTCGCGGCGCTTTCTATACACCGGTATTGGTGTCGATCGTGGTGGCCGCCATCGCCTTTCGCTGGCTGTACGCGGAGAACGGGCTGCTGAATGGCTGGCTAGGGGTATTTCTGGGGGATCACTTCTCGCCGATCGGCTTTCTCACCACCCCCCTGCTGGCCCTGCCCTCGGTGATGTTGCTCACCGTTTGGAAGGGGCTTGGCTATTACATGGTGATTTTTCTGGCGGGGCTCCAGGGCATCCCGGGGGAGCTCTATGAAGCCGCCGAACTCGATGGCAGCGAGGGTTGGCGCCAACATCTAGACATCACCCTGCCGCTATTGCGCCCCTACCTCACCCTGGTGGCGGTGATTGCGGCGATCGCCGCCACCAAGGTGTTCGAGGAGGTGTACCTGATGACCCAGGGCGGTCCAGCCGATGCCACCCGCACCATCGTGTATTACGTGTATGACCAGGCCTTCGCCGAACTGGAGATCAGCTACGCCTGCACGGTGGGCTTGGCCCTGTTCGTGGTTGTGCTGGGGCTCAGCCTGATCCGCCTGGCGGTGGCGGGCGATGGCGGCTGGCGCTGAAGTTGCTGGCGTTGAAGCTGCAAATGCGGTGGCAGGTGCTGGCGGCTGGGGGAATCCCACCAGCCAGCCGCTGGCGGATGCATGATTGGATGCCAAGGGCCGCGATCACAGCCCTAACCAAGTTGGTTTTGGCCGCTCCTGGTGACGACAAGCAACCCGACCACTGCTACGACGGCCACGGCTACGACGGCCACTGCTACGACGTCCACTGCTACGACGGCCACGGGCGGCCAGCCTCTGCCAGCCGCCCCAGCCAAGGGCGAGCGGTCTATTGGAGTGGTGGGCGGCGGCCAGCTGGCCTGGATGCTGGCCGATGCGGCCCGGCAACTGGGGATCCAGCTGCACTCACAAACCCCTGGCGCCTCTGATCCAGCCAGCCGCCTGGCCAGCAGCGTTATCCAGGCCCCCCTGGGCGACATCGCCGCCACCGCTGAGCTGGCCCGGCGCTGCGAGGCGATCACCTTTGAAAACGAGTGGCTGGATCTGGCCGCGCTAGCCCCGTTAGCAGCGGCCGGGGTGCGCTTTCTGCCCTCTTTGCAGGCCTTGGAGCCCCTGGTGTGCAAGCGCAGCCAGCGCCTTTTGCTCGACCGGCTGCAGCTGCCCACTCTGCGCTGGAGTGAGATGCCTGAGCTGGGGGAAGCACTGCCCCAGGGCATGGCTCTGCCCCTGATGGCCAAGGTGGCCAGCGGTGGCTACGACGGCAAGGGCACCGCCCTGCTGCGCAGTGCCGCCGACCTGGCCTGGTTGCAACGGCGGGTGAACAGCGCCGATTGGATCTTGGAGGAGTTGGTGGCCTTCGATCTGGAGCTGGCCATCACCGTTGCCCGCGATAGCGAGGGCCGGGTGGAGGTGTGGCCCCTGGCCCAAACCCACCAGCACCGGCAGGTATGCGACTGGGTGCTCACCCCAGCCGCCTTGCCCCATGCGGTGCAGGCCTTCGCCCGCAATATCGCCTGCTCGCTGGTTACCGCCCTCGACTATGTGGGGGTGTTATCGATTGAATTTTTCTATGGGCCTGCGGGTCTGCAGGTGAACGAGATCGCCCCCCGCACCCATAACTCTGCCCACGTCACGATCGAGGCGGCCACCACCAGCCAATTCAGCCAGCAGGCCCGCATTGTGGCCGGAATGCCCTTGGCCAGTACGGCCCTGCGGCTGCCGGGGGCGGTGATGGTGAATTTGCTCGGCTACGAGATCTCCAGTGGCGAATACCTCGACCAGCGCCGGGCCCTGGAGGCCCTACCCGGGGCGGCGCTGCACTGGTATGGCAAGCAGGGCTCGCGGCTGGGGCGCAAGCTCGGCCACGTGACTTTGCCGCTCCAGGCGAGCGAGAGCCAGGCCCGGGCCAGCGAAGCCCAGCTGCGAGTGGCGGAGGTGCGCTCGATTTGGCCATTGCCGCCAGATGCGCCCTAAGCTGGAACAGGACTGCCGTGTTGGTGACTGCCTTTCACAGTTTTCTGATCTGACTCCCTTTTCGACATGGGGGTCTGCAGCGGAAGCAACGTAGGCCGGCCTTGTAGCTGGAAACGAAGCCCCGCCTTTGACCCTCTTCTGGTTCCACCAGGTCGAACACTGGGGCAAGACGGCACGGCGGTCCACCCATTTAGCAGTAAACAGCGTCTTGTGGCGCTGTTTACTGTCATGAGCCAATTCAATATAGGGCGCTTCGAAAAACTGATTCGGCTCGCCAGAGCAAGGGGCAAGTCAGTCGATGCAATACCTCCAGCGCCGCGACCTCGATGAACCTTGGCATTTTTCGAGGTGCCCTATGGCTGTTTTCCGGAATATTCTTATTCCAGAATATCTTTATTCCGGAATATTCCTAGCGGCTTTCGATTAGCTCGCTAGCTGGATAGCGCACTTTGGCCAGATTGGCATACTTGTCGCTCGCATCCCGATAGCCGGCGGCGCAGACCACGCAGCTGCGATAGGGGCTGGTTTCAAGCTCCAGGATTCGGTCGTATTCCAGGGGCGAGAATCCCTCAATTGGGCAGGTGTCCACCTCCAGTAGGGCGGCGGCAGCCATGAAGGTGCCAAGGGCGATGTACACCTGATTGCTGGACCAACGCTCAATTTCCTGGCTGCGGGGGCCGTTGACCAGATCTTTCAAGATCAGTTCGCGATAAAAGCCCAGCTGTTCTGGTGCCAAACCCCGGGCGGCACTGGTGGCGGCGATCAAGCGATCCACATCGCCCAGTTCGATTTTGCGTCGCAACAGGAACACCACCAGGTGGGAGCAGTCGGTGATCTGGGATTGATTCCAGGAATGGGGTCGCAGCTGGGCCCGCAGGGCTGGATCGGTGATCAGCAAAAATTTCCAGGGCTGCAGGCCATAGCTTGAGGGGCTCTGCACCAAGCTGTTCTCCAGGCAGGCCCAGGTTTCGGGGTCGATGCTGCGGCTTGGATCGAATGCCTTCACCGCATAGCGCCATTGCAGCGCTGCATCGATTTGGGAGGTGGCGATTGGCAAGGCCGGCGGGAAATGCAAAGTGCATTCTGGCTACCTGGATAGCCAGAGCTTTTCAGCGGCCAGAAATCAGTGGCCAAAAATCAGCGGCCCAAAATCAATGACCAAAAATCAGTGGCCAAAAATCAGCGTTCAGGATCGGCAGGGCTGGCCGCAGATTTTTGGCCGCTGCCAGAATCAGGCTTAATTCGCCCCTGGGGCCAGGCTCAGGGGGAGCCCGCCAACTGATCCAGTTGTTCCTGGAGCAGCTCACGGCTCCATTGGGTGGTCACAAACACCTCCTGGGCACTATTGCCGCGGCGGGCCAGCAGCTTGTAACCTCCCAGGATTGGTGCGGACACCCTCAGCCTCAAGCTGGCGGCGCGGCCTTTTACGCGGCTGATCACAGCGGGAGTGACCGTGTCGATGCCCGGCTGCTGGGCCAGTCGCCGCAGCAGGGGGATCAGCCCCTCCAGGTAGGTGCTGTGGGTGATCACCACCCGGCCCATGAGTTCTCCTAGGCGCGTTCGAGGGGGGCCATGGTCAGTCCCTCCACCAGTAGCTGTTGGTGATATAGCTCAGCCTGCTCCTTGGGCCCGCACCAGACCACGGCCGAGCCCTCGCCATCAATGCGGTGGGCCAGTTCCCAGGCGCGATCTGGCTGCATGCCCGGGATGTGCTTCACCAGGCAATCCACCACGTGCTGGAAGGTGTTCACGTCGTCGTCGAGCACCACCACATTGAAGTTCGGGTAGGGCTGACGCAGCGTCCGGGACTCCCGCACGGCAGTGGGCGAGGCGAAGCTCAAGGCGCGACGATCTCAATCGTTGATGAGCCTAGGTAAAGTCCTGGCACCTCGAAATCACCGCGCCATGCTGATCACCGTGGGCTGGGCTTCCCTCGCTGCCCTGTTCAGCTTCTCGATCGCCATGGTCGTCTGGGGCCGCCATGGTGACGGCAGCATCAACTTCTGAGCCCTGGTCAAACCTGTCCGGCAGTGTCATCGTGGTTGAGTCCATCGTCGCCAGTGGCCCCACCAGCTCCCAGTTGCTCTCCTGGGTGGCCATCGGGCTCCTGATCTTTGTGAGTGCGGGAGTGATCTATCTGTCCGCCGTTGACTGGCGCGATCGGCGCCGGCGCCAGGCGGCCAACTCCCCCCGCCGCCCATGAATCCGGCTTCCCCGGCCTGTTATTTGGTTGGGGTGTGGCAGGTTCGGGTGTGGCTGGAGTGGGTTCCAGCTGCTGGGGTCGCCCGATCAACCTCGATCAGCCAGCTCCACCTCGGAGCGGACTGGCTAAAGCTCCTTAAATCTCAGTGATCATGCCGCGTCTGCAGCTGCGGGCTACGGCCCTGGTCACTGCTCTACTGCTGCTGGGGCCAGCCCTGGTGCTCTGGCGGCTACCGAGGCCCAAGGCTCAGGGTCTCGCTCGGCTGCTGAGCGAGACGGCCCTGATTCAGAGTTTTGCTGCCAATCCGCTACGGCCGGTGCCCTCCCTGTGGCAACAGCGGCTCGGCCCCAGCCAGGCGCTCCGCCAATGGCAGCGTCAAGGGGGGCTTTGGTGGCAGTTCTGGGGCCGTGACGGAGACGGTGGTGCCTTTCTGGCCATTGCCGATCGCCCAGGTCCCGCCGCTGCTGCCACGCCGCTGCCGCCAAATGCGCTGCGGGTGGATGATCTGCTGGTGCTGGCCCCCGATCCGCTCTCGCTCCGCCAGCTGTCGGATCAACTCAAGTCCAGCAGCCGCCAGCGCCAGGGACTGGAGCGCCGCTGCCTGGAGCGGCTACAGCAGGGTCAAGCCGTCTACTGGAGTCCTTTAGGTCTGGCGGCGATCACTGGCCCCGTAGCGCCGCTTTTGCAGCACCTGCGCCAGGGCTGTCTCAGCCTCTCCACCGGTGCCGGCGCCACTGCTTTGCGCGGCGGCACTGACCTGCGCGGCGCACTGGCGCTGCAGGGAGAAGCCACGGCATTCACCGGTCTGCTGGTTGAGCCCCCCAGGGCAGGCCAGGGCTTTGCTCGGGCGGTGCCCTTGCCGCCAGGCATGGCCCTGGAGCTGTCCGGCCCGCGCCTGGAGCCCTGGCTCCAGGGGCTGCTGAGCCGTCAGTTGATCCGCGAACCGCTGGCGGCCCGCTATGGCTTCGCAGATAGGGAGCTAAAGCTGCTGCAATCAATTCCCTTCCAGCTGCGCTTGCGTCGAATCGCCAGCGGCGCTTTCCAGGCGGGATTGGAGTTGCAATTCATGGTGGGCAGCGAACGCCAGGCCTGGGCCAAGCTGCTCGACCACCTGCGCCAGAGCCTGCTGGATGCTGGTCTCCAAGAGACCCCGGCCAGGTTGGAGGCCGGCGGCGCCGCTGGCACCGGCGGATCTAACCGCCGCCTGCCCACAGCGAGCTTTTCACGCGAGGACGGCCAGGTGGTGGGGGGCTGGCGCTGGCTGGCAAGCCCAGGCGGCGATCCGCAGCTGCTGCTGTTCCTGGGTACCGAGCCGATTGCCCCGGCAGCCGCCAGGATCGTCCCAGATCGGTTTCAGCTGCGGCTACGACCATCGGAACTGGATAAGTTGTCGCTGATTCCAGAGGGCCTGCCCCTGTTGGTGCGCAGGGCCACCAGCCTGGAGCTGGTGGCTACCGCGACCAAGGGGCAACCGCTCAGCCAGCTGACTGGACGCCTTCAGCTGGCGGCGCTGGCAGCTGATCGCCCCCAGACTGGCCCCCAGAATCGCTAGCCGTATCGGCGGACTGCTCGGCTTTGGGCGGTTGTTGATGCCGCTGGCGCTTGCGCCGTTCCGCCGCCACTGTCTCTTCCATCAACTCCACCGCCTGGGCCATCTTTTCCAGGTTGGTGACGTAGAGGTTCAGATCCCTGTCCACCCGCTCCCGCAGCAGGCCCATGGCACTGCCCAGATCGTGGGCATAGCCCCGCAGGCTGAGCGGATCCATGCCATCGGCCCCCTGGGCCTGCTCCATCAGGCTGAGCAGCCCCACCGCCATCAGGCGCGAGTAGTGAAAGTCGGGCCTGCGGATGCTGGCCAGGGCCAGCGCCAGCGGTTCAGGAGCGCCTTCCCCCTGGCGCTCCACCCATTGCTTCACCTCTTCGACGCTGTGATGGCCAATGGCGGCCACGGCGCCATCCCTTTGGCGCCGCAGGGCGGCGGCGTCATGGCCAGAGCAGCTGCAGAGAGCAGCTAAAAGCAGCTCCCGGTGCTGGTCGGGCCGATAGCCGCGAGTGAAGCCGTCGAATACCTGGATCAAGCCGCAGGCAAACAGGGGATCGCTCTGAAATCCCTGCTGACGGCTCAAAAGATGCAGTTCCACCAGCAGCTCATCCACCATCCGCCGGTAGAGGGGAGCCACCAGAAACGGGAAGGCGCGATGGAAGGCGCGCTTGCTGTCGGCAACCGTGAGGGCGTCGCTCACGCGAGATACACCAAGTGATCCAGCGACCCTAGCGACTCGACGTGATCAAGCGACCCTAGCGACTCGGCCTCGGTAGGATCGTGGCTGAACCGCGCTGGCCCCTGTGTCGATGATCCCGATCGTGATCGAAGAGTCGGGCCGGGGCGAACGGGCTTTTGACATTTACTCGCGCCTATTGCGCGAGCGAATCATCTTCCTAGGCGA
Source organism: Cyanobacteria bacterium UBA5018 (assembly GCA_002396505.1). Lineage (GTDB taxonomy): Bacteria > Cyanobacteriota > Cyanobacteriia > PCC-6307 > Cyanobiaceae > UBA5018. The sequence goes on along the minus strand of DGYA01000122.1, from coordinate 1,307 downwards.
GCCCGTAACCGCCGAGTCAGCCAACCGAGTGGTGGCTCAATTGCTATTTCTGGAGGCGGAAGACGCCGACAAAGACATTTTTCTATACATCAATTCTCCCGGCGGTTCGGTATACGACGGCCTCGGCATCTTCGATACGATGCAGCACATCAAGCCAGACGTGCAAACGGTTTGCCTGGGCCTGGCCGCCTCGATGGGGGCCTTCTTGCTTACCGCTGGCGCCAAGGGCAAGCGCAGCAGCCTCACCCATTCCCGGATCATGATCCACCAACCCCTCGGCGGCGCCCAGGGCCAGGCGGTGGACATCGAGATCCAGGCCAAGGA
>DGYA01000122.1:392-864 GCA_002396505.1 Cyanobacteria bacterium UBA5018 | reverse complement strand
TCATGATCCACCAACCCCTCGGCGGTGCCCGGGGGCAGGCCAGTGACATCCGCATCCAAGCCGACGAAATTCTCTACCTCAAAAAGAAGCTCAACCAAGAACTCTCCGATCGCACCGGCCAGCCCCTGTCCCGAGTGGAGGAGGACACCGATCGCGACTTCTTCATGTCCCCCAGCGAAGCAGTGGCCTATGGCCTGATCGACAAGGTGATCGAAAAGCGCCCGATTAGAGCCGTATGAGCCAGGCTGTATGAGCCCAGCTTTATGAACTAATTCATATGAATCAATCCATATGAGCCAATTCATCCAGCTATTTGATTGCCTCTGACTGCTTGCTTTTGACTGCCAGCAACTGAAAGGGGCATTTTTCTAGGGAGGATCTGAAAAACCCCAGCAACGCCCAATGGAGCTGCGATGACTTGCTGGGCTGGTCCGGCGAGTCAAAGTTTATTGAAAAATGAGGCAATTGATAT
>DGYA01000122.1:0-193 GCA_002396505.1 Cyanobacteria bacterium UBA5018 | reverse complement strand
AAGGACTTCCTTGTGCCAGTATAAAATCTCAAATATGCTCAAATTAATAGTGCCTAGTCTTTGGGCAGCCGTGAGAGGAGCACTGGAAGTGCATTGCTATTGTTTAAATGGACAAATAGTTTTTCGTTGAGTGAGCCTAATTGATTGTGCTCACAAGTGAGCAATCTGGGAAGGCTCTGGAAAGTCACAATTT
>DGYA01000103.1 GCA_002396505.1 Cyanobacteria bacterium UBA5018 | reverse complement strand
TCGAACAAGCCCTTCGAGTGGACAGGCCGCCATCTGCTCACTGCGTCGCCACCCCAAGCTCCCTGCCTGCCACTCAAGGGCAGCGTTCTGCGAAGGAAGAGATTATGGAATTTTTACCGCTTTATCGTGATGGCAAAAAAGTATATGCGGGTTTCTGGAAGCGTTTATGTGCCGGTTGGATTGATGCATTCATCATTTTGCCCTTGGTGTACTTGTTCGCATTGCCCGAAACGATGGGCCTACCTTTAGCGATTATCCTAACGATTTTATCGACAGCACTATTTTCAATGTACAATGTGATTTTTAATGCCTGCTACGGAGGATCTCCGGGTAAGCTCGCAGTAGGAATTCGAATAACGAGACCAAACGGATATTCGATTGGATGGTCAGAAGCATGGAAACGCTCCGCCGTAGATCTTATAATCGCACTAATTGTTGTCATGGCTGACATCTGGGCCTTGCTACATCTAGACTGGGATAGATATTCATCTCTTGGATGGATTGATCGTACATATCTCCGCACTGAATCAGCCCCTACTTGGTACACTGTCATTCTATTGCTGCAAGATGTCTGGGTTTGGAGTGAAGTAGTCGTGCTCTTGTTTAGTGACCGTAAACGAGCAATTCATGATTTTATCGCTGGAACCGTTGTGATTAAGAAAGAATTTGCAGAACATGCGCCTCCAGGCGGACGCGGCGAAGCGCCGCGCCGCTGAGGCTTGTCGTTGGGCAAACCAGTAGGCTTGAAGACGGCTGCCCTCTACTAACCCACCAGCTCCGGGTAAATTGGGCAGCAGCTGGCAACGGCCTCTGCCCGTGAGCGCGATTTTTATCAGCTATACGGGGCGCGATCCCGAGGGCGATGCCTGGGCGGACCGGCTGGCGGCATGGTTCACGGAGTGGAAGTACGGCTACTTCCGCGACAAGGACCACAGCCATGGCGTTAAGGCCGGTGATGACTGGCGACAGACGCTGTATGGCGAGCTGGGCGACGCGACGGCGATGGTGTGTCTTTGTAGCAAAGAGTACGACAGCTCGCCCTGGTGCGTGGGGGAGGTGGCGATTGCGGTAAAGGACGGTAAAACCGTGATCCCGATCCAGCTGGCAAAGACAGCAGAGGAGCTCAAGCGTGAGCCGCTACCGCTCTTGTTGCAGACCAAGCAGGCCATCAAGGTGGCTGATTCCGCCAACCCCAGCGCCGAGCAGCTGGCGGAGGTGAAGCAGCGGTTGCAGGCCACGCTGCAGGAGAAGCTGAACTGGCGGGATCTGCAGCACTGGGACAAGAGCCTGGCGCCCTATCCTGGGCTGCCGGCATATGAGGAACACCAGGCGCCGGTGTTCTTTGGGCGCGATGGGGCAATCGAGGCGGTGTGTGAGCGGCTGGCCAGCCTGGCCCTGCGGCCCAAGGCTTTTTTACTGCTGCTGGGGGCATCGGGCTACGGCAAGTCGTCGCTGGTGCGGGCGGGCGTGGTGCCGCGCCTGAAGGGTGATCGCGAAAAGGGTTGGCTGGTGCTGCCGGCGTTCACGCCGGGGGACGAGCCCTTCAAGGAATTGGAGGAGGCGGTCGTAAGCGCCGGGGGTGTCTTCGATGCCTCCGATCCACTCAGCAGCCTGCAGGAGCTGCAGCGCAAGAGCAATGCACCGGTTGTGTTGGTAATCGATCAGTTCGAGGAGCTGTTTACTGGTGGACCAATGGAAGACGGGAAGGAGGAGGATCAGGGTGAGGCGTTTCAGGTGTTCCTGCAGAAGCTGTTGCGGGCTCGCAAGGCAGGGCTGATGGTGCTGGCAACAATGCGAACGGATTTCCTGGCACCGCTGCAGACGCGCTGGCCGTCGCTGACGGGCATGGCGAGCACCTACACCCTGGAACCCATCGAATCTGAGGATTTCGGCGTCCTCATCACGGGCCCGGCGAAGCGCGCAAATCTGACCCTGGAGCCTGGATTGGAGGCGCGTCTGGTGAAGGACAGCGGCGGGCGCGATGCGTTGCCGCTGCTGGCGTTCACGTTGGAGAAATTGTGGAAAGCCAGGAAGCAGCAGGTTCTGACGGTGAAGGACTACGAGGACTTGGGCGGCGTGGAGGGAGCCGTGAGCACCCAAGTCAAGAGGTGCTGGAACCCGCAGACCAGCAGCGAGGAGGTGCGCAAGGCGCTGCGGAAGGCGTTTCTCGATCACCTAGTGAGCGTGAGCAGTGATGGCCGGGAGGCCAAACGGCCGGCGCCTCTGGCTGATCTGCCAGTCGCCAGCCGGGAGATCGTGCAGCGGATGGTGGACGACCGCCTGCTGGTGTTTAAGGGGGGCATCGTTGAGATCGCCCACGAGGCCCTGCTGCGCACGTGGGAGCCGCTGGTGAAGTGGATTGAGGAGGGAAAGGAAAAACTGATGCAGCGGCAGCGGGTGAGCCGTCTCTGCGCCGACCTGGCCCTGAACCATCCCCTGCAGGCACGGCTGGCGGCCCTGCAGGGCCTGCTCCCCTTGGCAGAGGCTGATCCCGAGGCGGGAGCACCGGCCGCCGAGGCACTGGCGGTGGTGCTGACAGAAGGCAACCGCGATCCACAGGAGTGGCTGCTGGCGATCCAACTGCTGGGGTTGGTGCGCGTTGAGGCCAGCATTGCGGCCCTGAGCGCTTTTCTGGAGCAGGAGCAGCTCCGAGAGCTGGTGGGAACGGAGAGGGCGGCGCCTGTACTGGAGGCTCTTTGCCAGGCGGCGTCTCAGCTGCAAGACATCCACCGCGCCAATCCCCCCGGGGAAGACAACGATGAGCGGTGGCTGCTGCTTCCCAGCGCCACGGTGAACGACAACGGGCGCGCAGTGCGCACTGAGCTGGTGCGGTTGCGGTTATGGGCTACGCCGCGGCTGGTGGCATCTGGGGCCTGGTTTGAGCCGCTGGGGGATGGTGTGGCGCTCACCATGGTGGCGATCCCAGCCGGCAGTTTTCTGATGGGATCGCCGGCCGATGAGGCGGAGGATTCAGATAATGAAGGACCACAGCATCCAGTGGCGCTGGAGAGCTTCTGGATCAGCCAGGCCCCGGTGACCCAGGCCCAGTGGCATCAAGTGATGGGCTCTAACCCCTCCCATTTCAAAGGCAATCATGCTGTCCACGACCGGCGGCCGGTGGAGCGGGTGAGTTGGCGCGACGCGATGGCGTTCTGCTCCCGATTGGGAGCACGTACGGGCCGCAACTACACCCTGGCCAGTGAAGCCCAGTGGGAATACGCCTGCCGGGCGGGCACCACAACGCCGTTTCATTGCGGCATCACGTTGATCAGCGAGTTGGCAAACTTCAATGCGAACTACACCCATGGCGAAGCCCCCAAGGGTGAAAACCGGGCCCAGACGTCACCTGTGGGCCAGTTTCCGGCCAACCCATGGGGCCTGCACGACATGCATGCCAACGTGGTTGAGTGGTGTCTGGATGAGTGGCATCGCAGCTATGTAGGAGCACCTGCCGATGGGAGTGCTTGGGTGGATTCAGTAGACGACAAAAGTGGCGCCGAAATGCTGCAGCGCGGCGGCCATTGGGGCTACCCTCCCACGTACTGTCGCTCGGCTCACCGCGATTGCCGAGGGGACTTATCTGCCTACAGCCACATCGGGTTTCGTGTGGTCTGCCTCCCCCATGGCCCTTCCCTTAACGCTTAATCTCTTAATCCCTCAACACTGGCTGCTTCTAAACTTTGGATGTTGGTCTGCGGCTGTTGGCTCACCATCTCTGTCCGGATCCAATTACCTACGTATGAAGGATTGCCCAACAACATCATGCACCCGGCCCGATGAATAGGTCCCTGCTTTCGGCGAGATGGCCCGCGGGCGGGTGATGATGGGCGTTGGACCAAGCCGCTACGCGGC
>DGYA01000066.1:28651-50847 GCA_002396505.1 Cyanobacteria bacterium UBA5018 | reverse complement strand
GGACTTGTGTCGGTCAGCCAGGGCGGCAACGATAGCGTTGCTTCGCACAAACCATCATGCCAAAGTTGCGGTGTAATGGCGCAACCACCGCTCAGGCGAGGCAGTAACAGCATTTCGAGGCCGATTATTCCCTTGACCTTTGTTTCCAAATGCCGCAAAAAGCTTAAGCGACGCTGCACTGGAGCGGATGCACGGGGTCTTTCTAGGCGTCGCAGAGAAAATGGGTTTCTAGCTGTTGGAGCTGAACGGCGAGGCGAACAACTTTGCTGATGGTGGGGGTGATTTACACCCATGTCCTCAACCGAGGCCCCCTCGGAGTACGCAGCCCAGCGGACATTGTGTAGCTTACTGAACATGTGGTTATCGGACCCGTGAACCACGGTTACCTTGAGCTGGTCTGCCGCGAGACCGTATGCGGGATCAGGGATATCAAAGACCTGCCGAGGCCAGTTCGCCGTGGTTCACGGAAAGGAGGGGCTCACATGCCCTGGTTCACGGAACCATCTAAGAAAGCGTTAGGCTTTTGCTAGGATTGGTACATGAACACGAATATTCAGCAAACTAAGTTCGACAAGGCCAACCGCATGGTAAGCCTGCTAGTAGATCATGCTACTGGTAAGCCTGCGGAATCAAGTGAATACGAGGTGCTTCGCCAATAACTACTAGCTGATATAGAAGTAGCAAGTCTAATGCCGTTATTTGTGCGGAAGAATCGGAATCTCAGTTCTTTCTGGGCATTCATCAAGGCTAAGCTTCCTGCGTACGCAGAACGTCGAGCTTACCTGTCAGAAGAGTTCACACCGCTACTTGACTTTCTGGAGTTCGATGCTCCACCTACCTCGTTTATCGGTAAATCAGCAACAGGAGTGGTAGGCCAAATTGTTGTATCCAGTACAGTTATTTATGAGGGATCCCGATGGTCCGTCGCGAGGAACAAGCGCAAAGTATTCATCGTGCATGGACGTGACAACGAAGCAAAACAGGAAGCCGCCCGCTTTATTGAGACAATCGGACTGCAATCAATCATCCTTCATGAACAGGCGAGCACCGGCATGACAATCATAGAAAAAACGAAAGATATTCAGGTGAAGCTGATTTTGCTCTAGTTTTGTATACCCCATGCGACCTAGCCTGCGGGGGGCATGAACACAAGGCTCCAACTAGAAGCAGGGCCCGACAAAACGTTGTTTTTGAACATGGTTGTCTCATGGCAAAATATGGACGAGAAAACGTCTGTGCCTTAGTGAAAGGTCAGGCAGAGATACCAAACGATATAAGTGGAGTAATCTATGTGGATTTTGATGAGCAAGGGTCGTGGAAGGCGGAGGTTGCAAAGGAGCTGAAGGCGTGCGGCTATGAAATCAAGCCTTGGTTCTAGTGTTGATTTCCGTTGTGATAGGCCTAACATCCAGATGCGGAAGACGGGCGCCGAGGCTGGATACAATGCACATATTTCTGCCCGCTTCTGATGCTGAGCGTTAACGCCACAACTTCTCAAACCGTGCCGGGTTGGTGGCGGTGTGTGGCGGTGTAGCGCACGGTGTTCTGAATGTTGCGGTGCCCGAGATAGTCCTGGATCAGCCGGGTGACCACGCCCTCGTCGGCGAGAGCAAAACCGCAGGCATGGCGCAGCATGTGGGGATGAACGGCCACCGTTAACCGAGCCTTCTCCCCATACTTCCGTAGCAGCAGATTGACAGTCGAGCGGTGCAGGGGCTTGCGCTGCTCACTGAGGAAGAACGACCGTCCTGGGGCTTTCATGCGAACCCGCTCCACCAGCCAGGCCTTGATGGCGCGGATTTCGTCCCCTCGCAGCGGGTGGGTGGTGGAGAGGCCCCCCTTGAGGCGAGCGACGTGGTGGATGCGGCTCTCAACATCCACCTGCTCCAACACCAGACCGCAGGCCTCGGAAACGCGGAGCCCATGACGAAACATCAATGGACCTTGGTTTTTTTCGAGGTGCTCTTAACCCAATTAAGACACTCCCCGTCGATCACAACTTAGTGGTTGTATTTCACCATGAAAAAGCCCCACCATAGGGCGGGGCAATTGACTTGGCTTGCTTGTGCTTTAGCCGAGATTTTTGAGCCCAGGGCTGAAGATCAGCCGACGCTCCAGACGCCACCGGCGATGTTGGCCAGGGGAGACACGATGGCAGTGCCCACCAGGAACCAGGCGAAGGCGGCGCCGCCGCAGCCGCCTAGCCAGAAGCCGCTGGCGAATTCAGCCCAGCCGGCCTTGGTGAACAGGTCGGCGGGCGGGTTGTCGATGGTGGCGTCGGCGGGCTGCACATTGGGGCCAGTGCCGGCGGTGCCGTAGATCGACAGGCAGACGGTGAGGATCGAGACCAGGCCGATGGTGGCCAGCAGTCCGGCGGTGCTGGCGTACTCGGTGAGACGCAGCGGACCGGTGATCGCGAAGGGCCCGTAGAGGAAGAAGCCATGGGCCATACCCACTTCCAGGCCGCGACGATTGGGCGACAGGGAGGGGCGGTAGGCCGGCAGGGCATTTAGAAATGCCTTGGTGAAGTAGCTGCTGTTGACGGGGGTGGCCAGGTTGCCGACGCAGGGGTCGGCCACGGGGGACACAGTCATGGTGATGGGGTGCGGCTGTGGTGCGGATGAAGCGAGAAGCAGCGTCAGTCGCGGGCTTCAATCACGTTGAACAACAGGGCCATGGCCACGGCAGGGCCGAGGATTCCCACAAGGGGCACGAATACCGAGGGCAACCAAGCGGCGGCGAAATCTCCAGTCATGACACGGGCCAATAGCAACCACAGCTACTGTAAAGACCCTGGTCAAAGCCGCTTTGCGGCGGCGCCAGGGGCGACATAAAAGTTCAATTCACAGGTGTGGGGAGTTGCTCAACCCATCGCTGCTGGCGGCTTTTTCCCTGGTGTCGGTACTGTTCTGGCTGCTCTCTCGCCGCCGGCCGCCGGCCCTGCTGGCCAGCACCGATGCCAGCGCCGTGGCCGCCTTGAACCGGGTGCAGATCAGCCTGGTGCACGAACGGCTCAACACCCCCCCGCCGCCAGAGCAGACAGCTCCCGACGCCAATGCCGACGCCACGCCAGCCCTGCCAGCCCCGGGCGATGGCCGGGGCAGCAGCCTGCTGCTGCTGCGGTTGCAGCGGCAACTGCATGGCGATAACGCCGAGCGCTTGGCCGCAGTGATCCAGGCCGTGGCCTGGGGCGATCGCCGCACCCTGCCCCTGTTGCAAAGGGGTTTAAGGGATGTGGATCCGGCGGTGGTGCGCGTCGCCGCCCGGGGCATGGCCGCTTTCCGCGGCCGCTCCGGCTCCGGCGTAGCGGGTGCTCCAGCGGCGGGCTTGCCCCTGCCGGCGAATGCAGCCCCTTGGGCAGCCACTGGGTCCCCCAGCGGGGCCGAGCCCGATCAGCCTGCTGGAGCAGGTTGACGCAAGATGTCGCGCACCCGGTAGATCGGTCGCCCCTGGCTTTCGTGGTAGGTGCGCATTTGGATCTCGGCCAATAAGCCAAAGCAAAACAGCTGCACGCCGGTGAGGAAACAGATCAGGGCCATCAGCAGCAGCGGCCGATCGCCGATGTTGGTGCCAATCAGCAACTTCTCGCCCACCAGCCATAGGGCCACCAGCAGCCCCGCTCCCATCGCCACCAGGCCGCCGCTGCCAAACACATACATCGGCCGGGTGAGGAACCGCTTCATAAACCACACCGTGAGCAGGTCCATCAGCACCCGGAAGGTGCGATCGATGCCGTAGTTGCTCTTGCCGTAGCGGCGAGGGTGGTGGGTTACCTGCACTTCGGTGATCCTGGCCCCCTCGATGAAGGCCAGGGCCGGCAGAAAGCGGTGCAGTTCGCCGTAGAGATTGAGATCGTCGATCACCTCGCGGCGGTAGGCCTTCAAGGAGCAGCCGTAGTCGTGCAGCTTCACGCCGGTGACCCTGGCGATCAGGCGATTGGCCAGCAGGGAGGGCAGCAGCCGGCTCAGGGCCGCATCCTGGCGGCGGTGGCGCCAGCCGCTCACCAGGTCAAAACCCTGGTTCAGCTTTTCCAGCAGCAGCGGGATGTCGGCCGGATCGTTTTGCAGGTCGCCATCAAGGGTGACGATCACCTCGCCGCAGCTGGCGTCAAAACCGGCCGCCATCGCCGCCGTTTGGCCGTAGTTGCGCCGCAGCCGCACCGCCACCAGCTCCGGCACTGTCGCCGCCAGTTGGCCCAGCAGCTCTGGGGTGCGATCCCTTGAGCCGTCATCCACCAGCACCAACTCAAAGCTCAGCCCCAGGGGGCGCACGTGGCTGAGGATGCGCTCCACCAGTGGCGCCAAACTCTCCTGCTCGTTGAACAGGGGCACCACCACCGATAGCTGCATCTCCCTGCCCTGATCCAGCGAATTTGAGGCTGAACTTAGGCGGGCAGGGGGCTGCCGTCGTGGCTGTGCAACACCCGACCGGCGCCCCGCAGCCGCTGGCGGTAATGCACCGCCACCGGATCCTGGTTGCGCGGGTGGAGGTTGTCGATGCCGAGGCCGTTGCGACCGTGCGCCAGGCCCGAGCTGTGCAGATAGCGGCCGCCGCCCAGGTGCAGCCCCACGTGGTCGCAGCGCTGGGGCGTGCCGAAAAAGAGCAGATCCCCCGGCCGCAGCAGCTGGCTCACCCCCACCGCCACGGCCACCGCCTGGCAGAAGCGCTCCTGCAGGTAGGCATCGCGGGGCAGCCAGATGCCGGCGGCGGCGAAGGCGGTTTGCACCAGCCCCGAGCAGTCGTAGTCGGGCCCGAGACTGCCGCCCCACAGATAGCGATTCGGCCGCTCCAGGGCCGCCAGCCCATAGCCGAGCACCTGCTCAATGCGGGCGGCGATTTGGCCGCTCTGCAAGCGCGGCAGCAGCGGCGGCAGGCTGGCCACGGCCCGCCCCAGCAGCGCATCGGCCTCGATCCAGCCGGGGTAGCCGTCCTCCAGCAAGCGCACCCGCAGCCGACCCTCGCCGGTGGCCAGGATCCGCAGATAGCGACCGGCGGCCGCCTGGCTGGCCAGGCCCTGGCCCCGCGAGCGGCTGAACAGATCCAGGGGCCGCCGCAGTCGCCAAACAGTGCCGGCGATCAGGTGTTCGGGCGCGGCGGGCTCCCCAACCGGCAGGGAAGGCTGGGCTGGGCTGCCTAATCTCGCCACGTAGCCAATTTGATGGGATGCCGTTCTATAGCCCGGATCCCGGGATGGGCCAGAGGCTGGAGCAGCTGGTGCGGGCCCTTGAACTTGATGGCAGGCCGGGCCTGGCCCAGCGGCTGTCGATCACCTGGCTGCAACGCCTGCCGGGCACTCCGGCCCGCTCCCCGATCGGGCTGGGCGCCAACCTGGAGCCCCAGCGGTTTTGGTCGCTGCCCTGGGTGGGCGCCGGCTGGCATGGGGCCAGCTGCCGCTATCCGGCCAGCGTGGTGAAGCTTGTGTATCTGGTGGCCGCCGAGGCTTGGTTGCAGGACGATCGGCTGCCGGATAGCGCCGAGCTGCGCCAGGGGCTGGCGGCGATGATCCGCGATTCCAGCAACGATGCCACCGGCCTGGTGGTGGATTTACTCAGCGGCACCACCAGCGGCCCGCAGCTGCCAGCGGATCGGCTGGCCGATTGGCAGCGCCAGCGCCAGCTGGTGAACCAGTGGCTGCTGCAGCTGGGTTGGCCGGAGCTGGAGGGCTGGAATGCCTGTCAAAAAACCTGGGGGGATGGCCCCTATGGCCGCGAGCGCCAGTCCTATGGGGAGCAGAACCAGCACCGCAATCGGCTCAGCAGCGATGGGGTGGCGCGGCTGCTGCTGGCGGTGATCGGTTCGGCGATCGTCTCGCCGCCGGCCTGCGCCCGCATGCGCGAGCTGCTCAGCCGCAGCCTCGATGCCGCCAGCAGGGCAGAAGATCCTGAAAATCAGGTGGATGGCTTCCTGGGCGAGGGCCTGCCGCCGGGGGCCCAGTTATGGAGCAAGGCTGGCTGGATGAGCCAGGCCCGCCACGACGCCGCCTACGTGGAATGGCCGGCCACTCAAGGTGTCGCTGGCCCGGTGATTGCCGGCGAGGCAGGGGGGCCAGCAGGCACTGAACAGCAGCTGAATGCCAGCTTGCTGGTGGTATTCAGCGAGGGCAAGCAGTGCGCCCAGGACAACAGCTTGTTGCCGGAGATCGCCCGCCGCCTGCTACAGAAATAAATAACAATCAGAGCCAAACTGCCAACCAAATTGGTTTTGAGTTTGGCTCTGGATTTAAAACGGAGAGGGAGGGATTCGAACCCTCGACAAGAGTTGCCTCCTGTAACTCCTTAGCAGGGAGCCGCTTTCAACCACTCAGCCACCTCTCCAGTGGCAAGCCGAGCCTATCAGGGCATAGGCGTCTGAGCCGGCGGCCGCCCAGCCTGCCCTGCTCAGTCCGTCGGCGACTCAGCCGGCAGGCGTGGCAGCCGGTGCTTGAAGCCACAGAGAATTTCCCAGGGGATGGTGCCGCAGCGGGCGCTCCAGTCGGCTGGGCTGATCTCCTCGTTGGCCTCGCGGCCCAACAGCGTCACCACCGAACCCATTTCCAATTCAGGGCAGTCGGTGGCATCCAGCATCAGCTGGTCCATGGTGATCGCCCCCACCTGGGGCAGCCGGCGGCCGGCAAACAGCACCTCCAGCTGGTTGGAGAGCAGCCGGGGCACGCCGTCGGCATAGCCGATGCCCACCACGGCGATGCGGCTGGGGCGGCTGGTCACAAAGCGATGGCCGTAGCTCACCCCCACCCCCGCCGCCACCTCCCGCAGCAGGGTCACCCGCGCCCGCAGCTGCAGGGCAGGCCGCAGCTCCAGGCAGCCGCTGAGGTGCTCGGCCGGGGCTTGGCCGTAGAGGGCCAGACCCACCCGCACCAGGTCGTAGTGGAGGCTGCGGCAGCGCAGGGTGGCCGCCGAATTGGCCAGATGGCGGCAGCCGCCCGCCAGCCCCTGCTCCGCCAGGCTGCTGAGCACCGCATCAAAGCGGCGTTGCTGCGTCGTGGTGAGGCCGTCGTCGGCCTCGGGCGGCGCATCGGCGCAGGCCAGATGGGAATAGATGCCCACCAGGTCAACGGCGTCCAGATCCCCCATGGCCGCCACCAGCCGCGGACCCTCCTGCCAGTCGGCCCCCAGGCGGGCCATGCCCGTATCCAGCTTCAGCTGCACGGCCATCGAACGGCCACTGGCGCTGGCCAGGTTTTGGCAGAGCAGCGCCTCGCGCATCGAGCTCAAGGTGGGCATCAACCGCCAGCGCAGGCAGTGGCGCAGCTCCTCCACCTGGCTGAGGTTGCCCAGCACCAACACCGGCGCCTCGACTCCTGCCTGGCGCAGCTCCACGGCCTCCGCCAGGGTGGCCACCCCCAGGCTGGTGGCCCCGCCCTCCAGGGCAGCCCGGGCTACGGCCACCGCCCCATGGCCATAGCCATCGGCCTTAACCACCGCCATCAGAGCCGTGGTAGCGGCCAGCGAGCGGCGCAGGGCCCTGGCATTTGCGGCAATGGCGCCGCTGTCCACATCAACCCAGGCCCGCATGCGCCCGAATTGATCGAGGCCTTCCCCCGGGGGAGCCGGGGCGTCGGGCAAGGCCTTGGGGCTACTGGTCATCGGTTCAGGGGCGGCAGATTTGGCGCCAGGTGGTGATATACGGCACGGATCTGACTCTTACAGGCCCCTTAGCATGCCCCTTAATACGGGGTCTGGCATGGGCCACGTTCTTGTTCTGAATGCGTCCTATGAGCCACTGAACATCACCACCTGGCGAAGGGCCATGGTGATGCTGCTGAAAGGCAAGGCCGAGGGGTTGGAGCATGACCCCAGCCGCTCGATACGCGGCGATTGTCTTCTGCCCACAGTGATTCGTCTACGCCAGTTCGTGAGGGTGCCCTACCGCCAGATGCCCCTCACCCGGCGCAATGTCTTCCACCGCGATGGCCACCGCTGTCAGTATTGCGGCTACAGCGGCGAGCCGCTCTCCATCGACCACGTCATCCCCCGCAGTAGGGGCGGCGCCGATGTCTGGGAGAACGTGACCACCGCCTGCCTACCCTGCAATGTGCGCAAGGGCAACCGCACCCCCCGCGAGGCCGCCATGCCCCTGGCCCGCCAGCCCCGCCGCCCCTCCAGCAGCCTCAGCTTTGAGGCCAGCCGCCACATCCTCTCCGGCCGCCATCAAGAGTGGAGCAAGTACATGATTGAACTCAACGATTGAGTTCAAAGATTGAACTCAAGTCTTGGATAAGGGGATGGGCAAATACTTCGGCCAATAGGCAACCTTCAGGTGGGGCGAGAGCGCCCCTGCCGTGCTGCCGCAACCGAGCTGCACAGGACCCGAAAACGCCCATCACACAACAGAACATATGCACCATAGGCAGATGCTTCGCTACCTGGCCCAGCTAAACTGATGTCATCAATTACAGATCCCCGCGCTGCTGATACGAAAGAGAGCTCGGTTCCGCTGGATACAACGGGATGGGCATCGCTGGCGGCAGGCCTGCTGGTTGCTCTGATCACCTTTTTCACCTCCTACAGCCATGTCAATCTCTTCGGAATCCTCCAGTTCAAGGTGGATCAGCAAATCGGAATTCCTCTCCTCCTTACCGCCATGGCGGCGCTTGTTGGCGAAGTTAAATTGGCATCCAACAATCGACGCGCGGATCAGAGTGCTCGAGAGCGAGAGGCGAGAGAACGTGCTCAAGAAGCGGGAGCAAGAGAACGAGAGGCGAACTCAGCTGATCGAGAACGAGATCGAGCGGCTGCAGAAAGAGAACAAACGGCTCGCAGATATCGAATCCAGGCTCGATGCCTTGTTGCTCAGTGCCGATTCCTCCTCGCCGGCACCCCCCGCAACCGAATCCAATTGAATGAATCCCTGGCGCTATTAATGGAGGAACTCCGGCCGGCGGAGAGTTGACCAATACGGAACGCCTGAGGCGCTGAGAGGCCGGCGGGCTTGGCTGCTGCGGGGGAATGGGGCTGCTGGTAGTGGGGGGAGGAGTTCCTTCCCTAAACTCCCGCCACCGGATCAGCCAATTGCTCTAGCAGCCGGCTCTGTTCCGCGGCGACGCATGCTGAAATAAGCGGTTCGATTTCGCCACTTAGCACTGGTTCAAGGGAGAAGTTTTTGCCCAGCCGATGGTCTGTTACCCGGTTGTCCTTGTAGTTATAGGTGCGGATTTTTTCGCTGCGATCGCCACTGCCCACCTGGGCCCGCCGCTGGGAACTCTCCTCGGCATTGGCCTGGGCCAGCTGAATTTCGTAGAGCTTGGCCCGCAGGATTTCCATGGCCCGCTCCCGGTTCTGCATCTGGGAGCGCTCCTGGGTGCAGAAGACGCGGATGCCGCTGGGTTTGTGCAACAGGTCAACGGCGGTCTCCACCTTGTTGACGTTCTGACCGCCGGCGCCGCCGGAGCGGGCGGTGCTTATGTCCAGGTCGCCCGGATCGATCTGCACCTCCACCGGATCGGCCTCAGGCATCACCGCCACCGTGGCCGTGGAGGTGTGCACCCGGCCCTGGGATTCGGTGGCGGGCACCCGTTGCACCCGATGCACTCCGGCCTCAAATTTCAATTGGCTAAATACTCCATCGCCACGGATGGCCAAAATCAGCTCCTTGAAACCGCCCAGTTCAGCCTCCGAAGCACTCACCGGTTCCACCCGCCAGCCGGTGGTCTGGCTGTAGCGCTCGTACATCCTGGCCAGGTCGCCGGCCCAGATGGCGGCCTCATCGCCGCCGGCCCCGGCGCGGATCTCGAGCATGACGCTGCGCTCATCCCTGGGATCATGAGGCAACAGGGCGATGGTGAGCCGCTGCTGGAGCTGGGTGATTTCAGCTTGGAGGCTGGCCAGTTCTTCGTTGGCCAGCTCCTCCATGGCCAAATCGCCGCGATGTTCCCGCAGCAACACGCGGGTCTCCTCTTGTTCCTGCTCGAGTTTGCAGAGCCGCTGGTGGTCGTTAACCAGCGGTTCCAGCCGCGCCCGCTCCCTGGCGATCGACTGCATTTGAGTGGGATTGGCCGCCACATCGGGATCGGCCAGTTGACGCTCAAGGCTTTCGAAGGTGCGCTGTGCCGTTTCCAGTCGCTCGTGCAGCAGGGAGAGATCCATGGAGGGGGTGACGGCAAAACCGCCTGGGGCGGGAGAAATCGATCAACATCAATCGATCAACATCAATGGATCAACACAACCGGAGCTCAAGGCAACCTCAGCTCAAGCCAATCAAAGCTCAAGACAAGCAGAGCTCAAGACAAGCAGAGCTCAAGCCGAACAAAAAAGCCGGATGCTCAGGAGCATCCGGCTAGCGTTGATCGAGATGGGGGCCAGTCCGGTGGGGTTGGCAAACACCCGATCAATGCTTGAGATCAGGCCTCGGATGCGGCGGTTTCAGCCTGGTCAGCGCTGGTGCTGGCGGGGCTGGCGGCGGGGGCACCGCTGGTCATGCCGTACTTGCGCATGAAGCGATCCACACGACCCTCGGTGTCGAGGATCTTTTGGGTGCCGGTATAAAAGGGGTGGTTGCCACTCCACACATCCACGTGCAGTTCGGGCTGGGTGGAACCGGTGGTCATCACCACGGTGCCATTACAAATCACCTTGGCATCTGGGTACCAGGTGGGGTGGATATCGGCCTTAGGCATGGCTGAAAAGAATGGGCAAAGACAGGTGGGCTGAGGAGCCCAGGCCGCAGGAGCCTGGGCAAACTAAAAAAATCAGCGCTTGGAGAACTGAGGAGCCTTGCGGGCTTTCTTGAGGCCGTACTTGCGACGTTCCTTAGCCCGGGGATCGCGGCTGAGGTGGCCTTCGGTTTTGAGCGGCTTGCGGTTATCGGGCGACAGGTCGCAGAGGGCCCGGGCAGCACCCTGCTTGATGGCATCGGCTTGGCCGGTGAGACCACCGCCGCGCACGTTCACCAACAGGTCGTAGTCGTTGGCCAGACCCAGGGTCTTCAGGGGCGCCTTGACGGCCGCCAGATAGACCGGGTTGTAGTTGAGATAGTTGTCGCCGGGGCGGCCATTAATGGTGACGCTGCCGGTGCCGGGTACCACCCGCACCCGGGCCACTGCGGTCTTGCGGCGGCCGGTACCCCAGTAGGTGACGGAGTTGCTGCTCATCGTGCGGAAGTGGCGGGATCGAGGGCGAGAACCTGGGGCTGCTGGGCGGCGTGGGGATGCTCAGTGCCCTTGTAAACCTTCAGCTTGCGGAACAGCTGGCGGCCGAGGGAGTTGTGGGGAAGCATGCCCTTGATGGCCTTCTCCACGATGCGCTCGGGGATGCGGGCCTGCAGGTGGGCGAAGGTTTCGGTCTTCATGCCACCCGGGCGACCGGAGTGACGCCGATAAAGCTTCTGGGTGGGCTTGTTGCCGCTCACCCGAATCTTGTCGGCGTTGATCACGATCACGAAGTCACCCGTGTCGAGGTGCGGGGTGTAGGTCGGCTTGTTCTTGCCGCGCAACACCTGTGCCACCTCGCTGGCCAGACGGCCAAGGGTTTGGTTCTCGGCGTCCACCAGATACCACTGGCGTTCGAGCGTCTCGATTGAGGGGAGGGGAGTCTTGTTCATATCGCCTGGTGAGGCACCGGCTGGCCGGATGGGTTTCCCCATCACGGCGGATGGGTCTTGACCTGCGCTAGCGCAGATCGGGTAACAACGACCTTACCGGTTCGCCTGCCACCGCCTGGATTTAGGAGGGCAGGGACCCAAACGGGGCCGCTGTAGGGGATGTCGGCTGGCGCTGCAGCTCCCAAAACCCTCGCTTCAAGAGCGGAAGCTCTTAAAGCTGAGCTGAAGCAGGGCAGTCAGCGCCGACAGGGATCGGGGGAATCGCAATGCGATAGCCGATACCGCGGTTGGCAATCATACCAGGCCCAGGGGGGGAAGAGCGGCTCGGGATAACCCACCCGCAGCAGGCAGAGGCCCTGGGGTGGGGCCGCCTCCTTCACCGCCGCCCGCTGCCGCTGGCGCCAACGATCCTCGAATTCCTGGGGGGCCAAGCGCCCCTCGCCAACGGCCACCAGCTGTCCGATCACCAGCCGCACCATGCCGTAAAGAAAACCGCTGGCCTGCAGTTCCGCGGTAATCAGGTCACCGTCGCGCTCAATGCTCACCTCTTGCAGGGTGGTGCGGGCGTGGGCGCGGCGGCTGCCGGCCCGCTGGAAGGCGGAGAAGTCATGGTGGCCCAGCATTGCCTCCAGGGCGGCGGCCATGGCCCCATGGTCGAGACGCTGGCGGTAGCGGTGCCAGCTCCAAGGTGCCAGGAACAGATTTGGGGTGCGGCCGTTATAAATCGTGTAGCGATAGCGCCGGTAGCTAGCCGAAAAGCAGGCGTGCCATTCGCTGGGCTGCTCGACTGCGGCCCGCACCCGGATGCTGGCGGGCAGGCGGCCGTTGAGGGCCCGCGGCCAGCGATGGGCTGGGATCGGACCGCAGGCATCGAAATGAACCACCTGGCCGGCCGCATGCACGCCGGTGTCGGTACGACCGGCCGCCATGGTGCGGCAGGGCCTCTGGGGGTCTAGCTCGGCGATCGCGGCCTCCAGCCGGGCCTGCACACTCGGGGCCTGACTCTGGCGCTGCCAGCCGTTGAAGCAGCTGCCGTCATATTGCAAGCAGAGGGCGATGCGACGAAGCCGCGGCTCCTGCTGGAGAGGCCGCGGCTGGCTGTCACTGGCAACCTGGCTGTCCACAAAAAACTGGCCTTCACTCGAAAGCAGGCTTTCACTGGAGGCCTGGCCGTTCAGGGGGCTAGGTGCCAAGGGGGCAGGGCCTGAGGCCAAGGGAGCGGGGCCTGGGGCCAAGCGCGCTCAGACCAGTTCGATAATCGCCATCTCGGCGTTATCGCCGCGACGGGGAACGGTGCGAATGATGCGGGTGTAACCGCCATTGCGATCGCCGTAGCGCTCGGGAGCCTTATCAAAAAGGGCGTGCACCAGCTGCTTGTCGAAGATGTAGCCGATGGCCCGGCGGCGGGAGGAGAGGCTGCCTTCCTTGGCCAGAGTGATCATCCGCTCGGCCTCATCCCGCAGGGCCTTGGCCCGGGCCTTGGTGGTGGTGACCCGACCTTCGCGGATCAGTTGGGTGGTCAGGCCACGCAGCATGGCCTTGCGTTGGTCGGCAGGGCGTCCCAGCTGGGGGACTCGGCACTGGTGTCGCATGGTTAGGGGCTCTGAAGGGGCTCTGATCTGTCGGGGGTTGGGGTCTCTCTCGCGGCTGGGCCGCTCAGGGGAGGTCGCCGCTCAGGCGGTGGTGCGGCTCTGGGGCAGGGAGATGCCAATCCGCTCCAGGGCTTCGATTACCTCGTCAGCCGACTTGGAACCAAAGTTTTTGATCTCCAGCAGGTCTTCATAACTGAAGCCCATCAGATCGGAGACGGAGTTCACCTGGGCGCGCTTGAGGCAGTTGTAGGCCCTCACCGAGAGATTCAGCTCTTCGAGAGGAATCTGGGCCTCGGCGGCGGGTTCGGCGTCGTGGCCTGGCTCGTCGGCCATGCTCAGGCTGGCCAGGGGCTGGAACAGGGCGATCAGCTGGTTGGCGGCCTGGGCCATGGCGTCGTCGGGGCTGAGACTGCCGTTGGTCTCAATGTCCAGCCGCAGCCGCTCCCGGGCCGAACCGCCCTCGCCCACGGCGGTTTCATCCACCGTGTAGTTCACCCGCTTCACCGGCTTGAACACCGCATCGATTTGGAGCAGGTCGATGGCGCTGGTGTCTTCGTTGTGGCGGTCGACAGGGCGATAGCCGATGCCGCGCTCCACATGCACCTCCATCTCCAAACTATGGCCATCGGCCACGGTTGCGATCAGGCGGCCTGTATCGATCACCTGCACTTGGGAGGAGAACTGCAGGTCGCCAGCGGTAACCGTGGCGGGACCGTTGACTACCAGCCGGCCAATCTCCAGCTCGCGGTTGCGGCTGTTGACTGAAATTTGCTTGCAGTTGAGCAAGATATCCAGCACGTCTTCGCGCACGCCGGGCACGGTGGCGTACTCGTGGTTGACACCGGCGATGCGTACCGCCGTGATGGCGCTGCCTTCAAGGCCGCCGATCAGCACTCGACGCAGGGCGTTACCCAGGGTGGTGGCCTGACCGCGATCGAGCGGGCCGATCAGGAATGTGCCGGTCTGGGAGCGATCAGGGGCGACCTGATTGTCGATGCGATCGATTTGGTAATGCAGCACGGTCTGAAAGTCGGGGAACGGGACAGCGACGGGAGACGACTTCAGACGCGACGGCGCTTGGGCCGGCGGCAGCCGTTATGGGGCAGGGGGGTGACGTCGCGGATCAGGGTGATCTCCAGGCCGGCCACCTGCAGGGCGCGAATGGCGGTTTCACGACCGGAACCGGGACCGCGCACCAGCACTTCGATTTGGCGCATGCCCTGCTCCAGGGCGCGGCGGCCGGCAGCCTCAGCGGCGGTTTGAGCCGCGAACGGCGTGCCCTTGCGGGCTCCCTTGAAGCCGCTGGCACCAGCGGAGCTCCAGGAAATCACCTCACCAGCGGTGTCGGTGATCGACACGATCGTGTTATTGAAAGTGCTTTGGATGTGGGCAACGCCGTTGGGCACGTTGCGCTTGGCCTTTTTCGGGCCTGTCTTCTTGGCGGGCTTAGCCATAAATAAGGGCCTGCCGGGGGCAGGAGGTGATCGGGATACTGGCGAGAGCAGCCCTGGTGACGCCCCTGGGGCGGCAGGGCTGGGCTTGGCTGAGTCGGTTGGCGCCGGCAGCTGGCTTTTGCCTTACCGGAGTGACGGCCGGGGGCTGCCATGCGGTTGGACTGGGCCTTACTGAAGTGACGGCCAGGCGCCGCCTTGCGGTTGGCCTGGACCCTAGGAGTGGGCCTGAGCCCTACTTCTTCTTACCGGCCACGGTTTTGCGGGCGCCCCGGCGGGTGCGGGCATTGGTGCGGGTGCGCTGACCGCGCACGGGCAGCCCGAGGCGATGGCGACGACCGCGCAGGCAGCCGATGTCCTGGAGGCGCTTGAGGGCCATGCCCTCCTGACGGCGCAGGTCTCCCTCCAGGGTGAAGCTCTCGGCGGCGCTGCGCAGCTTCTGCACATCGGCGTCATCGAGATCTTTGACCCGGGTGTCCGGGTTCACGCCGCTCTTGGCGATGATCTTCTGGGCACGGGTAAGACCGATCCCGTACACATAGGTGAGAGCGATCTCGACTCGCTTATCGCGAGGGATATCGACGCCGGCAATCCGAGCCACAGGGATTAAGGGAGTTCAAGAGGGCAGGGTTGGCCCCTGGATCGGGGCCATGACCCCAGGCTTGGGGTCTTCAAGGGAGCGGGGGCTGATCAGCCCTGGCGCTGTTTGTGCTTGGGGTTGGTGCAGATCACCATCACCCGGCCGTGGCGACGAATCACCCGGCACTTTTCACACATTTTCTTGACCGAGGCACGCACCTTCATGGGCGTTGTGCTCTCCGAATTTGCAAACAGGCACCCTATCACACCGGTCAACCACCTTTCAGTTGGGTGCCCAGTGGCTGGGATCAGGCCAGCAGGGCTTCGATGCGGCCGGTGATCTCGGCGATGCCGCCGGCGGCCTCCACGGACTGCAGCAGCTGCTGCTGCCGGTAATGGGCGATCAGGGGCGCGGTCTGCTGGCGGTAGACCTCCAGCCGGTGCCTGATCACGGCTTCGGTGTCGTCCTGTCGACCGCGGCCCAGCAGCCGCTGCAGCAGCAGTTCGTCGTCTAGTTGCATCAGCACCACCAGCTCGATCCGCTGCTCCAGCTCATCGAGAAGTTGATCGAGGGCCTCGGCCTGGGCCAGGTTGCGGGGAAAGCCGTCGAGCAGCCAGCCCCCCTGGTGGCTCAGCAGCCGGCTGCGCACGATCGCCAACACCAGCTGATCGCTCACCAACTCGCCGCGGGCCATCACAGCTTCCGCCTCCTGGCCCAGGGCAGAACCGGCGGCCACCTCGGCCCGCAGCAGGTCGCCGGTGGAGAGGTGCAGCAGGCCATGGCTGGCGGCCAGTTGGGCGGCTTGGGTGCCCTTGCCGGCACCGGGGGGACCTAGGAACAGCAGGCGTTGCTTCATGGCAATCGGATCAGGCTTTGGGATCAAAGACGGGGCGCGGGGCGGGGCGGGGCGGGCCGATTACTGGCGCACCATGCCCTCGTAGCGCTGGGAAATCACGTAGGTCTGCACTTGTTTGGCGGTGTCGATGGCCACCCCCACCAGGATCAGTAGCGAGGTGGCCCCCAGGCCTTGAAAGGTGCTCACCTGGGTGGCCCCCTCCACGGCGGAGGGGATGATCGCCACGGCCCCCAAGAACAGACCACCAAGCAGGGTTAGTCGGTTCTGAACCCCCCCCAGGTAGGCGGCGGTGGCGGATCCCGGGCGCAGGCCCGGAATCGCCACACCACTGCGTTTGAGGTTGGTGGCGATGTCGGCCGGGTTGACCGTTAGCGAGGCGTAGAAGAAGGAAAAGCCACAGATCAGGCTGAAGAACAGCAGCGCATAGATCCAGGGGGTGCTGCTGTTGGGATTGATTGAGCTGGCCACCCGAATCAGCCAGGGGTTGCGGCTGATGTTGGCGATCGTGAGCGGCAGGAACACCACCGCCGAGGCGAAAATGATCGGCATCACTCCACCGGCATTCAGCTTCAGCGGCAGGTAGCTCTGGCGTGCCGAGAGCAAACTGGCTCCGCCCACCTGGCGCTTGGCACTGATGATCGGGATGCGGCGATTGCCCTCCTGCACGAAGATGATCCCCACGATCGTCACCAGGAACACCAGCACCAGCACGACGATGCCACCGACGGTGCGGCGATCGCCGGTCTGGGCCAGGGCGATGGTGGATCCGAGCGCCTTGGGCAGGGTGGCCACGATGTTCACGAAGATCACCAGGGATGCCCCCTGGCCGATGCCTCGTTCGGTGATCACCTCCGAGATCCACATCACCACCATCGAGCCCGTGACCAGGGCCAGGGCGGTCTGGATCACGAACACGGTTTCGGAGAGACCGGCGGTGGCGTAGGGCCGCAGGATCATCGCGAAGACGACGCTCTGCAAAATCCCCCAACCCAGCGCCACAAAGCGGGTTATCTGGGCGATCTTGCGCCGACCGGCCTCCCCCTCGTTCTTTTGCAGCTCCTCTAGTTGCGGCAGGGCCGCAGTGAGCAACTGAATGATGATCGAGGCGTTGATAAACGGCAGAATCCCCAGAGCGAAGATGCCCAGGGTGGATAGGCCGCCGCCGGTGAAGATGTCGAGAAAGCCGATCAGCTGCCCCCCCCGGCCCAGGAAATCCTGGAAGGCCACCCGGTCGATGCCGGGCATGGGGATGTAGATCCCGAGGCGCACCAGCAGCAGCAAACCGAGGCTGGTGAGCACGCGATCGCGCAGGCTCTGCGATTGGATCAGCTGGCTGAGGATTTCGCCGGCGCTGGGGTTGCGACCCCGACTGACGAGCATGGCGGTGGCGGGTGGAGGGGACAAACAAACAAAAACCGCCTGCTGGGCACGGGGCTCAGGCAGGCGGTGCAGACCTTAGGGCCGAGCGAGCGGACCGAGCGAGAGCGGAGCGCTCAGATCAGTTCGCAGCTGCCGCCAGCGGCCTCGATCTTGGCGCGGGCGCTGGCGGTGAAGCCAGCGGCCTCCACGCTGAGCTTGACGCTCAGATCGCCGTTGCCGAGCACCTTGAGCGGATGCTTGGGGCTGGTGACGATGCCCGCCTCCTCCAGGGATTGAAGGTTGACGCTGCTGCCGGCCGCCAGCTCCGCCAGTTGACCCACATTGATCACGGTGAAGTGCTTCGGGTTCACCAGCTCAAAGTGCTTGAGCTTGGGTAGACGCCGGTAGAGGGGCATCTGGCCCCCCTCGAAGCCGGGGCGGGTGGGGCGGCCGGAGCGCGACTTCTGACCGCGCATACCGAAACCGCAGCTGGCCCCCTGGCCGGCGGCGATGCCGCGCCCTTTGCGGGTTTTGCGGCGCCGGGCACCGGCGTTGGGCTTGAGGGTTTGGAGGTTAATAGTCATGGCGAGGCCTCAGGAGTAGATCTGCTCAAGGGAGATGCCCCGCTCCTTGGCGGTCTCCTTGTGGGTGCGCAGGGCCGCCAGGGCTGCCATGGCGGCCCGAGCGTTGTTAAGGGGGGTCTTGGAGCCCAGGCGCTTGGCCAGCACGTTTTTAATGCCAGCCAATTCCAGCACCGTGCGGATCGAACCGCCCGCGATCACGCCGGTACCGGGGGCGGCCGGGCGGATCAGCACGCTGGCGGCACCGTCCTGGCCCCGGCTCTCGGTGGGCACGGAGTTGGTGCGGGTGAGGGGCACCTTGACCAAGTGCTTCTTGCCATCGGCGACGCCCTTGCGCACGGCTCCGATCACATCACCGGCCTTGCCGACGCCGACGCCCACCTGGCCGCGTTCGTTGCCGACCACGACGATGGCCCGGAAGCTCATCTTCTTACCGCCCTTGACGGTCTTGGAGACGCGGCGGATCTGTACCACCCGCTCCTGCCATTCGGAGTCGCGCTCCTGGCCGCGGCGGTTTTCGCGGCCCCGGCCACCGCCGCGGCGGTCGCCGCCCCGGTCGCCACCGCGGGCATCACCGCGGCCACCGCGGCGCTCCTGCTGGCCTTCGGCGGCGGGAACATCGGCGGCGCCTGGGATGTCGGCGGCGTGGATCTGGTCGTTGGTTTCGGTCATGGTGAGGAGAGCAGGATCAGAACTGAAGGCCCGCTTCCCGGGCGGCTTCGGCCAGGGCTTTCACCCGACCGTGGTACAGGTTGCCGCCGCGATCGAAGACCACCTGCTGGATGCCCTTGGCCAGGGCGCGCTTGGCGACCAGTTCACCAACGGCGATGGAAGCATCGCAGGTGCAACCGTTGTTGAGGCTGGTGCGCAAATCCTTGTCCAGGGTGGACGCAGCGCAGAGGGTGTTCTGGGCCTCGTCGTCGATGACCTGAACGTAGATGTGGTTGTTGGAGCGGAACACAGCCAAACGCGGGCGCAGGGCGGTGCCACTGAGGGTGCGGCGCAGGCGGCGGTGACGCTTCTGAACCTGCTGTTTGCGGGGGATGAAAGACATGGAGATAGGGCGGGATGACGACGCTCAGGCAGGCCTCATTTCTTGCCGGTCTTACCGGTTTTACCGGCCTTGCGCAGGATTTTCTCGCCCTCATATTTAATGCCCTTGCCCTTGTAGGGCTCAGGCGGGCGGATGGCGCGCACCTTGGCGGCTTCGTTGCCCACCACCTCCTTGTCGGCACCGGAGACAAGCACGGTGGTGTTGCCTTCCACAGCAAAGCTGATGCCGTCTGGGGGGTCCATCTCCACTGGATGGCTGTAACCAGCGCTCAATACCAGTTTCTTGCCTTGAACATTGGCGCGATAGCCCACGCCAACGATCTCCAGCTTGAGGGTGTAGCCCTGGCTCACACCTTGCACCATGTTGGCCACCAGGGTGCGGCAGAGGCCATGGCGCTCCCGGGAGCGGCGGTGGCTGCTGGAAGGCGTCACCAACAGGGTGTTGCCTTCCTGGCTGATCGCCACACCCTCAGGCAGGGTGCGGCTGAGTTCGCCCTTGGGACCTTTAACGGTGACGTGCAGCCCGTTCAGGCTGACGCTGACCTTATCGGGCACCTCAATCGGGGCTTTACCAATACGAGACATGGATCGATCTCCCAGGATCAATAGACGTAGCAGAGCACTTCGCCGCCAACGCCCTGTTTACGGGCGTCACGGTCGCTCATCACACCCTTGGAGGTGGAGATGATGGCCACCCCAAGACCGCCCAAAACCTTGGGTAGCTGGCGGGTGTTTTTGTAGATGCGCAAACCGGGCTTGCTCACCCGCTGCACCGAGCGGATGGTGGGGTTGCGATGCTTGCCGCTGTACTTGAGTTCCAGCACTAGCTGACGCTCAATGCCAGCACCTTCCTCGGAGATTGCGGCGATGAAGCCTTCCTGTTGCAGCACCTTGGCGATGCTGCGGCAAAGCCGAGATGCAGGAATTTTGGTGGTCTCGTGGCGCTTCTCACTCGCATTGCGGATGCGAGTGAGCATGTCGGAAATGGGATCGTGATTGGCCATAGTCGTGTCCGGAAGAGGGCTCAGTTACTGCGGAACGGCATCCCCATCTCGCGGAGGAGGGCCCTGCCCTCTTCGTCGTTACGGGCGCTGGTCACGATGGTGACGTCCATACCCCGGATAGCATCGATTTTGTCGAATGAGATCTCGGGGAAGATGATTTGTTCGCGGATTCCCAGGGTGTAGTTCCCCCGGCCGTCGAAGCTCTTGGGGCTCACGCCGCGGAAGTCGCGAATGCGAGGAAGAGCGAGATGAATCAGTCGCTCCAGGAATGCATACATGCGGTCGCCCCGGAGGGTGACGGCAACGCCAATGGGCATGCCCTGGCGAATCTTGAAGCCAGCAATGGCTTTTTTGGCGCGGGTCACCATCACCTTTTGACCGGTAATCGTGGCCAGTTCCGTAATCGAAGCTTCAAGAGCCTTGGCGTTTTGCGCCGCTTCGCCGAGGCCCCGGTTCACGGTGACCTTGATCACCTTGGGAGCTTCGTGAACGTTGGAGAGGTTCAGATCCTTGAGCAACTTGGGCAGGATCGTCTCCCGGTAGCGCTGTTTCAGTGACATGACGGGGGGAGGGGAGTGCGCTTCTGGTCGGGGTCAGAAGGCGGAAAGGGGGATTGAGAGGCTGATATAGGGAGAGGTTGATTAAGGGCTGAACCGATGGAGTACAGCCAGGCAATCAATCCTGGTAATCAGTCCAGAAATTCGCCGGTCTTTTTGAGGCGGCGTTTCTTGGTGCCGTCCTTATCAACCACAATCTCGACCCGGCTGGCCACCTGCTTAGCGGTGGAGTAGATCATCACATTCGAGGCATGCAGCGAAGCTTCCTCGGTGAGAATCCGGCCGGTTTCGCCCTCCTGGGTGGGCTTGACGTGGCGAGTGCGCAGGTTGATGCCCTGGACTACAACACGGTTTTGGTAGGGCAGGGTGCGCAGCACTTCGCCGGTTTTGCCCTTGTCCTTACCGCTGATCACCTGAACGGTGTCGCCTTTTTTGATGCGCATTTTGATGCGCACCGCAGTCTTGGCTTTGGGGGTGGCGGTGGCCATTTCAGATCACCTCCGGAGCAAGGGAGACGATCTTGGTGAAATTGCGCTCCCGCAGTTCCCGGGCGACCGGACCGAAGACGCGGGTGCCCTTGGGGTTGTTGTCGTTGCCCAGGATCACCGCGGCGTTGTCGTCGAAGCGGATCGAATTGCCCGTATCCCGGCGCAGGGTGGCCTTGGTGCGCACCACCACTGCCTTGACCACATCCGACTTCTTGACGCCCATGTTGGGCATGGCGTCCTTGACGGCTGCCACGATCACATCGCCCACGTGGGCGTAGCGACGGTTGGTGCCCAGCACCCGGATGCACTGGATGCGCTTGGCGCCACTGTTGTCGGCGACGTTGAGATAGGTTTCCTGTTGAATCATCGGTAGGTCCTCCTCAGTTGGCGCCGGTGGCCTTGGCGGCACCGGTGGTGGCGATCACTTCAGCCACCTGCCAGCGCTTGGTGCGACTGAGGGGCCGAGTTTCGGTGATGCGAACCCGGTCGCCCACCTTGCAGCTGTTGGTTTCGTCGTGAACCTTGTAGCGGGTGGTGCGGCTGACCGTCTTCTGATAGATGGAATGGGGGAAGCGGTTTTCCACCGCCACCACCACCGTTTTGTCCATCTTGTCGCTGACGACGGTGCCGACCCGTTCCTTGAGTGCCATGGGAATGGAGGTTGGGATCAGGAGGCGGAGGCGGAGCTCTTTTGCTCCCCACGCACCGTGAGCAGCTGAGCCAGCTTGATGCGGGCCTGCTTGAAGCGGTGCGGTTGTTCCAGGCGGCGGGTGGCCCGCTGGAAGCGCAGATCGAACAGTTCGCGCCGGGTGGCACCGATCTGTTCGAGAATTTGGTCACCGCTGAGCTTGCGCACCTCGGCGATTTCGGGACGGGCCATGGTCAGGACTCCACGGTGACGGGCTCGGCGGCAGCCGAGGGATCAGGCAGGGCCGAAGCATCGATCAAGGCCTGGGCTTCGGCTTCCACTTGGTCGGCCAGGGTGAGGAACTTGGTCTTCATCGGCAGCTTGTACTGGGCGAGCCGCATCGCCTCGCGGGCGATTTCGGGGGTGATCTCGGGACCACCCATCTCGAACAGAATGCGACCGGGCTTGATCACCGCCACCCAGAATTCCGGGTTGCCCTTACCGGAACCCAT
>DGYA01000066.1:8714-28475 GCA_002396505.1 Cyanobacteria bacterium UBA5018 | reverse complement strand
CGGAACCCATGCGGGTTTCGGCGGGACGCATGGTGACCGGTTTGTCGGGGAAGATCCGAATCCAGATCTTGCCGCCCCGCTTCACATAGCGGGACATGGCACGACGGCTGGCCTCAATTTGACGAGAGGTGATCCAGCCGCACTCCTGGGCCTGCAGGGCAAACTGACCGAAGGCAATGGTGTTGCCCCGGGTGGCGACACCGCGCATGCGGCCGCGCTGCTGTTTGCGGAATTTGACGCGTTTGGGACTCAGCATGGTTTAGGCCTCCTGCTCACTCTTCGTTAGAGCGGTCTTCGAACTGTTGGGGCCGCCGGCTGGTCCGCCGCTTCGGAGCAGCACCCACGGGTAGCTGTTCCTTCTGCCCGGGCAGGATTTCACCTTTGAACACCCACACCTTG
The DNA here is from genome assembly GCA_002396505.1 of Cyanobacteria bacterium UBA5018. Classification (GTDB taxonomy): domain Bacteria; phylum Cyanobacteriota; class Cyanobacteriia; order PCC-6307; family Cyanobiaceae; genus UBA5018. The sequence goes on along the minus strand of DGYA01000066.1, from coordinate 28,076 downwards.
ATGCCCAGAACCCCATAGGTGGTGCTGGCCAGTTTGGTGGCGTAGTCGATGTCGGCACGCAGGGTGTGCAGGGGCACGCGACCTTCGCGGGTCCACTCGGTACGGGCGATTTCGGCGCCATTGAGACGGCCGCTCACCTGAATCTTGAGACCCAGCACGCCAGCCCGCTGGGCCCGCTGCACGGTCATGCGCATGACGCGGCGGAAAGCGACGCGCTTTTCCAGTTGTTGGCCGATGTATTCGGCCAGCAGGAAGGCGTCGGCGTCAACCCGCTCCACCTCCACCACGTTGATGCGCACCTGGCGATGGGCGTCGCCGAGGGTTTTTTGAATGCCGCTGCGCAGCTCTTCAATGCCGCTGCCTTGGCGGCCCACCAGCACGCCGGGGCGTGCGGTTTTTAGTTCGATCTCCAGCTGGTCGGCCTTGCGGGCGATCAGCACGTCGCTGATGCCAGCGGCGCCGTATTTCTTGTGGACGAACTTGCGAATCTGGTCGTCTTCTTTAAGCAGGGTCGGGTAGGTCTTGCTGGGGGCGTACCAGCGTGACCGGTGCTCCTGGGTAATCCCCAGGCGCAGCCCGGTTGGATGGATCTTGTGTCCCATCGGTCGGTGTCCTCGGGGTTCAGGCGGAAGGGGCCACAGCAATGCTGATGTGGCAGGTCTGTTTCTTGATCGCGTAGGCGCGACCCTGGGCGCGGGGCCGGAAGCGCTTCAGGGCGGGGCCCATGTCGGCGCTGGCCTGGCAGATCACCAGGGTGGAGGGATCCAGACCCAGGTTGTGCTCGGCGTTAGCCACCGCAGAACGCAGCACCTTGGTGATCGGGCCGGTGGAGCGGTAGGGCATGAACTCGAGCATGATCAGGGCGTCGCGATAGCTGCGACCCCGAATTTGATCGAGAACGCGACGCACTTTGGAGGCGGAGCCGCGGATGTAGCGCCCGTAGGCACGGGCCTCGTTGGAAGAGGTGTTTGCCATGGTTTAACGGCCTCCTTTCTTATCCTTGATGTGGCCCCGGAAAGTGCGGGTGGGAGCAAACTCCCCGAGTTTGTGACCCACCATTTGCTCGGTGACATACACCGGCACGTGGGCCTTGCCGTTGTGTACGGCAATGGTATGGCCGATCATCATCGGCAGGATTGTGGAAGCCCGTGACCAGGTCTTGATGACGGACTTATCGTCGGCTGCATTTTGCTTCTCAACCTTGCGAAGCAGGCTGTCGGCAACAAATGGCCCTTTTTTGAGTGAACGTCCCATGGCGGTTTAAGCGGAGAACAAGGCGAGTACAGGCATCAGGAATCGCGTCCGCCACGGCTCCGTTTGGAGGTGCGGCGACGTTTCCGAAGCACGAACCGATTGCTGGGCTTGTTCCGCTTGCGGGTTTTAAGGCCAAGGGCGGGTTTGCCCCAGGGGGTCACCGGACCGGAGCGGCCGATGGGAGCGCGACCCTCGCCACCACCGTGGGGGTGATCGCAGGGGTTCATCACCGAACCGCGCACCTCCGGGCGCCGGCCCAGCCAGCGCTTGCGGCCAGCCTTGCCGAGGCTGGTGTTGCGCACTTCGGAGTTGCCCACTTCGCCGAGGGTGGCGTAGCACTCGCGGCGCACCAGGCGCACCTCGGTGGAGGGCAGCTTCAGGGCGACGTAGTCGCCTTCTTTGGCCATCACCTGGGCGCTGGCGCCGGCGGTGCGCACCATTTGGCCACCTCGGCCGGCGTAGAGCTCCACGTTGTGGACGCTGGAGCCGAGCGGAATCGCCGACAGGGGCAGGGCGTTGCCGGTTTCGATCGGCGAACCAGGCCCGGATACGACGGTTTGGCCAATGATTATTCCGGCGGGAGCCAGGATGTATCGCTTCTCGCCATCGGCATAGAAGAGCAAGGCCAGGCGGGCGTTGCGATGGGGGTCGTAGTGGATGGCGGCCACCCGGGCCACCACACCGTGCTTGTCGCGACGGAAGTCGACGATGCGATAGAGGCGCTTGTGGCCGCCGCCGCGGTGACGGCAGGTGATCACACCGCGGTTGTTGCGGCCCTTGCGGCGATGCTTGGCCACCACCAGGGTGCGCTCGCGATCGCGACCGGTGACTTCAGAGAAATCACTGGCAACGCGGGTGCGGGTGCCGGGGGTGATGGGACGGTAGTTACGGATTGCCATGGTGGTTCAGATCCCTCAGGACTCAGGGAACAGCTGGATGGCATTGCCTTCAGCAAGGCGCACCACCGCTTTCTTCACCTGGGCGCGCTTGCCGGAAAAGCGGCCGACGCGACGGCTGCGACGGGGGGGATTCATCGTGCTGATGCCAACCACTTTGACGTCAAACAGCGATTCAACCGCCGCTTTGATGTCAGGCTTGGCAGCCCGATGATCCACCTCAAAGGTGTACTGATTCAGTTCGAGGGCCCGGGTGGCCTTCTCTGTGATCAGCGGCCGACGGATCACATCCGCCAACCGACCTGCAAAACGCTCAGTCATCTCCGTAGACCTCCTGAATCTTCGCGAGTGCCTCTTTGCTCACCAGCAGGTGACTGGCATTGAGCAGATCGAACACATTGAGCTGATCGGCGGCGATCAGCTTTACCTTCTCCAGGTTGCGCATCGACTTGCGCAGCACCTCAGAGGGGTTGTCGAGAATCACCAGCACCTTGGCGCCGGCCTCGATGCCGAGGCGGGCCAGGGCGGCGGTGATCGCCTGGGTTTTGGGGGTGTCGAGATCGGCCCCGAAACCCTCCACCACGATGATGTCCGCCACTCGGCTCATCAGGGCGGTGCGCAGGGCCAGGCGACGCTCCTTGCGGTTCATCGCCAGGTTGTAGGTGCGGGGCTTAGGCCCGAACACCACGCCACCACCGGGCCGCAGGGGGGTGCGAATCGAACCCTGCCGCGCCCGGCCGGTGCCCTTTTGCTTGTAGGGCTTGCGGCCACCGCCGGCCACTTCAGCGCGGGTGAGCGTGCTGGCGGTGCCTTGGCGGGCATGGGCCAGCTGCCGCAACACGGCGCGATGCACCAGGTCGGTGGCGGAACTTTCTTTGGCGACTTTCAGATCCAGGGCAGCCTTGCCGGCTTCTTTGCCCTGCCAGTCGCGAATTACGCAATCAGCCATCGGTCTTCTCCTCAGTTACCCGGCTTGCTGCCCACCCGGTTAGCCGGGCGGATGTTGAGCAGGGCACCGGGCTTGCCGGGTACCGAGCCCTTGACAACGAGCAGGTTGCGCTCGCTGTCCACCTTGAGGATCACCAGACCACGGGTGGTGATCTGCTTGCCGCCGTAGCGACCGGCCATGCGCTTGCCGGGGTACACCCGACCTGGCGTGGTGCCGGCGCCAGTGGAGCCAGGCTCGCGGTGATTTTTGGAACCGTGGGTCATCGGACCGCGGCTAAAGCCGTGGCGCTTCTGATAGCCCGAGAAACCCCGGCCCATGGTGTCGCCGCTGACATCGACCTTCTGGCCCGCCTCAAAGGCGGAGACGGTGATGGAGCCGCCCAGCTCAAGGCCTTCGACGCTGTCCACCCGATATTCCTTCAGGTGGCGCAGTACCTCGTCGCCTGACTTGGCCAGGTGACCCTGGGCGGGCTTGTTGACGAGCTTTTCGCGAGTCTCGCCAAAGCCGAGCTGGACAGCTGTGTAGCCGTCGGTGTTGTTGGTTTTGAGTTGGGTGATGCGGCAAGGGCCAGCCTCGATCACGGTGACCGGGATGGACCTGCCCTCTGCATCGAAGAACTGGGACATGCCCAGTTTCTTCCCAAGAATGCCGATGGACATAGGGATGGGGTCGACGCTAGCGGGACCACCGGTGAAGCCTGCCCAGGGCAGGAAGCAGCCGGCGAAGCTGAGCCAGAAGCAAATGGTCTGCGGTCCCGGACGCCAAGCAAAGCCGGATGGTCCGGCGGCCGCGGTGAAGCCAGGGAGCTAGCAAGACGTCAATGCGTCTGAATCAACAGGGCTGGGACTTGGCGGAACCGGACCTGGGCTCATTTCACAGAGTTTCTGTTTCCAGAACTGCTGCGAGCAGAGAGGGCGCGTTCAATCAGTTTCCCGACGGATAAACAAGCTGTTGGCGAACCGAGAGCTGTAAATGTTCCGTACTGGCCCAAAAGATCGTCACTATTGGCGATCTTTGCGTTTTGCCCTGGAGGCCCGGCTAGCGGACGGGCGCAGGTCAATTACACATTTAGCCACCATACCCCATCACCCATACCCCCAAGAGCCGAGCTGGGCTGCCAGACTCCCCGCAGCTCGACGTCAGCCAGCGATGCCCCTGCTGCTTTCCGGCCGTGGATTCAGGCGCGACCTGGAAGCCTCCGGAGCTCTGGCCCTGTTCGCCCCCCTGGAGGGGGGCGCCGAAACCCGCCTGATGCGGCGCCTGCGGGCCGCTGGCTACCGCGCCATGCTCACCTCGGCCCGGGGCCTCGGTGATCCCGAGGCTTTCTTGTTCCAAAGCCATGGGGTGCGCCCGCCCCACCTGGGCCACCAGAGCGTTGGCCGGGGTGCAGCGGTGGGCGAGGTGCAGCGGGTGATGCCCCAGCTGGGCCCACTGCTGGAGGGCGAAGCGCCGATCCTGCTCTGGTTATTGGAAGGTCAGGTGCTCTCGGAAGCGGAGCTGGCCTCCCTGCTCAGCCTCTGCCGCCGCGAGCCCCGGCTCAAACTGGTGGTGGAGATGGGCGGCTCCCGGGCCCTGCGCTGGCAGCCCCTGCAACAGCTGCTGACGGCCTGAGTGCGACCAGCGCTCATCAATTTGATCGGCCAAGCTCTTGTCTGGGGCCGCTGAGCCGGGCCAATGGGCCAGCCCGCCCTAGCCCGGCTCGCTTTCACTTAGCGCTCGCCCGCGCTCGATCGGCGCTGGTTGCCCCACCACTGCCAGCATTCACCGCCCGCACTCACGGCCCGCACTCACGGCCCGCGCTCACCGCCAGCAATCACCGCCCGCCCCCAGAGCCGTTGGCATGACTTTCGAGCAATGGCAGTTCACGCCCCCCAGCTCGGCCTTGATCGGCGACCACGAGGTGCCGCAGCTCTCCCACCACCTGGCGGGCAAACGCATCGCCCTGCTGGTCTGCGGTGGCATTGCGGCCATGAAAACCCCGGAGCTGGCCAGAGCCCTGCGGCGCCGCGGCGCTGAGGTGACGGCCTTCTGCACCGAGGCGGCGCTCAACTTCGTGGGCCGCCAGGCGCTGGAGTGGGCCAGCCTGAATCCGCTGATCACCTCCCTCACCTGGCGGGCCGAACACCTCTCGGATGGGCGGCCTTTCGACGCCTGGCTGGTGGCTCCGGCCACCGCCAACACCATTGCCAAGCTGGCCGCTGGCATCGCCGACACGGTGGTGAGCGCGGCGCTGGCCTCCGCCCTGGGTCGCCTGGGCCAGGGCCTCACCCAGGTGCTGGTGGCTCCCACCATGCACGGCACGCTGCACACGCCGATCCTGGAACGCAATTGCCGGGCCCTGGCCGAGCTGGGGGTGAGCTTCATCCCGCCGCGGGATGCCTATGGCAAGCACAACCTGCCCGATATCGAATTGTTGGTGGCGGCGGTCTGCCGCTCCCTCTCCACCAGTGCCCTGCGGGGCCGCCGCCTGCTGGTCACCGGTGGCCCCACCCCCGTGGCGATCGATGCGGTGCGGCGCCTGGTCAATCGCTTCAGCGGCCGCCTGGGGGCGGCGATTACGGCCGAGCTGGTGCTGCGGGGTGCCCAGGTGCGCTTCGTGCTCGGCGATGGCGGCTGGCGGCCGCCCACCTGGCTGCCCTGCACGATTGCCGCCAACTACGACGAATACAAGCGCTTCACCTTGGCGGCGGTGGCCGAGGGCTGCCAGGCGGGGGTGTTTTCCGCCGCTGTGGCCGACTACCGGCCCAGCCAGGTGGTGGCTGGAAAAATCGGCAGCGGCAGCCAGCAGCTGCAGCTGAACCTCGAGCCCACCGAGAAGGTGATCGATCTGGTGCGCCTGGCCGACCCGGGCTTGCACATGGTCACTTTCAAGTATTTGGAGGGGGTATCGGAGGCGGAGCTGCTGGCGGTGGCGCGCCAGCGGCTGCAGCGCTTTGAGGTGGTGGTGGCCAACCGGGGCGAGGAGGTTCAGGGCCTGGAGCAGAGCGCCTGGATCGTCAGCCGCGGCGGCGAGACCAAACTGCAGAGCAAGGAGGCGATCGCCGCGGCCCTGGCCAACCACCTGGAGCAGGCATTGGCCGTTTCCCCCAAAGCTTTTGGCTGCTGAACGCCGTTGGCGCCTCGCTGCCCTGGGCTTGCCGCCACCCTGGCCGCCACCGCCGGCCGCCAGCATGGGGCCGCCCTGGTCGGCTGGCTGTGCCCTGGTTTGTGAAACTTGAACAGGGGATTGTGGACAAGCCCCGCTTCGATGCGGTGGTGCCGGCCCATCTCGCCTGGCTGGAGACGCTGTCCCAGGCGGGCCATCAGCCCAGCAGTGGCTACTGGGCCGATCGCCGCGGGCTGAACGGCCAGGGCGCCGGCGGCATGCTGCTATTTCAGGCCCGGGACATGGCCGAGGCCGAGGCGTTGGTAAGCGGCGATCCGCTGATCCGCGAGGGCTGCGTCAGCTGGACGCTGCACGAATGGCGCCTGGTGTACGGCGCCCCCTGGAGCTCAGGAATGGAACAGCAGCACCAGGCCTGAATTGAGTTGGTGGAACTCCCGTTCCTCCCGGCTCAGATCCAGACCCACCTCCAGCCCCTCCCGCAACGCCTCGGCGTAGGGAGGGGCGGATGGGGGGGTGCCGGCGCACCAAAGGGCAGCGATGCCGACCGGAGTGGCATGCCAGCGGAAGCACGGGGTGCTGCCAATTTCAGGCTCTAGAAGGGCCTCTTCCAGCAGTTTGCGGATCGCCATGGCTCCCGACTCGTTCTGGCAGCTTCGTGACAGATCGCCGCCTAGGCAATGAGCTGAGAGTTTTCGTGATGAACGCTTACGGTTCTAGACATGGCAAGCCTCCCTGAGCGCCTGGCCCTGGTGCACGAGTGGTTCAGCCCGCGCTCCACCGGCGGGTCAGAGCTGGTGGTGCGGCAGATGGATCGCCTCGCCGCCGAGCGGGGCGCTCAGGTGCAGCTGTTTGCGCTGGTGGATGGCGAGAGCGGCCGTGCCGGCAGCTGGCTGGAGGGGCGCTCGATCCACACCTCCTTCATCCAGCGTTTGCCCTGGGGCGTCAGCCATGTGCAGCAGTACCTGCCGCTGTTGCCGCTGGCGATCGAGCAGCTCGATCTGGCCGACTACCCGCTGGTGCTCAGCAGCAACCACCTGGTGGCCAAGGGGGTGCTCACCTCCCCTGAGCAGCTGCATCTGAGCTACGTGCACACCCCCGTGCGCTACGCCTGGGACCAGATGCATGCCTATCTGGCGCGCTCCAGCCTGGCCCGCTCCCCCCTGGGGCCGCTGCTGCGCTGGCAGCTGCACCAACTGCGCCTCTGGGACCAGCTCAGCAGTGCCCGGGTGGATCAGCTGGTGGCCAATTCCCGCTTCACTGCCCAGCGCATCCGCCGCTGTTGGCGGCGCAGTTCGGTGGTGATTCACCCGCCGGTGGCGGTGGACCGCTTTCGTTGCCACCAGGATCGCAGCGATGTCTACGTGAGTCTCTGCCGCCTGGTGCCCTACAAGCGGGTGGACCTGGTGGTGGAGGCGTTCAACCGCACCGGCCTGCCGCTGGTGGTGATTGGCGATGGACCAGAACGGGCCAGATTGGAGGCCCTGGCCAGGCCAAATGTGCGCTTCCTCGGCCGCTGCGGCTCCCAGGAGAGCGCCGAGTGGCTGGAGCGCTGCCGTGCCTACGTGTATGCCGGCCTGGAGGATTTCGGCATCGCCCCGGTGGAGGCGATGGCGGCCGGGGCGCCGGTGATCGCCTACGGCGCCGGGGGCCTGCTGGACAGCGTGCGCTGCCTGCAGGCCGATCAGTCCCTGCCCACCGGGCTGCTGTTCCCCCGCCAGAGCGCCGCCAGCCTGGTGGAGGCCCTGGAGTATTTCGAGGCTGGCCGACTGTGGCGGCGCCTGTCGGCAGAGGCGCTGCGCCAATGGGCGGAGAGCTTTGGCCCCGAGCACTTCCGGCTAAAGCTGGCGGCCCTGCTCGAGCGCCGCTGGGAGCTGCATCGGCGGCGCCTGGACGCCGGCCGCAGGCCTGTGCCTCTGGCCTGAGTGACCGCTCGGGCGGTTGGGCTAGCCGCTGGATTTTTAATCTCTGTATTGGTCAAAGCGCCACTGGAACCCTGGCCCTCGCTTCCCTGCCCACACCCCTGCCCCAGCTGGGCGCTGGTGCCTTGAGTGCCCAGCAGTTGATCGGCCTGCAATCCTGGCGATCGAGGATGGTGAAGCGCAGTGGTGACCTGGTGTTTTCCCTGGCGGTGCTCTGCCTGGGGGCGCCGCTGTTCCTGCTGCTGGGGCTGATGGTGAAGCTCACCTCCCGCGGTCCGGTGTTCTACGTGCAGCAGCGGGTGGGGCGCGATTACCGCAGCTTTGGCTGCATCAAATTCCGCACCATGCGTCGCGATGCCGATCATGTCTTGGGGCTATTGCTGGCCCAGTCGCCGGATCTGGCCGAGGAATTTCGCAACGATTACAAACTGAAGAACGATCCACGGATAACCCCCCTGGGCAAGTTCTTACGTCGCTCCAGCCTCGATGAACTGCCCCAGTTCTGGAACGTACTCAAAGGCGAAATGAGTGTGGTGGGCCCCCGCCCGATCGTGCGCGACGAACTGGAGCGCTATGGCGACTGCATGGAGGAGGTGCTGGCAGTCCGCCCTGGCCTCACTGGACTGTGGCAGGTGTCCGGCCGCAACAACCTCGCCTATTCCACACGAGTAAAATTGGATTTGCGCTATGCTCGCTCCTGTGATTTTTGGCTGGACATAAGAATTATTCTGCGCACGATTGCTGTTATCCTTGCCCCCAAAGATCGGGGCGCCTATTGAGGGCTCCAGCAAGAGCCCATCCAGTCCCTGCCCATTGCCGCATCGGGGCTCCGCCAGGGAGTAACTGGAAAGCCGCAATTAATGCGACGCTGCCACCTGGAAACTTTGGCGGCAGAACCGTGTAACATTAGAGCTGGAATGAATCGATCTTGCTATAGCTTACTTAGCCACTTAATTAGTGATAAACCAGCCAAAGACAAAGGGCTGCGGCTGCCGCCAAGGCCAGCCATAGGGCCTCTAGCCGGCGAGTGAGCTCCAGGATGGCCACAACGCTGCTGGCCGTCGGCGCTGGGCATCCCTTGGCCAATAGGGGCTTGGCCCGCAGCTGCTCTCCATAGCGATTCCAGCCCCCCAATTGAATGCCCAGCAGCTGGGCATAGGCCGCCTGGGAGACACCAGCATTGGGGGATGGATCCGGCTTGCCATCTTTGAGCGCCTGTTGCAGCAGGCCGAGGCAGCGGCCAGGTTGGGCGGCCGCCAGGGGCAGGCTCAGGGCCACCAGACGACAGGGCAGCCAGGTGAGCAGATCGTCGAGTTTGGCGCCGGCGGTGCCCAGCCAGCGCAGCCTGCCGTGCCGATAGCCCAGCATGGAATCGAGGGTGCTGGTGGCCTTAAAGGCCCAGGCCAGGGCCAGGGGCCCAGGCCAGCCGATTGCCCCCCCTATCGGCTGGCCAACCGACTGCTGGCCAACGGTCCACAGCCCCGCCCCCACCAGCATCCAGAACAGGGGGGCGAACAGGCCATCCACAGCGTTTTCACTGGCGGTTTCCGCCGCCGCCCGCAGGATCTCCGGGCCATCCAGGTGGCTGGTGTCGCGGCCCACTATCCAGGCCAACCGCTGGCGCGCTCGCTCCAACCCCTGCTCCTGATCGCCTGCGAGGGCCTGCAGCACGGCCGCCACCGCCTGCTCCAGGCTGCGACCGGCCAGGGCACTGGCCAGGGCGATCAGCAGCAGGGCTAGCGCCACCAGCTGCATAACCCCGGGCCAGGGGCCGGCGGAGGTGGCCTGGGCCCAAGTCGCCAGAGCCCAGGTCTCCAGGGCCCAGCCCGCCAGCCCGCTGCCGCCCACCAGGATTGCCGTGATCAACACCCCGGCTAACCGCAGTCGCCAGGGGCTATCCGCCGCCCAGCGCTCCGCCAAAAATCGCAGCTGACGGATCCACCAGCCAATCACCACCACCGGGTGTGGGCACCAGCGGGGGTCGCCCAGCAGTTGATCCAAACCGCAGGCGGCGATCACCATCAGGACTGGCAGCAGCGGACCGGGGATGCCGCCACCGCTAGGCAGGGCAGCCAACTGCAGGGCGGCCAGCGGCACCGCGACAGCTAGCGCCAGGGCGGCCTTATGCCGCTTTCAGCCAGCTGAACATCGAGCGCAGGCCCTTGCCCACCTGCTCGATCGGGTGCAGGGAATCCCGCTCCCGGATCCGGTTCATCTCCGGTTTGCCGGCCTCGCATTCGGCCACGAAATTGCGCGCGAAGGTGCCGTCCTGGATGTCGGTGAGGATGCGCTTCATCTCGGCCTTGGTATCGGCCGTGATCAGACGCGGGCCGCTCACGTAATCGCCGTATTCGGCCGTATTGGAGATCGAATCGCGCATGGCGGTGAGGCCGCCCTTCACCATCAAATCCACGATCAACTTCACTTCGTGCAGGCACTCGAAGTAGGCCAGCTCGGGCTGATAGCCGGCTTCCACCAGGGTCTCAAAGCCCGCCTTGACCAGCTCGCTCAGGCCGCCGCAGAGCACGGCCTGTTCACCGAACAGGTCGGTTTCCGTCTCCTCCTTGAAGTTGGTTTCGAGGATGCCGGCGCGGGTGCCACCGATGCCCTTGGCGTAGGCCATGGCCAGCTCGCGGGCCTGGCCGCTGGCGTCCTGCTGGATGGCGAACAGGGCGGGCACGCCCATGCCATTTTGATATTCCCAGCGCACGGTGTGGCCGGGGCCCTTGGGGGCGATCATCACCACATCCACATCGGCGGGTGGCTGGATCAAGCCGAAGCGGATGTTGAAGCCGTGGGCGAAGCTCAGCACCTTGCCGGCGCTGAGGTGGGGCGCGATCTCGGCGTCGTAGACCGCCTTCTGGAACTCATCGGGCAACAGCACCATGATCCAGTCGGCCTTGGCGCAGGCGGCGGCCACGCTCAGCACCTCCAGGCCATCGGCCTTGGCCTTCTCGGCCGAGCGGCTGCCCTCGTAGAGGCCCACCACCACGTTCACGCCGCTGTCCTTGAGGTTGAGGGCGTGGGCGTGGCCTTGGGAGCCATAGCCGACGATGGCCACCGTCTTGCCGTTCAGCAGGCTGAGGTCGGCGTCGGTGTCGTAATAGAGCTTGGCCATCGAGGCTTCGGGTCTGGGCTGAGCAACGCTCCAATTTACGCAAGCGCCCTGCAGCCTCCTGGGCCTTCTTAGCTTGGCTTCGGGGAACCAGGCTGCGGGACCTTCGCCTGACCCCCAGCCCAGCCGCGAGCGACCTAATGCCCCCGAGTCTCACCCCAGCCCAGCAGACGATCGCCGATCTCTTCGATGCCCATATGCGGGCCGAACTGGATGGGGATCTCGATGCCACCATGGCCACGATGGTGGAGGAGCCACACCTGCTCAACCTCGCTTCCGGCACTGGCGGGGTGGGGGCCCAAGCCGTGCGCGCCTTTTACGCCAACGACCTGATCGGTCAGTTCTTTCCCCCCGATGTGGAGTTCATCCCGATCTCGCGCACCATCGATGGCGAGCGGCTGGTGGATGAGCTGGTGATCCGGTTCACCCACGATCGGGTGATCAGCCATCTGCTTCCCGGGGTGGCCCCCACGGGTCGCCGGGTGGAGCTGGCCTTGGTGGTGATCGTGGGCTGCCGCGACGGCAAGGTTGCCTACGAACACATCTACTGGGACCAGGCCGGGCTCCTGGTCCAACTGGGACTGCTCGATCCCACCGGGCTGCCGATCGGACTCAACACCTCATCTCGATTACTGGCAGCCACGGGCAAGGGCTGATATCGGCAGCTACAGGCAAAGGCTGAGTCGCCAGGCCCTAGAAGCGATCGGTGTGGTGATGCACCACCCGCCAGCGGCCATCCTCCTTGCGGAAGATCGTGGTGGCGCGGATGTCGATCTGGATCGCCTCACCGGCCTTGGTCATGCCGCTGGTGCGCTCCATGCACACCATGTAGCCCATCTCAGCGCTTTCAACGAAGCGACGGTCGTCGGCCACCAGGGTGCCCTCGAAGCCCATGCCCGACTCCCTGGCGAACTGCTCAAACACCGCCGTCCGCCCCATGCACAGAGCACCGGTGGGGCCGAGGTGGCTGATGTCGTCGCCCTCAGACCAGATAGTCGCATAGGGTGCGCAATCCCCCGCCAGCATCTGGTTGCCCGCCGCATAGAAGGCGTCAGCGGCCTCGGAGAGGGTGGTGGGCATGGCGATGGTTCCGGCAAGGCACGGGGGTTGGGCCCTCTGGCGGGGCGGAGCGGTTCAAGCTTTCTGGTAAGGCCTCTGCTCAGGCCTCGCTGGGATGGGCGATCACCCGGTCGATCAGGCCGTACTCCTTGGCTTCGGCGGCACTGAGGAAGTAGTCGCGGTCGGTGTCCTTGGCGATCTTTTCCAGGGGCTGGCCAGTCATGTCGGCCATGCTCTGGTTGAGCATGTCTTTGATGCGCAGTATCTCGCGCGCTTCAATTTCGATATCGCTGGCCTGGCGCTGGCTGGTACCGCCCAGGGGTTGGTGGATCATGATCCGGCTGTGGGGTAGGGCTAGGCGCTTGCCCTTGGTGCCCGCCGACAGCAGGAAGGCCCCCATGGAGGCGGCCAGGCCCACGCAGATCGTGACCACGTCACTCTTCACATACTGCATGGTGTCGTAGATCGCCAGACCGGCGGTCACCGAACCCCCCGGGGAGTTGATGTACAGATAGATCGGCTTGGAGTTGTCCTCCGAGTCGAGATAAAGCATCTGGGCCACCAGCGCATTGGCGACACCATCGGTTACCTCCGAGCCCAGGAACAGAATTCGCTCCACCCCCAGACGCGTATAGATGTCTACCCAGCGCTCGTACTGGCTGCCAGGCAGGCGGTAGGGAACACTCGGGGTGCCGATGGGCATGGCGTAAGGACTCTCGGAAAGGGGTCGGATGGGGTCGGTCGCTGGGACCGCTGTGTTCAGTAAACGAGACGCGGCAAGGGGCCGCTCAGCCAATGCCGCTCGGGCTGCGCCCGGGATCTACCAGGGCAGCATTTGGCAGCTCTTTCTGACTGGTGAGCACCCGATCGATCAGGCCGTACTCCTTGGCCTCCTCGGCGGTGAGGTAGGTCATGCGGTCGGAGTCTTTTGACAACTGCTCCACGCTCTTGCCGGTGTTGGCCGACAGCATTTCGAGCATGGTGTGCTTGTTATGCAATACCTCCTTGGCCCGGATCTGAATGTCACTGGCCTGGCCGCGGGCGCCACTGCGGGGCTGGTGCAACACGATCGAGGCATGGGGCAGGGCCGCCCGCTGGCCCTTGGTGCCGGCGCTGAGGATCATCGCCGCGGTGCCCATGGCCTGGCCGATGCAGATGGTGTGCACCGGTGGCTTCACGTAACGCAGGGTGTCGCAGATGGCGAAAGCCTCTGTCTCAAAGCCAATCGCATCGCCTGAATACCAGCTGGTGCCGGTGGAGTTGATGTAAAAGAAGATTGGCTTTTCTGGATTGTCGAACTCCAGGTAGAGAAGCTGGGCGATGATCAATTCGGTGACGTCGATGCCCATCTGGCGCTTGGCCTCGTCGTCGCTGAACAGGGGCAGGCCCAGATAGACGATCCGCTCCTTGAGCAACAGCGAGGGCAGATCGGGGGGTGGGGTGCGCATCACAGCCGAATCGCCGTAATAGGGGGCTGATACCGACATGCGCAGCTGTTCAGGCAATGGAAGCGAGCCTAGCGGGGGCTGGAGGAGTCCGGATCCACCTGGGCCTCCGGAGCGGCGGCGGCGCTGCCCGCTGCCTTGCCGTTGCGCCGCCGCTTGACGCCGGGGGGGGAAGCCGGGGCCGCTGGGGCTGGGCTGGCGGCGGTTGCCGCGCTGGCATGCTCCCCCTCACAGCGGGCGAAGACGATCCGGCCTGTGGGGTTCTGCAGGGCGCCGGTGACGATCACCGGCACCCGCTCCCCGATCCGCTGGCGGGCGCCCTCCACCACCACCATGGTGCCGTCATCCAGGTAGCCCACCCCCTGGTCGCTCTCCTTGCCCTCCCGGGCAATTTTGAGCTGCAGTTCATCGCCGGGCTGCACCTCCGGTCGCAGGGCGATCACCAGCTCGCTGAGGTTGAGCACCCGCAGCTCCTGCACCTCCGCCACCTTGGCCAGGTTGTAGTCGGCGGTCAGCAGGTTGCCGCCGGTGTCGGCGGTGAGCTTGAGCAGCTTCTCGTCCACCCCCTGGCCCTCGTAGCGGGTGCTGTTCACCACCAGCCGCCGGCCGTACTGCTCCCGCAGCTCGCTGAGCAGCTTGAGGCCGCGGCGACCGCGGCCGCGCTTGTCGGCGTTGGCGGAGTCGGCGAGGGCCTGCAATTCGTCAATGACGCACTGGGCCACGATCACCTGGCCCTCCAGCAGGCCGGAATCGAGCAGGCCGCGGATGCGGCCATCGATGATCGCGCTGGTGTCGAGGATCTTTGCAGTGGCCGGCAGCAGCACGCCATCGGCCACCAGCAGCGCCTCGGTGCTGCTGGGGTTGAACAGCCGCAGCAGGGTGCGGCCATGCACCTCGGCCAGGTTGTAGCCCGATACCCCGAAGAAAACGTTGCTGAGGATCGCCGCCACCGGCTTGACGAACACCACCTCCCAGGGCAGGGGCAGCAGCAAAATCGGCGCCAGCAGCAAATTGGCCACCAGCAGACCCAGGATCAAGCCCACCGAGCGGCTGATCAGCAGCTCGGTGGGCATGGTGCGCACCTGCTGCATCAGCCGGCGCCGCAATTGCTGGAAAAAGATGGCGGCGATCAGCCCAAAAAATGCTCCAAAACCGCCCAGCACCAGGCGCAGCCCCGCCGGGTTGTCCACCTGGAGCAGCAACGGTTCCGGCAGTAGGTCGACCCCCAGCCAGCCAGCCGCCGCCCCGGAGATCACAAACAGGATCAGGATCAAAAAGTCGGCCATTCCCGCTGTGTTCGAGCTGCCGTCCGATCAGGCAGGCAGCATGCCCTATTTCAGCGCCCTTCGCCTGCTGGGGGTTACCGCCCTTGTCGCTCTCTTCTAACCCCGCCGCCAGCACTGCCCCCGAAAGCGCTGCCCCAGAAAGCACTGCACCCGAAAGCGCTGCCCCAGCAAGCCCTGCATTCGCAAGCCCTGCTCCAGCAAGCGCAGCACAGCCAGACGCTTGCGGGCTTGGCGCCTATCCGCCGCGCAGTGCCTATCTGCACATCCCCTTCTGCCATCGGCGCTGCTTCTATTGCGATTTCCCAGTGGTGCCCCTGGGGGATCGGGCAGGGTCCGCCGCCGGCGAGCCTGGCGCCGCCTCGATCGAGGCCTATCTGGCCCTGCTCCAGCGGGAGATCGCCGCCAGTGATGCCGGCCCACCCCTGGCCACCATCTACTTCGGCGGCGGCACCCCCTCGCTGCTCGATCCAGCCCAGCTGTTGGCGCTGATCGAGGCCCTGGAGCGTCGCTTCGGGATCGCCGCCGGCGCCGAAATCACCCTGGAACTAGATCCGGCCAGTTTCAGCCGCCAACGACTGGCGGCCTATCTGCGGGCCGGGGTGAATCGGGTGAGCCTCGGGGGCCAGAACTTCGATGATCAGGTGCTCGCCTCCCTGGGGCGACGCCATCGCCGCCAGGATCTGATCGAGGCGGCCAGCTGGCTGGCCCAAGCCCAGGCCCAGGGGGAGCTGCGGAGCTGGAGCCTGGACCTGATCCAGGCGCTGCCGGGCCAGCAGCTCGAGCACTGGCGCTCCCAGTTGCTGCAAGCGACGGCCCTGCAGCCTCCCCATCTCTCCATCTACGACCTGACGATTGAGCCGGGCACCGTGTTCGCCCGCCGCCTGGAGCGCGGTCAACTGCAACTGCCCGATGGCGACCTGGCCGCCGACCTGATGGAGCTCACCCAGGCCCTGTTGAGTGGCGCTGGCTACGGCCACTACGAAATCTCCAACTACGCCCTGCCGGGGCACGCCTCCCGCCATAACCGCGTCTATTGGAGTGGAGCCGGCTGGTGGGGTTTTGGCATGGGAGCCACGGCGGCGCCCTGGGGGGTGCGCCAGGCCCGACCTCGCACCCGGGAGCTCTATGGCCGCTGGTTGGCGGCTCAACCGCAGTCCGCCTCTAGCGAGCTGCACCAACGGCGGCAGGGCATGCCCTTCGATGAGCGGTTGCTGGTGGGCCTGCGGCGGCGGGAGGGGGTGCAGCTGCCACGACTGCTGGCGGAAGCGGGCCTGGAGCCGGCGCGGCTGGAGGAGCTGGCCCAACTGCTGGAGCCATTCACCGCTCAGGGACTGCTGCTGGTGGAAGGCAGCCGCTGGCGGCTCAGCGATCCCGAAGGCCTGGCCCTCAGCAATGCGGTGCTGCGCCCGCTGCTGGCCTGGTGGGATGGGCTTGTTCAGCGATCCAGCGCCGCAGCGCCTCCACCCCCAGCTGCCTCCCCGGCAGCAGGGCAGGGCTAAAGGGCGGTTGGCGCGGGGTGAGGCCGAGCAGGTCGGCCGTTACCCGCACCTGGCCGTCGCAATCGGGCCCGGCGCCGATGCCGATCACCGGCAGACTCAGCTGCCGCTGCAGCCGAGCGGCCAGCTGCTCGGGCACATGTTCGAGCACCAGGGCAAAACAGCCGGCTCTCTGCAGGGCATGGGCCTGGCGCGAGAGCTTTTCCTGGCTGGCCGGGTCGGTGCCCTGGCGCCGGTAGCCCAGGCGATGCACCGACTGGGGGGTGAGGCCGATGTGGCCCATCACCGGGATGCCGCTGCGCACCAGTCGATCGATCACGGCCAGGGTTTCCGGCTCGGCCCCCTCCAGCTTCACCGCCGCCGCTGGCGTTTCCTTGAGTACCCGCCCGGCGGCGGCCACGGCGTCATCGGCGCTGCACTGGTAGCTCAAGAAGGGCAGGTCGCAGATCAGCAGTGGCTGCTGCTCCAGGGGGGCCACGGCCGCCAGGCCCCTGCCCACGGCCCGGCAGTGGTGGAGCATCTCGTCGAGGGTCACCGGCAAGGTGGTGGCATGGCCGAGCACCACCATCGCCAGGGAGTCGCCCACCAGCACCACCTCGGCGCCCGCCTCGGCCACCACCGCCGCCGAGAGGGCGTCCCAGGCGGTGAGCACGGCAAAGGGCAGTCCCGCCTGCTTGCGCTTGGCCAGATCCGCAGGGCGCAGGGGCACAGGCCGCCAACCGCAAACGGTATTGCTAGCATCCAACCGACTCGGACCCATGCGGCACCGACGCCCAAACCTGGTCAGGACCGGAAGGCAGCAGCCACACGGGATGCTCGACGCAGGCGTGGACTCCGGGTCACCCCATTCCCCTCGTTAAGCGCTGGAGAAATCCAAGCCATGCCATCAGGCATCCCATAGGCCTTGGCCGAACAATCATGCGATGAAATACCTAAGTGCAGCTCGATAGATTACCCGTCCTCCCAAGTGAGCCAGATAAAGCCTTGATTCTGGAGTTGGCCGGAATCTCCAGCGGCACTTCCAACCCAATCAATAAACCAGCTCGCGGCAATGGCAACCTGCCCCCAGAGAAGCTCATGTCAAGAGCAATCCAGCCAAAGAGCAGTTCGGCCTAGAAGTAGCTCGATACAGGAGTAGCTCGACGCAGGAGTAGCTCGACGCAGGAGTAGTTCGGTATAGGATTGGACTGGCCCAAAAGCAGTCCGGCATAAGAGTAGTTCTACCCAAAAACAGCCAGGCCTAAGAGTAGCTGGGTTCCTGGCCTGGCTTCCATTTAATGTTGCAGCCGATGCTGGGTTTTTGATCCGCTGATACCGGATTGCCCAGCAGGGCCGCATCAATAGCATTGCGTAAATCCGATCCAGTGAGGGGCTTGCCATTACCAGGCCTACTATCATCAAGCTGACCGCGATATACGAGGTCGCGATTACTGTCATACAAGAAAAAATCCGGCGTGCAAGCAGCGGTGAATGCCCGGGCAACCTGCTGGCTTTCATCATAAAGCAATGGAAACTTGATACCAAGCTGCCTAGCCATTAAACCGAGGGATTCCGGCGAATCGTCGGGATACTTGGCTACGTCATTGGAGCTAATAGCCACAATGCCCAGGCCGCTATTGAAATAGTCTTTTCCCAGCAGAGCCAAGTGGTCTTGAATATGCTTTACATACGGACAGTGCTGACACAAAAACATCACTAGCAAGGCCTTTTTGTCGCAAAAACTATGCAGTGAAATCTGTTCGCCAGTGGTCACTTCTGCGAGCTGGAAATCCGGGGCTTTCGTGCCCAGCGCAAGCATTGTTGAGGCCGTCAATGCCATGAAGGATGCCCAGGGGAAGGAAGGCGAGATCCATTATCACCGCATAAACCAGCTTTCTAGCCCTACCGGCCACTGCCGGGTGAGCAGGGGGGCGCCAGCAAACAGTGGCAGTAGCAAACAGTGGCAGTAGGCGGCAGGACTAGCAGGCGCCAGGGCAAGTAAGCGCCAAAATCAGAATACGAATAAAATTGCAGTGCTTCGCCTACTCTAATTATTGGCGGTCAGAGCTGCATTTATTCCTGTCGATTACCTTGCCGATTGAGCAAGAATGGGGGAATCATCGCCCCCTTGCCCTCGCCGGAATCGCCCAAATTGGCACGGGGGGCGAAGGGGGTGGTACTGATGCTGGCAGGCCGCTGGCTGCGATAGGAGGCGCCGCTGTCGAAGCCCGTGGCGATCACGGTGACGTGGATCTCGCCCTCCAGGCTCTCGTCCACAACAGCACCCACGATGATGTTGGCGTCCGGATCCACCACATCGAAGATCACCTCAGAGGCGGTGGTCATGTCCTCGAGGGTCATGTCCTTGCCTCCGCTGATATTGATCACACAGCCCTTAGCCCCGTCAATGCGGGCCGATTCCAACAGCGGACTACTCATCGCCGCCTGGGCTGCCTCGCTGGCCCGCGAGCGGCCGGAGCCCACGCCAATGCCGAGCAAAGCGGTGCCCGCCTGGGCCATCACCGAGCGCACGTCGGCGAAATCGACATTAACTAAGCCCGGCTTGGTGATGATGTCGGAGATGCCCTTGACGCCCATGCGCAACACGTCATCGGCGGCGCGGAAAGCATCGTTCAGGGCCACGCCAGTAATGGCCTCCCGCAGCCGATCGTTGGGGATCACGATCAGGGTATCCACATGTTCCGCCAAGCGGGCGATGCCCTCCTCAGCCTGGCGCTGGCGCTTGCGGCCTTCAAAACCGAAGGGCTTGGTGACGATCCCCACGGTGAGGGCCCCCACCTCCTTGGCCACCTCGGCCAGGATCGGTGCCGCTCCGGTGCCGGTGCCGCCGCCCATGC
>DGYA01000066.1:0-8544 GCA_002396505.1 Cyanobacteria bacterium UBA5018 | reverse complement strand
GTGCCGCCGCCCATGCCGGCGGCGATGAACACCAGGTCGGCACCCTGCAGGGATTGCTGCAGTTCGCTGCGGGATTCCTCAGCGGCCTTCTGGCCAATCACAGGGTTGCCGCCGGCGCCGAGACCTCGGGTGAGCTTCTGGCCCAATTGGATGCGCAGCTGGGCCGAGGACTGAAGCAGGGCCTGGGCATCGGTGTTCAGCACCCGGTAGCCAACCCCCTGCAGGTCGGAGGCGATCATGCGATTAACCGCATTGCTGCCGCCGCCACCCACGCCGATCACCTCGATGCGCGCCGTCTGGCTGGGCACGATGCCATTGTTGGAAGCTGATTCGGCTAACTGCGCCATCGGGGCATCGTGACCGTTGAGCGTGGGCTGCATTATGTGATCGTGGGTCTTGACAGATCTTGGCGATGCCCCATGATTGCACCTTTACTCTTCCTGGGCAACCAAAGGTGTCACTACCTGGACAACTGCCTGGTTTGACAAACCAGGGCCAACAAATGGATGGCTGGTGGATGGCTGGATCAATCCGGGTTGAGGCCCGGCTCGATCCAGGGTCGCTTTTGGCTGGAACTAAGTTTTCTGGGGGGTGGAGGGGTGCTGAGACCCCGCTCCGGCACAAAGGAATAAACTGATTATAGCTCAGTTAATTTAGCCTACGGCTGGCCCTCAAAAACCACCCCGTCAGCGGTGGTGGCTGGCACCTACGGGATTATAATTGATTGCCGCTGCTATGGAATGCAATCAAATTTGAGCCGAATTGCAGCCATTCTCGGCAGCTCGGCCGAGCTGTTCTAAACGGAGATATTTTAATTTTGCCCCGGCCATTTCGCTCACAATCTCTCCAGGGGCAGAGCCTAGTTGGCCCTGGTTGGCTGGGTGCGCGGCCCTGTTCAGTCCCGACCAAGCGGCTGACCAATTGGCTGACCAGCAGCCGGACCAGCTGGTGGCTCCGCTCTGGTGGCATCTGGGGAGTCGCCAGCCGCTGGAGCGAATCTGGGCGGGGCTGGCCCGGGGGTTGAGGCGCCAGTTGGCCGAGGCGTTGGGGGGGGGGGCTCTGCAGCGCCGCGGCTGTGGCGGCGCTGCACCAGCCCCAATTCGGGTTGTTCCGGATCGCTGAGGTCTAACGAATGCAGGGGTTGATATGGCAGTCGGGCCGGCAATTCGCGGCTGAGCTGTTGCAGTACCTCCAGCTGACGAGCCAGCCGGTTGTCGGCTGGGCCCAGCCGCACTAGGCCCAGCCGCGAACTCAGAAGCGACAGGTTGCCATCTGGATCGAAGCGGATCAGGCTCAAATCGGCGCCGTAACCCGAGCGATGCTCAAGGATCAAGGCCAGGGCTGGTCGGTGCCGGGGCTGCCAGCCGATCACCTCCAGCCTCAGGGGCCCGGAGCTGACGGCAGGACGGGGGTTTTGCTGACTGCCCATCCAGTTGCCCAGCCGATCCACGTAGCCGGACTCAATGCCGCTGGCCTGGGCGCGTTGGGCCCGGGCCACCGGCTCTCGATCCACCAGCGCCACCCGCAGGCGCGGCGGCGCCATCAGCCGGTTCACCTGCACCTGCTCCACGGGCAGGACAGTTGCCAGCTCGGCGGCGATGCGCCTGGGTTGGAGCCCGAGCAGAGGGGTGGGAAAGCTCAGGTGAGCTGCGGCGATCACCTGCTCGCGGCTCACCTGACGACTACCCACCACCTCCACCTGCTCGGGGCCGTTGAGCAGCCAGCCCCAGCGCAGCAGGGCATAGCCCAGGCCAGCGCTGAGGGCGGTGAGCACCAACAGGCGCCAGATATTGCGCAGCTGGTGCTGGCGTCGTTGTCGCTGCAACTGACGCCGCCGCTCAGGTCCAGGCGGGCGGGTCACAATTTCGAGAGCCTCCCAAGGGCAATTTCGTCACAATTCGCAGCGAGAGCGCGACATCAATTCCTCAATCCAACGGCGGGCGCGCTCGGCATCGGCAAAGGGCAGATCGCGCTGTATCCCACCGCCCACCAAGCGCAGACGGCAGGAACCCTGGGACTCATCGGTGAGTGGCGCCTCCCCGGAACCGAGGGCCAGCAGTTCCACCAGCTCCAGATTCTTGATCACAAATTCACCCTGGGGCTGGAGTTTGCCCGCCTCGAAGCTGCTCCAACTGAGCACTCCATCGATCAGTCGGGCCGCGCCACAGGCATCCAACTTGGCCAGCTCGGCACCGGCGGCCCAATCGCGAAACAGCTGTTGACGGCGCCTTTCCAGCCAACCCAGGGCCGTGAGCAGCACGAAAACTAGTAGCAGTGGAAGCCAAAGCAGCCCGTGGATCATCTGGTGGTCCCTCCCCCCTGGATTTGGTGGTGCCATTGTCTAGCGCCTTCGATCAGTTCCTGCACCAGGACCTCGAGGGGCAGGCCTGTGGCCGCCCACAGCATTGGATACATGCTCTGGTTGGTGAAGCCAGGAAAGGTGTTGATCTCGTTCACCCAGAGATCGCCCGTGGCCTCGGCGTAAAAGAAGTCGACCCGGGCCAGGCCCATCGCCCCGACGGCTCCACAGGCCTGGACGGCCAGGGCCCTAGCCCGCTCAGCGATCCCAGTATCAACAGGTGCGGGAATCAACACATGGCTTTTGCCTTCGCTGTATTTGGTGTCGTAGTCGTACCAATCGGCCTCGAAGCGGATCTCCCCCAGCACCGAGGCCAACAGCGGTTGGTGGCCGCCGCCGCGCACGGCGCATTCCAACTCCCGGGCAGTGACGCCCCGCTCCACCACCAGGCGGGGATCCAGCAGGGCGGCTGCAGTCAGTCCCTGCAGCAGTTCTGACCGATTGCTGGCCTTGCTGATGCCAACGGAAGAGCCGAGGTTGGCGGGCTTGACAAAGCAGGGGTAGCCAAGCCGATCCTCTATGCGGCTGAGCAGCTGCTGCGTGGCGCCCGACTCGCCCCTGAGCTCGCTGGCAGCCACCGCCATGTGAGGCACCTGGGGCAGACCGGCGGCGGCAAAGGCGGCCTTCATGGCCAACTTGTCCATGCCTACGGCAGACCCCAGCACCCCTGAGCCCACATAGGGCACCTGCATCAAGCTGAACAGTCCCTGGATGGTGCCGTCCTCGCCGTTGGGTCCATGCAGCACCGGCAGCCACACCTCCACATCAAGGGCGCCGCTGGGGAAACCGCTGAAGCCCCGGCGGCCCTTGGCTGTAGCCAGTTGCTCAGCTGTAGCCAGTTGCTCAGCTGTAGCCAGTTGCTCCGCTGCCGCCAATTGCGCAGCTGCCGCCAGTTGCAAATCCGTGGCGGGCTGGCCCTGGGCCAGCACCGCCTCGGCCAGGGCAGAGCCGTGCCAGCGGCCCTGGCGGTCGATGTAAAAGCAGTGCAGGCTGTAGCGCTGGCGGTTATCGCCTCCGCGCAGGGCGCCGGCGATGGTGGCCGCGGAGCGCACCGACACGGCGTGTTCGCCTGAAGCTCCCCCAAAGATCAGGCCAAGGCGGGTGGGGGCAGTGCTCATCACGGACTGGTCGCCCAGCGACAGGGCGAGAACTGCGCTTAGTTTGCTGCTCTGCTGACCAGGGCCGAGGCCATGACTGGCTGGCTAGCTGGCTGGCTGGCTGGTGTTCAGGTGGCCAGTGTTCAGGTAACCAGTTGACCGCTCAGGGAGAAGGGGCGCACCTGATCGATAAGCACCTGCACCAATTCACCGGGTTGGATGGGCGAGCCATCGGCGCGCTGACCTGGGAAGAAGGTGAGCCGGTTGGTGCGGGTGCGACCCATCACCTGGTCCGGATCCTTGGGGTTGCGGCCTTCCACCAGCACCTCGACCCTGCGGCCGGCGTAGCGGGCGCTGCGGACTCGGGCCTGGCTCTCCACCAGGGCATTTAGCTGGCGCAAACGCTCCACCTTCACCGCCTCGGGCAGTTGGTCTGGCCAGTCGGCCGCCGGCGTGTTTGGCCGAGGGGAATAGGCGGCGGTGTTGACCAGATCAAAGCCGATCTCGGCCACCAGCTCCAGGGTGCGGCTGTATTGGGCGTCGGTTTCGCCGGGGAAGGCCACGATGGCGTCGGCACTGATCGAGGCATCGGGCATGCGGTCGCGGATCCGCTCGACGATGCGGCGATAGCGATCCACCGTGTAGCCGCGGCCCATGGCCTTGAGCACGGCGTCGTCGCCGCTCTGGAAGGGAATGTGGAAGTGCTCGCACACCTTGGGCAGCTGGGCGCAGGCGTCGATCAACCGCTGGGTGAAGTAGCGGGGGTGGCTGGTGGCGAAGCGAATCCGCTCCAAGCCCTCGATGTCATGGACGCTGTGCAGCAGGTCGGTGAGAGTGTGCTGGCGCCGCCCCTCGGGCGTGATGCCCGGCAGGTCGCGGCCGTAGGCATCGATGTTCTGGCCCAGCAGGGTGATCTCCTTGAAACCGCGGGCGGCCAGCCCCTCCATCTCCAGCCGGATGGCGCCGGGCAGGCGCGATTGCTCCTGGCCCCGCACCGAGGGCACCACGCAGTAGGTGCAGCGCTCGTTGCAGCCATAGATCACATTCACCCAGGCGCAGACGCCGCTGTCGCGGCGGGCGGTGGTGATGTCCTCGAGGATGTGGTGCTCCTCCGTGGCCACCACCTGCTGACCCTGCTCCACCTGGCTGAGCAGCCGCTCCAGGCGATTGGCGTGCTGGGGGCCCATCACCAGGTCGAGCTCAGGCACCCGGCGCAGCAGCGCCTCCCCCTCCTGCTGGGCCACGCAGCCAGCCACCACCAGGGTGAGCCGGGGGTTGAGCCGTTTGCGCTGGGCCTGGCGGCCCAGGTAGCTGTAAACCTTCTGCTCAGCGTTGTCGCGGATGGTGCAGGTGTTGTAGAGCACCAGATCGGCGCTGTGTTCACCCTCGGCTTCGCTATATCCCATCGCTTCCAGAATTCCGGCCATCCGCTCGGAATCCGCCTTATTCATTTGACAGCCAAAGGTGGTGATCCAGTAGCTGCCGCGCCCCGGGGTCCCGGGGTCGGCAGAGGCGGCAGATGCGGCGGGAGTCGCTGTAGCGACAGGGGCTACGGGAGCCGCAGTGGCGGCGGGGGCGGCGGGGGCGATCCCAGGGCTGGGGATGGTGTATGCGCTCATCAAGCCATTTTCCGCCATCAGTGGTCTGGCTGGGGCGGCGGGCAAGTTGAACTTCAGATCTGAGCCAGCGGGGTTCAAGGAACGGCGGCTGCGCTTCAGGATGAGGTGAGTTCCCACCGCGGGTGGGTTAGTGGGCACCATGCGCCTCCAGTTGCACAGCTTCCGCCTCACCAAGGCCGTGCCGCTGGCGATCAGCCGCGGCAGCAGCGGCGGCGCGGACCACCTGTTGGTGGTGGTGGAGCAAGACGGTGTGATCGGCATCGGTGAAACCGGCGGCTTCGACACCGGCCACCGCAGCTACACCACCGAGGCGGTAGCGGCGGAGCTGAGGCAGTTGGTGGCGCCGCTTGAGCCCCTGGAGCCCGAGCCCCTCCAGGCCCTGGAGCCCCTGCTGGCTTCCCTTTCGCCGCCGGCCCGCTGCGGCCTCGACCTGGCCCTGCACGACTGGCTGGGCAAACGGCTGGGCCTGCCGCTGCACCGGCTCTGGGGCCTGGATCCAGGAGTTGGCGTCGCCACCAGCGTCACCTTGGGCTTGGGGGAGCCGGCGGCGGTGTTGGCGCGGCTTGAGCTTTGGTGGCGGCGGTTGCCCGCCAGCCGGATCAAGCTCAAGCTGGGCAGCCCCCTGGGCCTGGAGCACGATCGGGCCCTGTTGACGGCGGTGGCGACGGCGCTCGAGCGGCGGCGGCAGCTCACCGGCGCCGCCTGTGAGCTGCAGGTGGACGCCAACGGGGGCTGGACCCTGGAGGCGACCCGGACAATGGCCGCCCACCTGGAGCGGGCCCAGGTGGTTTTGCTGGAGCAGCCGCTGCCGCCCCAGCTGGATCCGGATGCCGATACGGCTAACTTTGCCGCCCTGGAGCTCGATTGCCCCATGCCGCTGCTGGCCGACGAGAGCTGCTGGCGGCTGGAGGATCTGGTGCGGCTGGCGCCCTACGTGGATGGCGTCAATATCAAGTTGCTCAAGAGCGGTGGCCTGGCCGAGGCCCTGCTGATGGCTCGGGCCGCCCAGCGCTTGGGGTTGGCGGTGATGCTGGGCTGCTACGGCGATGGTGGGCTGCTCAATGGCGCCGCGGCCCAGCTGCTGCCCCTGGTGAGCTGGCCCGATCTGGACAGCCACCTCAACCTGGTGGACGACCCATTTTCCGGTTTGGAGATCGTCGCCGATCGGCTGTTGCCGCCCCCCCAGCCGGGCCTGGGCATCCAGGTGGCGCCCGATTTGTTGGCGGCGGCGCGATGACCAGTCCGCTCAGCGCCGATCTGCCCATCGCGCTCTTGCTGCACGGGGGGCTCGACAACCTCAGCGGCAAGACCGGCCTGGCGATGCTGCGCTATCGCCGCGGCCCAATCGTGGCCGTGGTGGATCCTGCCCATGCGGGCCGCAGCCTCCAGGAGGTGACCGGCATTGCCAGAGATGTGCCGGTGCTGGCCTCGCTGCGGGAGGCCCTGCCCCTGGGGCCCCGGGCGGCGGTGGTGGGGCTGGCCCCTTCCGGGGGGCGCCTGGCCCCGGAGGTGAGAGCCGACCTGGTGGCGGCCCTGCGGGCTGGTTTATCGGTGGCCAGTGGGCTGCACAGCCGCCTGGGGGAGGATCCCGAGCTGGCGGCCCTGCGCTGGCCGCAGGCCTGGATCTGGGATGTGCGGCTGGAGCCCCCGGGGTTGCAGGTGGCAGCCGGCCGGGCGGCGGCGCTGCCAGCTCGGCGGTTGCTGGCCGTGGGCAGCGATATGGCGGTGGGCAAGATGAGCGCCTGCCTGGAATTGCTGGCCGCGGCGCAAGCGCGGGGCATTGAGGCCCGGTTCGTGGGTACCGGCCAGGCGGGCCTGTTGATCGGCGGTGCTGGCGTGGCCCTCGATGCCGTGCGGGTGGATTACGCCGCCGGGGCGGTGGAGGCGGCCGTTTTGGCCGCCGGCGAGGGGCTAACGGCGCACGGCTGGCTGCTGGTGGAGGGCCAGGGCTCCCTCTGCCACCCCGGCTCCACCGCCACCTTGCCGCTGATTCGCGGTAGCCAGCCCACCGATTTATTGCTGGTGCATCGGGCTGGTCAACTGCACAGTCGCGGTTTGCCCGAAATGCTGTTGCCGCCTCTGCCCCAGCTGATTCAGGCCCTGGAGGCCCTGGCCGCCCTGGCTCGCCCCAGCACTGCCCTGCCGCCGCCGCGGGTGCGGGCCGTGGCGCTGAACACCGCCCTGCTGGGGGAAGCGGCTGCCAAAAACGCCATCGCCGAGGTGAGCGAGCTCACCGGCCTGGCCTGCACCGATCCTGTGCGCTACGGCGCCGGCCAGCTGCTGGAGGAATTGCTGGCCTGATGGCCTATTGACGTGATGGACTCATGACCCGGTGAACTGCTGGCCTGATGGACTAATGATCTGCTGGCCTGCAGCCAGAAAATTCATTTGCCACAACAAATTTGCTCGCCTGCAGCTAAAAAATTCATTTAGCGCACAATTAAATGCACAAAAATGAATAAGAAATTAAGGGCGAGCGAGGGGATTCGAACCCCCGGATGGCGGCACCACAAGCCGCTGCCTTAACCGCTTGGCGACGCCCGCCGCGATCTCAACCAATGTACCAACTGATCACGCTCCCTTGGCCCCGCCTGCACCGATGAAAGCCTCCTGGATCCCGCCAACGCTGCTGGTGGCTGTCGGCGCCGCTGGGCTGGCGATCACCAATCCGCCGCCCGAGGAGTTCGCTCGCTATGCCGGAGATCAGCTGGTGGAGCTGATCGTTGAGGAGATCTGCGCGGAGAACAGCCTGCCGCTGACGCTGCGGTTTGCACTGAAAGATTGCCCGGCCTTGGTGGCCTCCCAGCGGCAGGTGCTGGGGCAGATCGCCCTGCAGAACAGCAGCCGCCTCAATCTCGGCCTGATCAGCATCTATCGCACGGGCCTAGGCGGCCAGCGCTTGCTGCCCCAGCTGCAACTGCCCCGCTACGAGGCGGTCACCGTGGCGGCAGCTGGGCAGTTCGCCCTGGTGCACCGCGGCCAAAGCCCCAGCCGATGAGCGACTTCTCTGCAACGGCAGCGGCCGCCTCCGGCACCCTGGCGGCTTGGTTGCCGCGCGCTCTGCTCGACCCCAGGGATCTGCGGCTGCCGGCGGCGAATGCCGATGGCCTGGTGGCGGTGCGGCTGAGCTGGCAGGCGGGCCGCATCGCCAGCATCCTGGCCTTGGATCCAGCGGCTGTAAGGGGTGCGGCGATAGGGGCGAGCCTGCCCTTGGCGATCACCCCGCCGGTGGAGCCCCACGCCCACCTCGACAAGGCCTTTACCGCCGCGGCCTTCCCGAATCGACAGGGCACCATGGCCGCCGCCATGGAGGCCAACCAGCGGGAGTTTGCCGAGCGCAGCGCCGAACAGGTGTTGGAGCGGGGGGAGCGGGCCCTGCAGCGGGCCTGGCGCCATGGCCTGCGGGCGATCCGCAGCCACATCGACAGCGCCGGCCCCGCGGGCGAGGCCAGCTGGGAGGCGCTGCTGC
>DGYA01000089.1:6898-7079 GCA_002396505.1 Cyanobacteria bacterium UBA5018 | reverse complement strand
AGCAGCACCACCGGCGCCTGCCAGGCGGCAGCTGGATCGGTGCCCACCGCCAGGCCGTGGGCCTGGGCCAGGCGATCGGCCGAGGCGGCACTGCCGACCACGGCCCGCACCGCCTCCAGCCGCAGCTGACCGGACTCAATCAATGGCCACAGCAGGGCCTGGGCCATGCGGCCCAGGCCCA
>DGYA01000089.1:6487-6671 GCA_002396505.1 Cyanobacteria bacterium UBA5018 | reverse complement strand
GTGGCGGTTGCCGTTGGCGTCGCGGTTGCCGTCGCGGTTGATGTTGAGCTCAAGGAATGGCAGAAATCGAATGGCGGAAATCAGATGGCGGTGTCATGGTGGCGGCCCCAGGCGGGGCTGGGAGCTGCCTGCTGCTGGTCGCCCAGCTCGCGGCTGACGGTGGTGGCAGTGGAGGTGGACACCT
>DGYA01000089.1:0-6165 GCA_002396505.1 Cyanobacteria bacterium UBA5018 | reverse complement strand
CCATCATCGTGAGGTTGAGGATCACCGTCTTGCGCTCCCGCAGGGCCTGGATGGCGCGGGGCATCTCGTCAAAGCTGCGGGGCTCCATCAAGGTGACCTCAGCGGCCGAGGAGGGCAAACCTGGCATGCCGATCACGTTGGTGCCGGCAAAGGGGTCCTCGGCCGAAAAGCTGCTGGTCAGTGCCATGGCACTGGCGCGACTAGCGGTAGCGCTAGTGCTGGCAGTGGTTTGAGGCAGCTCGCCGCCGTCGTAATCGAGCTCATCGTCGTACTCACCGTCGCGATAGTCATCGCCAGAAACGACGGCACGCAGGCGGGAGAACAACGACACGGAGCGATCCTCAACAAAGCTTTGCACTTAAATAGCGTCCCATGCCAGGGTTTGCAAGGGCTGCAGGAACCGCGACCTATAGGCATGCCGTGACCGTTGGGGGCCGGGGCTAGCCACTAATCACGGGGGCAACGCATTAATAACCACTGGGGCTCGGCTCTAAATAAATCCGCCCTGGGGATCAATCTGCCCTAAGGATCAAGCGGCGCTGAAGGGCTGCGCGAGCCGAATAGACCGCTACCGATGCGCACCCAGGTGCTGCCGGCAGCCGCCGCTTCGCGCCAGTCGCCGCTCATGCCCATCGACAGTTCGGCCAAGCCAAGCCGGCCTGCCAGGGCAGCACATTCGTGAAACAGTGCCAGCCGTTCCGCCGCCTCCAGACCCAGGGGAGCAATCGTCATCAGACCCAGGGGCCGCAAGGGCTCCAGCGCCTGCAGTTCTGGCCAATGGCGCAGCAGCTCCTGGGGCTCAAAGCCCCCCTTGCCCGGATCCGGCCGCAGCTTCACCTGAAAGAACACCTGGGGCTCCAACCGCTCCTCGGCGGCGATGCGGGCCAGGCGGCGGGCCAGCTCCAGGGAATCCAAGGAGTGGATGGTGGCGAACTGGCGCAGCACAGCCCTGGCCTTGTTGGCCTGCAGCCGGCCGATGAAGTGCCAATCGAGCGGCCCTAGATCCAGCAACTGCCGCTGCTTGGCGCCGGCCTCCTGGAGGCGGCTCTCGCCAAAGCTGCGCTGGCCCGCCAGCACCGCCTCGCGAATCCGCTCGGCGGATTGGCCCTTACTCACCGCCAGCAGGCGCGTGCTGGCGGGCAGGGCAAGGCAAATTATCTGGAGCCGCTCAGCGATGCAGGCGACCTCCGGGGATTCGGCTTTCGGGGAAGCGGCTTTCGGGGAAGCGGCTTCTGGGGCGGCGGGTTCTGGAACGGCCGGGTCAGCCACAAAAGCAGCTCAGATGAAGGTCTGGTCGAACAGATCCCGCCAGCGCTTCTGGGTTTCAGGGCCATCGCGCCGGGAGCGGGCCAAATTCTGTTCGGCGTAATGGCGGGCATCCATCAGGGGGATCACCTCAAAGGTGGCGCCCCGGGGCTGGATCGTCACCAGGAAGAAAATCCTTTGGGCGTAGAGGGTGGCGTAGAGATCACGCGCTTCTCCGACCGGGGACACCCGATAGAGCATCCCGAAGGTGGGGTGGGTGAGGTACCGCTCTGCGCTCACGAAGGGCCGCGTTCTTAACCGTATTAAAGAGCACCGACATTCCAGCGCAGTCCCCATAAGGCCAGCAACAGGATCGCCGCCAGGGCATTGCCCCAGCGATCGCCCGCCGACAGCGGCGAGGGCCGGGCATGCAGCCGATCGACCGGCAGCCAGCAGCCGCCCCGCGCCATCAGGGCTTCCGCCCCCTGTTCGGCCCGCAGCAGCAGGTTGGCCAACAGCCGCTCCCCCAGGGCCAGCACCAGCGCAAAGCTGGCCTTCCAGCCCAGGCGGCGCAGGTTCACCGCCCTGGTGGCCAGGGCCCGCAACAGGTTCTGCAGCTCCTCCTGCACCAACGGCAGAAACCGCAATGACAGCAGCAGCGTGAAGCCCAACCGCTCCACAGGCCAGCCCAGGCGCGCCAGGGGGGCGAGCATCCAGCTGATCGCCCAGACCAGGTCCTCCGGGGCGGTGGACAGCAACATCAAATTGGCGCTTTGAACCAGAGTGAACAGCAGGGTGGCGCTGTTTATGCCCAGTTCCGCCGACCGCCTGGTGATCAGCAGCGGCCCCAGATGCAGCAGCTCCCAGCGGGCCCCAGCCTGCTCTGGAGCCGGGCTACCCGCCGGCACCGGCAACAGCAGCAACTCCTGGGGGGGCCGCTGCAGCGGCGCCGCCGACAGCTCCCGCACCGGCAGGGTGGCCGCCAGCCCCCCCAGCAGCAGGCAGAGGCCCAGCAGCAGCGGCAGGCTGCGGCGCCATAGCCCCGAGGGCATGCCGCTGCCGAGGGTGATGCAGAGCAGCAGCAGCACCAGCAGCAGCCTCCAGCTGGATGCCGCCAAAATCGGGCTGAGCAAAAAGGCCAGGGTCCAGAGCAGCTTCAGGCGCGAATCGAGCCGCCACAGCCAGGAACTACCGCCCTGCTGCTCGGCCACGTACTGGCCGATCGGCAGCTGACGCAGCCAGTCCACTCAGGACACCCGCTGCTGGAATTCAGCGGGCACGGTGCTGTTGACGCTCCAGCTCCTTTTCCGCATCCCGCTCCTGTTTGCCCCGCCAAAACAGGCGCAGGGGGGTGCCTTCAAAGCCCAGCCCCTCGCGGATCTGCCGCTCCACGTAGCGCCGGTAGGTGTCGCCAAACAATTTTGGATCATTCACGAACAGGGTGAAGCTGGGCGGGCGCACGGACACCTGGGTGCCGTAGTAAAGCCGGCCCTGGCGACCGCCGCGGCTGGAGGGCGGCGTGCGCCAACTGAGGGCCTCCTTGAGCACCTCGTTGACCACCGAGGTGGTCACCCGGCGGCGGTGCTGCTCCACCGCCAACAACGCCAGGGGGAAGATCGCCTGCACCCGCTGGCCGCTGAGGGCTGAAGTGAACAGCATCGGCGCCCAATCCAGGAAATAGAGCTTGGCGCGCAGCTCCCGCTCCATCGCCGGCATGGTGTGGCTGTCCTTTTCAATCGCGTCCCACTTGTTCACCACCACCACACAGGCGCGGCCATCCTCTTCAATCCGGCCGGCCAGGCGTTGATCCTGCTCGGTGACGCCGTCTAAGGCATCGATCACCAGCACGCAGACATCGGAGCGCTCGATCGCCTTGAAGCTGCGGTTGATGCCAAAAAATTCTGGGCCGTAGTTCACCGAGCGGCGGCGGCGGATGCCGGCGGTGTCCAGCAGCTTCCAGGTCTTGCCCTCCCGCTCCAGGGTGGTGTCGATCGTGTCGCGGGTGGTGCCGCGAATCGGGCTGACAATCGCCCGCTTCTCGCCACAGACCGCATTCAGCAAACTCGACTTGCCCACGTTGGGGCGGCCGATGATCGCCAGCTGGATCGGCTCCTCCCCCTCCAGTAGCTCCACGGCCGGCAGGAAGCCGATCACCTTGTCGAGCAGATCGCCGGTGCCGGCCCCGTGGATGGCGGAAACAGGATGGGGCTCCCCCAGGCCCAGGCGCCAGAACTCGCCGGCCATGGCCAGGCCCTGCTCGGGCGACTCGCACTTGTTCACCGCCAGCAACACCGGCACCTTCTGGTTGCGCAGCCAATCGGCGATCCCCTGGTCGGCGGGGGTGAGCCCCTGCTGGCCATCGACGATCACCACCGCCACGGAGGCCTCCGCCAGGGCCAGGTTGGCCTGCTCGCGAATCTCCGGCAGGAACTCACTGTCGTCGTCGAACACCAGACCGCCGGTGTCCACCACCATGAAGGTGCGATCCCCCCAGAAGCCCTCCTGGTAGGTGCGATCGCGGGTAACCCCCGGCTCGTCGTGCACGATCGCCTCGCGGCTGCGGCAGAGTCGGTTGACCAGGGTGGATTTACCCACGTTGGGGCGGCCAATGATGGCGACGACCGGAAGCGCCAAACGGCTTATCCCTTACTACACAGTTCCTCTTTCGACCCTACCTGGCAACCTGCGCCCTTAGCCCAGCGGCGGGCGGCCGAGGGCTGGCCAGGGATCTGGGGGCTGGCAGCTGCTGATCAGCCGGTGCCCCAGGGCTGATTAAAAGTTTCAGGACGTGCCTGACCTTGGCTGCCGCCTTGCCATCGCCAACTGCGTCGAAGCACGTCAACAAATCCGCCGGGCGATCGAATGCAGAGCCGAGTTCGGCCACGCTTCCCAGGCGTGGCCGGCGTCTTGGGACAACCTGGCTGAAATCGAGACGGATGCCGGCAACGCCGCCGCCGCTGAGGCGAAGGGCAAAGCCATCGCCTGCTACCCCGCCTGCCGCCGCGACGGCGGCGAGAACCACTACAGGCCTGGCCGCCTCAGCTTCGCCAGCTCGTCTTGCCAGGTTTTGGGTGGTGGGCAGGCTGAGGAACAGTGATCAGGCCAACGGCCGCCCCTTCCAGGTCCAACCGCGGCCGCTGAGGGTGCGCCACACCGACACCGGGCCGATGGCGGCCACCACCAGGCCACCGGCCCCCATCAGCCACCAGAAGGTGAGCGGCATCTGGAACTGGCGGCGGATCCACAGGCGCAGCACCAGTTGCAGGCCGATGCCCGTCAGGGCGAGGGCCAGGGCGGCCAGCAGCAGCAGCCGCTGGCCGGGCAACCCCGTAGCGGCGAGCAGCGCGGCGGCGAGTGCCGCAGCCGGCGTCAGCAACCAGGGGCCGCTGAACATCAGCAGCACCACCGAGGAGGCCGCCAGGGCCCTGGCCACATCGCTATCGAGGCCCAGCAGCCAGTTCTTGGTCCAGCCCTCCCATAGGGACGCGAAATCGCTATACATGCGCAGCGCAAGCGCATCTAGCCCCAGCAGGTAGCGCAGGCGATGGCCGCTTTGCTTGATCCGCCGCGCCAGGGCCAGGTCTTCCACCACCTCCGCCGCCAGGGCCCGGTGGCCGCCGATCGCCGTGTAGGCACTGCGGCGAAACAGCATGAACGGCCCGGCGGCGAAGGCCACGGCGCTGGCGGGATCATTGGCGGCCTCGATCGGAAAGCCGAGCCCCAGCAGGCTGGCCATGATCGGCTGCACCATCCACTCCGCCAAGCAGCCGCAGCTCAGTCGCGGCGCCAGGCTGAGCAGGTCCGCCCCATCGGTGCTGGCCTGGGCCAGGGCGCGCCGCAGGGCGGCCGGTTGCAGGCGCACATCGGCATCCACAAACAGCACCCATTCGCTCACCACCTGCTCCATGGCGCGGCTGCAGGCCCAGTTCTTGCCCACCCAGCGCTCACCCACCGGCCGGGGCCCGGCATCCAGCAGCTGGAAGCGGGGCTGCGTGGCGCCGCAGGCCGCTGCCGCCTCCCGGGCGATCGCCACCGTGGCATCAGTGGAGCGATCGTCCACCAGCAGCACCCGCCAGTCGCCGCAGGGGTCTTCGCTGCGTAGAACACTATTGAGACAGGCGGCGATGTTGGCCGCTTCGTTGTAGGCGGGCACCACCACAGTGAGCGAGGTGTTAGCTAGGGCTATTGCCGCCTCAGCTGCCAACTCCGGCTGCTCCGCCAGCCTCGGCGCCCGCGCAAACAGCAGCGCCAGGCCGGCGATCAAAATCACCAGGCCAAGAGCGGCGGCGGCGGCCAGCGAAAGCAGCGCCCAGGCGAGGGCCTTGGCCGGATCCATGCCCTAGCCCCCAGGGAGGTTTCGCCCATAGTGGCGCGGCTCGATCGCGGCGGGACCGCGGTGTTCTGGGTAGATGCCCTGCTCGAGCGCTTCAGGGGTTGGAGCCACGAGTAGCTCAGCGACCTCGGGCTGGAGATCGCTGCTCGACGACGACGACAGTAAGAGTGGGGAATTTATAGCAACCCCCATCCAGGCCATCGGCGCCGAATTGATTGTTTGAACTCAGGCCCAAGAGCCGTTCTGGCATTGGCCGGGCCTTCTACTGCTACTGCAGCGGTCAGGTCATCACCATCCTTCACGCTTTCGTCAAGAAAACTCAGAAGACCCCCAAAGAAGAGCTGGCGAAAGCCCGCCAACGCCTCAAAGAAGTAAAACGCTGATAGGTACCTATGCCATGGCTGACCTCCCCTACCAACCCCTTTTGCGCGATCGCCAAGCCGAGCAAGCCCCCCACTACCAGCAATGTTGTCCGCCCTGTCTGACCGATCCACCAGGGGGCCTAACCATGACTGATGCAATCGCCTTACGACCCCGAGCTGCGGGCTGAGATCCGCCAGCAGATGAACCCACCATAGACGAAGTCG
>DGYA01000113.1 GCA_002396505.1 Cyanobacteria bacterium UBA5018 | reverse complement strand
ACAGCCAGCAGGGCCTGCAGGGATCGGCGCAGCAGCGGCCGCAGCGGCGCCGGCCAGTCGCTCAGCAGCATGGCGAGGGTGGCATCGGCCACGCGCCGATTGCTGGCGGCGCTGGCGAAGGCGCCGGCCTCATAGGCCTGGTTGAAGGCCACCAGCTCCGCCAGGGTCTGGGGAATGGAGGGGATGCCCATGCGTTCGCCCACCAGCCGCCAGAAGTGGAAAATCGCCTGCTCCTCCTCCGGGTTGAGGGGCCGCCAGCCGTAGCGGGCCAGCCAGCGGATCGGTTCACACACGAAGCTGGAGAGCACGTAGAGGTAGTCGCGCCCGCCGATGGCGTAGGCGCCGTGGATGCGGTTCATGCGGGCGATCACGGCCCGGCCCCGCTCACTGTCCGGACCGCAGCGCAGCAGTTCGGCCACCATCAGGCCGGTGTCGTCGTAGCGCTTGCGGGGGCGCTGCTCAAATTCCCCCGTGCGCTGCAGCAGGCCGGAGATCGAGGGCAGGCAGAAGGTCTTGAGCAGGGCCAGCTCCAGGGAGCGGGTGATGTCCCAGGGGAAGCGGAAGCCGGCCAGCTGGTGGCAGAGGGCCACCGCAGCTGCCGAGCTGGTGGCGGCTGCCGAGCTATACGCAGCTTCTGGGCTGGGCTCGGGCGTTGGGATCGAATCAGCCACGGCCGGCCGGCAGGATGCAGGTAGCCATCCTGCCGGCCATGACCAATCCCTGGCTCCCCATCCCCGGTGGCCTCACCGCCCCTGCCGGTTTTCTGGCGGCGGGGATCACAGCGGGCCTAAAGCCCTCCGGCAACCCCGACCTCTCCCTGCTGCTGGCCCCCGAGGGGGCGGTCTGCGCCGGCAGCTTCACCACCTCGTTGGTGCGGGCCGCCTGCGTAGACCTCTGCGCCGAGCGGCTGGCGGCCAGCGGCGGTCGGGCCCGGGCGGTGCTCACCAATTCGGGCCAGGCCAATGCCTGCACCGGCGAGCGGGGCCTGGCCGACAGCCTGGCGGCCACCGCTGCCCTGGCCCAGCGGCTGAACTTGGCGGCCGAGGAGGTGCTCATCTGCTCCACCGGCGTGATCGGCGTGCCGATCCCGATGGATACCCTCATCGCTGGCCTCGAGCCGCTGGTGGCAGCCCTGGCGAGCGACGGCGGCGAGGCGGCGGCCCGGGCGATCCTGACCACCGATCTGGTGGACAAGCAGATCGCCCTGGAGGCCCAGTTGGGCGGCCGCCGCGTGCGCATCGGCGGCATGGCCAAGGGCTCGGGGATGATCCACCCCAACATGGCCACGATGCTGGGCTACCTCAGCTGTGATGCCGGCGTGCCGGCCGAACTGTGGCAGCAGATGGTGCGGCGGGCGGTGGAGCGCTCCTTCAACGCGATCACGGTGGACGGCGACACCAGCACCAACGACACGTTCCTGGCCTTTGCAGCCGGGAAGCCCCTGGCCCCCGAGCACTTTGATGCCCTGGAGGCCGGCCTCACGGCGGTGTCGCAACACCTGGCCCGGGCCATTGCCCGCGACGGAGAAGGGGCCACCTGCCTGATTGCCGTGCGGGTGGAGGGCGCCGCCGATGACGCCGGTGCCCGGGCCATCGCCCGCACCATCTGCGGCTCGTCGCTGGTGAAGTGCGCCATCCACGGCCGCGATCCCAACTGGGGCCGCATCGTGGCCGCCGCCGGCCGGGCCGGCGTGGCCTTTGATCCGGAGGCGGTGGCCCTGTGGTTGGGCGACCACCAGCTGATGGAGGCCGGCCAACCCCTGGTCTTCGATCGCGCCGCCGCCAGCCGGTACATGAAAGATCGCGCCAACGGCAGCTATCTCAGCGCCGATCCCGCCAGCGGCGACACCGTGGCGATCCGCCTGCTGGTGGGGGCTGGTGCTGGTAGTGGCCTGGCCTGGGGCTGTGATCTCTCGGATCAATATGTGCGCATCAACGCCGATTACACGACGTAGTTTGACCTTCCACAAGTTGATCGCGAAACTGGTCTGAGCTCAGGACTGGCCTGCTCCGGCAATATTTAGCTAGCGATTCTTCCTGGAGACGCTCTGGAAAACCGAAGCCACTGCCAATAGAGTTTTGATGCCGCAAAAGTTCTCGGGTGTCAGGAGCGCCGAAATGGCAGTTTTCCAGAATATCCCTAGAGCAGCCAAGATCCAAGTTGCAGCCACTACATCGATAAACAGGCGGGCTGGGAACCTACGGGAATGGCACGCCAGGAGCTCTTAAGGAATTCTTCCGCTTAAAAGTGTGTGAAGCCACCGTTCCGCCCTCCCTTGGCTTGCCATCATTGTGGCTTGCATCAGGTCCAGGATGGATCATTATCAAAATATACCTTTGTTAACGGCAATGCACTGGGATTGCGACGGAGAGCTTTGCTCCGATGATCTAGGGCAATTGCTGGGGATGCTGACGATGCAAGAAGTTGATTCGCGGGGCCAGAAATTAGCCGCCCATCGCAAGCTCTGGCCAGTCAATTGAGCGCTCAATTGAACGCTCAATTATTGAATTATTGTACCCATTTGGCGCCCATGCCTGCTGGGCATTTCTGCCGGGCGTTGGCTATTAATTGTACGCCAGAATTCCCATATCTCAGGCGCGCACTGGAGTGGTCCAGTAAGGGCAGCGGTTGATAGATGCCAGTTGGGCTGGCAGCAGCACTTGCCAAACCCTGCAAATTCCACTATTGCCTTGGCAGCCGCTGAAGTTTTGACAGTTGTTGCAGCGCTGAAGAGCAGGGGGCATGGGTGTCAATTGCCGACTGGACCAGCATGGAACGTCGCTTGCGCTTTCTTGGCATTGTGTTCGCAGAAAGCAAGATTTCCCCTGCGGCATCGGCGATCATGCAGGGCACCAAGCAGGCCGCCAAGTAGGCCGCAAAGCAATATTGCCGCCGCAAAGGTGCGATTGCCACGGCTAACGAATAGGGGGCTAATTCAGCTATCCCCAGGCGGGGCGGCTCAGCTGGTGATTAGGCCAAGGGCCACCTGAACCACCAGCAAGCCCACTAGGGCGGAAAGAGCCAGCAGGGCCGGCAAACCAGAAGAAACCATGTCATCCACCGCAGGGCGTACGCATTTCTAAAGACAATCTTAAGAAGGTGTCGTAGCGATACACACTTCCCTGTAAACCTTCTCGTTTCTTCACGGGGCCGCTGATGCGTCCCCCGGGCAACCCCGCCCCAGCGCCCGCAAGCCCCGCCGCAATCCGGGGCGCTTGGCAGCAAGCGGGTGCGAGGCAGCGCTGAGTTTTTTGGCGGCCTGCACCGACACAAACCCCACGGGCCTGCCAGCATCCAGCTTCAAGCCCTGGTGCTGCGATGCCTGCAGAAGATTCGATCTGGCGCCGCAGCTGGTACCCGGTGGCCTTCCTCAAGGATCTGCAGCCGGACCGTCCCAGCGCCTTCACGCTGCTGGCGGAGGATCTGGTGCTCTGGTACGACAGCAAGGTCGGGCGCTGGCGGGCCTTCGCCGACGTCTGCCCCCACCGGCTGGTGCCCCTCTCCCAGGGGCGCATCAACGGCCAGGGCGAGCTGGAGTGCCCCTACCACGGCTGGTGCTTTAACGGTGAGGGGCGCTGCACGGCCATCCCCCAGGCGGATCCCGGCGCCAGCATCGATACCCGGCGCAGCCAATGCCGGCCCTACGCCACCGCCGAGGCCCAGGGGCTGCTGTTTGTGTTCAGTGGCGATCCCGCCGAGGCGGCAGCCGTGCCCCTGCCCCTGGTGCCCGTGCTGGAGGAAAACCCATCCGCCTGGACCGTGCAGGACTCCTTCCGCGATCTGCCCTACGACGCCCTCACCCTGCTGGAGAACGTGCTCGATGTGAGCCATGTGCCCTTCACCCACCACGCCACCGTGGGCAAGCGGGAGACGGCCGGGCCGGTGGCCCTGGAGCTCACCGCCAGCGGGGCGGCGGGTTTTAGCGGCCTTTGGCGGGAGGGGCCCCGCCGCGGCAGCCTCGGCAGCCAGACCACCGAGTTCACGGGCCCCGGCCTGATGATCCACGACCTCACCACCAAGGCGGGCGCCCGCTTCCAGACGGTGGTCTATGCCACCCCGATCCGCCGCGGCGCCTGCCGGCTGTTCGTGCGGCTGCCCTTTTTCTTCGGGTCCCCCTGGCCGGGTCGGCTGCTGAAGCTGCGGCCCGAGTGGTTGCAACACCTCGGCAACCACGTGGTGCTGGAAGACGATCAGCTGTTCCTGCACTGGCAGGAGCGGGTGCTGGAGGAGCGGCTGCTGGAGGCGCAAGGTGGTGGCACCGCCCTTGCCCGGGCCTGCTACCTGGCCACCCGCTCCGATATTTACGTGAGCGCCCTGCACGACTGGGTGGAGCTGGTGGGCGGCGGCCCCTTCCCTGGGGCGCCCCTGCCGGAGCGACTCAACGAACTACCGCTGCTGGAGCGGTTTGATACCCACCCCCGCCACTGCCACAGCTGCCTCAGCGCCGACCGGCGCCTGGCGGTGCTGCGCCTGGGCTCGGTGCCGGCGGCGGCCCTGGCCCTGGTGGCCGCCGCCTGGTGGGGGCCCACCGCTGCAGGGGCGGCAGCTATGGCCCTGGCCCTGGTGGCCACCGGCGCCTGGCTGCAAGCCGGCCGTTGGCGCCAGGCCCTGCGTTTTGGCTCACCCCTGCCGCCCCGCAACCGCAGCTGAGCGGGCAGGTTTCCGGGGGCCTCCTGGCTCAATAGCCCGAGTCGGCAACGCAGAACCCTTGGCAGGAGATACCGTTGCTGGCGGTGCGACCGCAGTGGCCGCACAACAGGGGATCAGCGCCGGGCTGTTCGGCAGGCTGCGTTTGTGCAGCGGCCCCAGCGGATATGAATTCTGACGGGAGGGGGAAACGGTTGGCGGCCGTCCCCGGCGGGTCCTGCGGCAGGGTCAAGGCGGCTGGCCCGGCGGTTTCGTTAGATCATGGCGCCCGGCGCCCGTTGCCGGGCGGCTCGCGGGTCAGCCGCTGCACCTATGGGTGCCTGCCGCCAAGGCCCAAACCGCGGGCTTAAGGTCGCAGCGCTTCCAACGTTGCGACTAGCTCGGCGAAGCGGGGCCGGCTCGCCGCCACTGGCGCCATGCAGCGCAGTTGCAGCGCTTTTAACGATTGCAGGCGCTCGTCCTGTTCGGGTTCAGTTTCGGCTTCACTGCGCTCCAGTAATTCGCCAAGCAAACAACCGAAGGCGCGCACCTCCAGAGCCTCGAACGGGTTGGCGCCTTCACTTAGCTGAGGCGGGTAGAAGGATGCCGCCCCGAAGTCCCCCAAAAAGCAGCCGCCCGCAGGTTGATAAAGCACGTTGTGCGCGTAAAAATCCCCGTGCGAAATCCCCCGGGCGTGCAGGTGCTCACCGGCAGCGGCCAAGCCCTTGGCTAGATCCAGCACCAAGGCCAGGGAGAAACGTTGGTCGTTCCCGTAAATGTCCCTGGTGCAAGTCGCCAGATTGGGCGGGGCGGCCAGATTGCGAAACTCCGGATCTACCCAGGGCATCACCAAGCCGCTGGTGCCGGCGGGGTGCCCGGTGAGTTCACCAATTACCCCGATCAAGTGAGCGTGATTACCCGCAGCCAAACAGGCCGCCATTTCTTCTGCGGGAAATCCGTCACTGGTGACCGCCCCCTTAAACAGTTTCACCGCCACGGGATGCCCGGCCTCCAGCGGCGACGGCTGCCAGTGAGCTTTGTGAATCACTCCCGAGGCACCTTCGCCGAGTTTTTCACCCAATTCAATATCAGCCCATTGCAGGCGGGCCACGGCCGCACTCGGGGGGCGCGGCGCCGCCGAAACCGGATTGCCGCCAAACGCCAGCCAGGTTAACCGGGGTAATTGCAGCAGCCACTCCGGCAAAACCTTGAACCGGTTGGCCGAAATCCGCAGCAGCTCAAGCCCAACGCAGCCGCGCATCGCCTCCGGCAAAACCGCCAGTTGATTGCCGGCCAACATCAGTTTTTGCAGGCGCGTACAGCTGCCGATTGAGTCGGGAAGAGTCGAAACCTGATTATCCGTGAGGATCAACCAGCGCAACCTGGGGGAAATAGCGGCAGCCGCAACCTCGCGAATGCTGTTCGCTTTAAATCCCACCATCTCAAGCTGAGGGCAGGAGGACAGCACCTCGGGCAGCTGGGTAAAGCGATTTTCCGAGCAAAATATCACCCGTAACTTGCCCAGGCGCGGCAAGTCGTCCGGAAGCGCGGATAACGAATTTCCCGAGAGATTCAGCACCTCAAGGCTGTCGGCCAGCTCGAAGATTTCCCGCGGGAATTCCTGCAGGTCACAGGTGAGATCCAGCCGTGTGATCCCCTTCAGTTCACCGGAGCGCAGGGCGTCAAGAGTAGCGGTGGTTGTCGTCATGGTTTGAATGGCAGGGCTATTCACCGCAGCAGAAGCAAGCGGGGCGCTAGCTAAAACAGAAGCGCCATCTAAAACCGAAGCCCGGCAGCGCCTGACCGCCTAAGCGAGCAGGCGCACAACCGCAGCGCACCGCCGACATTATCCAGGAGTTGCGCAATGCCATCGCCGCCTACGACGCCCTGGGTTCGGAGATCGGTTCGGAGATCCGTGCGGAGCCCGTGAGCGATTACAACCTTGATGGCAACAGCTGCGTGGCCACCCCCTGCTCCCGCAGCAGAGCCACCGCCTGGCGGTCAAAGGACACAAAGGTGCGCCACCCAGCCACTGCCCTTGATGGGCGATCACCCCATCGGCGAAGTCACCACCGGCCTCCAGCAGGGCACGCACCAGCACATTGGTATCGGCTGTGATGTTCAAGCCTCGCCGCTCCAGCCTTTTGCGGCCGCCTGTTGGATCTCCTCCAGGCTGGCGGTCTTGCTGCTGCGGCCGGCCAGCAGGCCGATGAACCCCTCGATCGAAGCGGATGGTTGGGCAGCACGCACCTCAATCCGCCCGCCGGGAAGGGCGGACACCTCGATCTGCTCGCCCGGCTTGACGCCAAGATGCCGCAGCAACTCCTGCCGCAGCGTGACCTGGCCCTTGGCCGTGACGGTGAGAAGGCCCATGAGCTGGCAACGAGCTGTACCTCAGCGTAAGGCAGCTTCGCCTTACTGGCTCACCCCTTGGCCCAACGCCGCTGTGGGTGCTCTACAGCTGCTGTTCATGCAGATTTTGCATAGCGATTGATGGCGCTCTCAAGGGAGACAAAACACGACTCCAGCAGCGACACTGGGGGCACGGCAACAGGCGCCAGTGACCGACTCAACGACCTTCACCATCCCAGAACCAGACGACGACGAGACGGGGGGGGAAGACCTGGGCGGTCTGGATGACCTGCTGGCATCGGTTCGGGCAGAAGAGGCACCGAAACCGAAGCGAGGTCGAGGTCGGGCGAAGCAGGAATCACCCGCCAAGGATTTCAAGGCCGTGCTCTGGGCCAGTGCCGACAAACTGCGTGCCCAGATGGATGCGGCGGAATACAAGCATCTGGTGCTGGGGCTGATCTTCCTCAAATACATCTCCGACACCTTTACCGAACATCGGGAGAAGGTGCTGGCGATGGTCAGTTCCCCTGACTCTGATTTCTACATCGGTGATGACCCTGTCGATCACCAGGCAGCACTGGAAGACCGTGACTACTACACCCAGGAGAACGTGTTCTGGGTGCCTACGGATGCTCGCTGGGAATCACTACGGGCAAAGGCAAAGCAACCTGATATTGGTCAACTGATCGATAAGGCACTGGTTGCCATCGAGAACGAGAACCAAACGCTGCGGGGCAAGTTGGATAAGCGGTTTGGTGCCGCCCAACTGGAACCAGGGCGAATGGGTGAACTTGTGGATCTGATCTCCACCATTGGCTTTGGTGATAACCAGCGATCAGGTGATGTGCTGGGTGAGGTCTACGAATACTTCCTCGGTCAGTTCGCCAGCGCTGAGGGCAAGAAGGGTGGTCAGTTCTATACGCCTGCCCATGTGGTGAAAACGCTGGTTGCTGTGCTGGCACCCCATAAGGGTCGAATTTATGACCCCTGTTGCGGGTCTGGTGGAATGTTCGTTCAGAGCGAGAAATTCATCCAGGCCCATGGGGGCAAGCGTGATTATGCCTCGATCTATGGGCAGGAGAGCAACCCAACTACTTGGCGGTTGGCAGCGATGAACCTGGCGATTCGGGGCTTGAATGCAAATCTGGGCCAGGAGCCCGCCGACACCTTTGCCAGAGATCAGTTCCCTGATCAGAAGTTTGATTATATCCTTGCCAATCCACCGTTCAATATTTCCGATTGGGGTGGGGAGAAATACCAGAGTGACCCACGCTGGCTTTATGGCAGGCCACCTGTAGGCAATGCCAACTATGCCTGGTTGCAACATATGCTCTGGAAACTACGCCCTGGTGGTGAAGCAGGCGTAGTGCTGGCCAATGGATCGATGAGTTCCAACCAAAGCGGCGAGGGGCAGATCCGTGAGGCGATGGTGCGGGGTGATGTGGTGGAGGTGATGGTGGCACTGCCTGGACAGTTATTCCTTAATACCCAGATTCCTGTTTGCCTGTGGTTCCTCACCAATGACAAGACCCAGCGTGGTCGTGATCGGCGTGGCGAAACACTGTTCATTGATGCCCGCCAGCTGGGCACGATGAAGACCAGAGTGGAACGAGTGCTTACGGATGAGGATATTGCCAAGATTGGCGACACCGTTCACGCCTGGCGTGGCGATGGCGAGGTGTCTTCTGCTTATGAGGATGTCGCTGGTTTCTGCTACAACGCCAAGTTAGAGCAAATCGAGAAAAATGGTTTTGTGCTCACGCCGGGCCGTTATGTGGGAGCAGCGGATATTGAAGATGATGGCGAGGCCTTTGAGGAGATAATGAAGCGCCTCACTGGATTGCTCAAGCAGCAGCAGGAAGAGGGATCAAAACTGGATGCGGCGATTGCCCGTAACCTGGCCTGGTTGGGGTTTGGAGCCGAATGACACCAGCCACCGACATCCGCTGGCAGCAGCACCTGGTGAATTTTGATTGCGATCTA
Source organism: Cyanobacteria bacterium UBA5018 (assembly GCA_002396505.1). Lineage (GTDB taxonomy): Bacteria > Cyanobacteriota > Cyanobacteriia > PCC-6307 > Cyanobiaceae > UBA5018. The sequence continues at coordinate 5,019 of DGYA01000113.1, read as the reverse complement.
TCCGGAGCCATGAACAATCAGGTTTGTACTAAAATTCCAATCATGGCCAAGAGGTATTCCAGTGATTGAATCCTGCTGCTGGGATAACTTCGGCCCCCTCTCCGAGCTTCGCTGGGATAATCTGGGGCCGATCAACTTGGTGATCGGTAGCAATGGCTGTGGCAAAACATTTGCGCTTAAAAGCCTGTATGTGGCCATGCGCACCTTGGAGCTGCACGGCCGGGGCCAGGAGCCGCGCTCGGCCGCACAGATCCTGGCCGAGAAGTTGTACTGGACTTTTCAGCCTGAGCGCATTGGCGATCTGGTGAACAAGGGCAGCCAGGAGCCGCTCCGCTTTGACGCCCAGATCGATGGCGATCGTTTCTCCTATGGTTTTGGCCGCGATACGAGGCGGCAGATTCAATCCGTGGAAACGAGTGGCGAAACACGGGCCAGTAATTCCATCTTTCTACCAGCAAAGGAGGTGTTGTCGCTGCATCATCTGATCCTGCAATCGCGGGAACGGGATCAACTATTCGGCTTTGATGACACCTATTATGATTTAGCCATCGCTCTTCGCCATGGCAGAAGGCAAGGAAGAAACTATCATGAGTTTGCAAATGCTCGCGATGAGCTGGAGGGGCTTCTCGGAGGCAAGGTAATCTATGAAGAAGATTCTGGCAAGTGGTTTTACAAGAAGGGTAACCAGCGCTTCGCCATTGGGATGGCTGCAGAAGGCATCAAAAAGATTGGCATTCTGGACACTCTCCTAGGTAACCGTTCACTGGTGCTTGATTCTGTAGTTTTCATCGACGAGCCGGAGTCTGCGCTGCATCCTCATGCGATCAGCACGTTCCTTGAAATCATTGCGACCTTAGCGCAGAGGGGAATTCAGTTCTTCCTATCAAGCCACTCTTACTTCGTGGTCAAGAATCTTCATCTCATAGCCAAACGGCATTCCCTATCTATCCCTGTCCTTTCTGGAGATTCTGAAGGCTGGAGCACTGAAAACATGCTGGAAGGAATGCCCGACAATCCTGTGATCGATGAGGTGGGTGCGCTTTACAGGCAGGAGATTGAGATCCTATGAGCCTCACCTCTCCAGTTGTTCTTGATACCGATGGCAATTTCAGGCTTTTTGAGTCTGGATTGTGGTTTGGCCCATTCCGCAGAGAATGTATTTTCCTCTTGGAGCAACATTCCAAGCAAAAGGGGCTTTTCCGCAAGAGTTGCATCCCCAAAATGGCTGAGTTTGCCTGGTCTGACTTGGCGAGGCAACGCCCAAAGGTGTGGATTGTCGAGGCAAAGTCCAGCATCGCAAGGCAGGAAAATACAGCAGAATTTGATGCGAATCTGCAAGAGTGGGCCAGTAAATTGTCCAATGCTATCGCTATGATTGCTGGTGTCAAGGTCGGCGCATTCAGGCCGGAAGCAGATCTTTCGGATGTTCCGGCCTACATTTTTAACAGTGCATTGAGAGATCTTCAATTTTATCTGATCGTTGTGCTTAATGCTGAATGGGCTACTGATACTGAATGCCAAGAGATACAGATTGAACTTCGCAAGAAGCTCGCTGATCCAGTGAGAGCCTGGGGAATGCACAAGGATTCCGTCTATGTCTACAATCCGGAAATGGCTCAGGCAAAGGGATTGACATCAGGAGAGTTCGACCTATAGCCATGAATCCAGAAGCCAGTCGCCGCCTAGGGCATGCCCTTCAGGCTATCACCGCCATCGAGCGCTACACCACCAAGGATTGTCTACATAATTACCTGGCAGATGATCTGACCCGCAGCGCCGTGCAACGCCCACTGGGCATCGTGCAGGAAGCCCTGCGGGTGGCCTTGGTCGAGGAACCGTCCCTGCGGCAGATCTGGCCGGATGGCGATGCCCTGCTCGAAGGCTGCGCTCGCATGCGGGATTGGGAGCAGGGGGTGGCTTTGGCTGATCTGGTGGGTTTTGTGGACGGGGATCTGAAGCTGTGGCAGGGGAGGTTGGCGGAGGGGTTGAGGCTGCATCAGGAAGAGGGATCAAAACTGGATGCGGCGATTGCCCGTAACCTGGCCTGGTTGGGGTTTGGAGCCGAATGACACCAGCCGCCGACATCCGCTGGCAGCAGCGTCTGAGCAACTTTGAGCGGGCGCTGGCCTTGTTGCGTGAGGCCATGGTGAATGGCCCTGCAGCCCTCAACCAGCTGGAAAAGGAAGGGGTGATCCAACGCTTCGAATACTGCTTCGAGCTGGCCTGGAAAACCACGAAAGACTATATGGAGGCCAATGGCTTCGTGTTTGCGGTGGTGATGCCACGCCAGGTGCTCAAGGATGCCTTTGCCGCCAAGCTGATCGCCGATGGCCAGGTGTGGATCGCCATGCTCGACCACCGCAATCTGCTGTCTCACACCTACAATCCAATAGTGTTTGAAGAGGCGGTGGAGGCCATTCACCAGCAGTATCTTCCGGCTATGGAGCGGCTGCTCAACTTCCTGCAGCAGGAGGTGACGCTATGACCCGAGATCCCCTGCTGGCCAGCGAACTGGAGCTGGTGCGCTCGGTGCTGCGCCAGCACCGGGAAATCGAGAGCGCTACCCTGTTCGGCTCCCGCGCCAAGGGCACCCACAGCGATCGCTCCGATGTGGACCTGGCCCTGGCCGGCTCCCTGGGAGCCCTTGGCGCCGAAGCGATCGCCGCCGAACTGGAGGAGCTGCCCCTGCCGTACCGCTTTGATGTACACGCCCTGGCGGCCATCACCCATGCGCCATTGTTGGAACATATCGAGCGCGTGGGGATGGTGATCTATCGGGGCGAAGCGCGGCCATGACACCTGAAGCCAGCCGCCGCCTCGGCCATGCCCTGCAGGCCATCAGCTCAATCCAGCGCTATATCGCCAACGCCCCCTTGCAGGAGAGCCTCAGCGACGACCTGACCCGCAGCGCCGTGCAACGCCAGCTGGGCATCGTGCAGGAAGCGCTGCGGGTAGCGTTGGTCGAGGAACCATTCCTACGGCAGATCTGGCCGGATGTCGACGCCCTGCTCGAAGGCTGCGCTCGGATGCGGGATTGGGAGCACGAGGTGGCTTTGGCTGATCTGGTGGATTTTGTGGGAGGGGATTTGAAGGTGTGGCAGGGGAGATTGGCGGAGGGATTGAAGCAGCGAAGTGAAAGGGACGAAGTTGGATCAGAAGATTGCCGAGAATCCAAGGAGGTTGGAATATGAGTTCTGAAAACGGGAAAATCTCAGTAATCGATCTACAGAAAAAAAGGCGTCTTGCTTGTAGAGGATGGCAACCACGGGGAATACAGACCCCTAAAGAACGAGTTTTGTGAAATCGGAACCGCATTCATTCGTGCCGCAGATCTCAGCGATGGAAAGATTAGTTTTAGTTCCGCCGAAAAGATTAACACAGATGCCACCTTAAGAATACGTAAGGGCGTCGGCAAGGCGGGAGATGTTCTGATCTCACACAAAGGAACACTGGGAAAAATTGGTTTTGCCAGGGAGGGTTCGCCTCCCTTTGTGTGCTCGCCACAGACCACATTCTGGCGAGTTCTGAACGAGCAGGTGATTGATAGGTATTACTTGTTTGCCTATATGAGGTCGCCTCAGTTCAAAAGAGTTTTTTCTGTATGTGGGGGCGAAACCGATATGGCACCCTATGTGTCTCTTACCTCGCAGAGATCGATTGAGTTGCGCTTGCCACAGATCAGAATCCAAAGGGCAATAGGCGAGATTGTTCACTCTTTAGACGACAAGATCGAACTGAACCGCAAAACCAACGAAACCTTGGAGGCGATGGCAAAGGCGCTCTTCAAGTCGTGGTTTGTGGATTTCGACCCAGTCAGAGCGAAGGCAGAAGGTCGCTCCACTGGATTGCCAGCAGAAATCAGCGACCTGTTCCCAGATTCATTTGAGGATTCGGAACTGGGGGAGATTCCGTGTGGGTGGCAGTGCTGCTCATTCACCAAACTCGTTGATGTAATCAGCGGGGGCACTCCAAAGACAAGCATCGATGAATACTGGAATGGTTCTATACCCTGGTTCTCAGTTGTTGATGCCCCGCCGGGTTCTAGCTGCTGGGTGATACAGACGGAAAAAAGAATTACACCAGAGGGCCTTGCAAACTGCTCGTCAAAACTTCTGCCAACGGGCACAACGATTATCTCGGCGAGAGGAACAGTTGGCAAGGTTTGTCTAGCTGGGCGGGATATGGCAATGAATCAATCTTGCTACGGTCTGAGATCGAAGGCGGAGAATGGCGAGTTTTTCTGCTTTTATCTCACGAAATCTCTTGTAGAGATACTTGAGGCGAGGGCGCATGGATCAGTATTCAGTACGATCACGAGAGATACGCTCGATGGGGTTGCGACAATTTCCCCCTCGCTGGAGGCGATTCAGTCGTTCAACAGAAGCTCTGGAGCATTGCTTGGGAAGATCAAAACTAATCTTGAAGAGAATCGAATACTGGGCAATCAGCGTGATGCCCTCCTCCCCAAACTCATCTCCGGCGAACTCCGCATCCCTGATGCCGAGAAGATGCTTGAGGAGGTTGGTGTCTGATGGCGCGCATCACAGAAGACCATCTGGAGCAGCAGGCCCTCGATCAGGTCATCTTTTTCCAGGCCGCTGATGGCCAGGTGTCACTTGATGTGCGTCTGGAGGCTGACACCGTGTGGCTCAGTCAAGCCCAGATGGCTGAGCTGTTTGGCCGTGAGCGCTCGGTGATCACCCGCCACGTGGGCAACGTGTTTCGAGAGGGGGAGCTGCCCGAAAAAAGCAATGTGCATTTTTTGCACATTGCCGGTGCCGACCGGCCCGTGGGCTTCTACAGCCTCGATGTGATCATCTCCGTGGGCTATCGCGTCAAGTCACCTCGCGGCACCCAGTTCCGGATCTGGGCCACCCAGGTGCTACGCCAGCACTTGATCCAGGGTTACTCACTCCATCAACGCCGCCTGCAGGAGCGGGGGCTCGGCGACCTGCAACAGGCCCTGGCCCTGATGGCCCGCACCCTCAGCTCCAGGGTGTCAGGCGACAGGGAAAACTG
>DGYA01000053.1:3730-3902 GCA_002396505.1 Cyanobacteria bacterium UBA5018 | reverse complement strand
TCGTGCTCGACAACGGCGGCTATGGAACAGAGCGACCCATCCTTGATGGTCCGTTCAACAATCTGCAACCGGTGGCCCATCGGGAGCTGGCCCTGGCGATGGGCTTCAGCGCCGCGGAGCGGGTGGAGAACGAGGAGGAGCTCTGGAGCTGCCTGGGCCGCTGGCGATCAGA
>DGYA01000053.1:3323-3478 GCA_002396505.1 Cyanobacteria bacterium UBA5018 | reverse complement strand
CTCTCCACGGCTCTGGCGCAGAAGCTGGCAAGCTCACCGCCGCAGGGCTAAGGGCGCCCCGCCAGGGCCGGATCCAGCGAGCCGGGAGTGAGGCCGAGGCTGTTGGCATGCTCCGAAGAAGGCGAGGCCCAGCTGCTCGATCGCGGCGGCGGTTG
>DGYA01000053.1:0-3108 GCA_002396505.1 Cyanobacteria bacterium UBA5018 | reverse complement strand
CGTCACCACTGGGGTCACCATCACCCGTGGAGATCGCCCTGAACGGCAAGACGGTGGGACAGGTGGTGAGCAACGGCACCGATCGCACCGATGTGGTGGTGATGCTGCCCGAGGAATCCCGCAACAACCTCGATGCGCTGCGGGCCATTCCGATCGCCACCCCCGCCGGCACCATGCTGCCGCTGGGAAGCCTGGCCCGGATTGACTACGGCCTGGGTGCCAATAGGGATGGGGCTCAAGGAGGTGATCCGCGCCGGCAGCCTGCAGCGCCTCAACGCGATCCTGATGACGGCCCTGACCTCGGCCCTGGGCACGCTGCCGCTGGCCCTGGCCTTCGGGGCGGGCAACGAGATCCTGCAACCCTTGGCGATTGTGGTGCTGGGTGGCTTGATCACCTCCACCATCCTCACCCTGCTGGTGTTGCCGGCCCTTTACGCCCGTTTCGGCGGCTGGTTGCTACCTCGCCTCAAGCCAGCCCTGCGCCAGAGTTGAGGCCATGGGCCGTGATTCTGCTGCGAAGACCAGTGCAAACCCACAGCGGCAGGGGCTGATCGCTGGCCTGCTGGCTGCGGTGTTCTTCGGCCTCAGCGCTCCGTTGATCAGCGTGCTCAGCGGTGCCGGCTCGCCGCTGATGATCGCCGCTCTGTTTTATGCCGGAGCCGCCTTCGCTTTGCTGGTGGTGCGGTGGTTACGTGGTCATCAGCAGCAGGAGTCACCGGTGCAGCGCCGTGACCTGCCACCGCTGCTGGGGCTCACCGTTCTGGGGGGGATGGTTGGTCCGATCTGCCTGGTGCAGGGTCTCACCCTGCTTTCGGCGGGCTCCGCCTCGCTGCTGCTGAATCTGGAAGCGGTGTTCACGCTGCTGATCGCGGTGCTGTTTGGCCGTGAGCACCTCAGCCGCGGGGGGCTGATCGCGGCCGTGTTGATCCTCTCCGGTGCCGTGCTGCTCACGGAGGGCTCTCTGCGCGGAGCCACCCTGCAAGGCACCCTGCTGATCGCCGGCGCCTGCCTGGCCTGGGGGATCGACAACAACCTGAGCCAGCGCCTGAGCCTGCGCGACCCTCTCCAGATCGCCCTGCTCAAGGCCATCGGGGCTTCAGGCCCCATGCTCCTGCTGGCCCTCGCGCTCGGCCAGACGCTGCCGGCCTGGCCGGCTCTGTTGGCGGTGCTGGCTATCGGCAGTGTTGGCTATGGGCTCTCGATCTGGCTGGATCTGCTGGCGCTGCGTCACCTGGGTGCGGCCCGCGAATCGCTCGTTTTTTCCGCAGCCCCCTTTGTGGGCCTGCTGTTCTCCCTGCTGGTGCTGCGTGAGGCCTTCACCAGCGGCATGGCGATGGCGTCAGCCGCCATGCTGCTCGGCGTCGCCGTTCTGCTCAAGGAAGACCATTCCCACTGGCATCGGCACCAGGCGCTCCACCATGCCCACCGTCACCGCCACGACCCCGCCGGTGGTGACCCCCACCACAGCCACAGCCACAGCCACAACCACCCTGGGGATGACAAGGGCCCAGCCAACCCACAAAGGGCTTACTGGCATGCCCATGAGCATCAGCACGCACCGATTGAGCACGAGCATGCCCACGTCAGTGACGCGCATCACCGCCATAGTCACCGCCAGGGTATTTGAGACGCTTCGTTATGGCGGAAACTGATAGAATGGTGTCTTGGTCCATGCCAGCGCGAGGGATGTTGTTATGGATGCGGAGGCAGAGAGCGATGCGGTCTGAGTACTGCTGACATTGCACAGGCCCGAAAACGATGCCCGTGGAGATGCAACACCTTCGAACAAGCCCCTGGAGTGGACAGGTCACCTTCGGGCCTGCTTCGATAGCGATAGCCACTTGCCTGCCACTCAATGGCGGCGTTCAAAGGCTAGGAACAAGGACATACAACAGAGCAATATCAGAGAGAACACGAGGGAAATATTATACTTGGTTCGCATCAAGCCCTTTGGCCACTGGCCAGTCTCAGAGTGTTCAGGCATACGCCAGCCAGATGCTTAGAAAGATTTTCGATTATTTCAGAGTGCAAAGCTTTAAGTCAGTACGGTTGCTCTGAAAGACGACTTGTCCATAGGATGACAGTGTGGCTGACTAGTATTTTCCTATGGCATGGCTCAAGCTAACTGGAAAAGCTCTTTATCTGATGAAGAGCTCATCCGACCGTTTCATTGACAGCTCAAGCGCTTCATCCTCATTCGGCTCTGAGGATGAACTGCGTGTGAGCATCCCGCTTCAGTGGTTCAACGGAAGGGATGTTCCTGGAACACTAATTGTGAACCTGACCAGTGATGAGCCGTTGCCAGTCGATGACAGCGAAAATAGACAAAGCAACCAATCACTGAATGGTCAAGTTATCGTTCTTGATCCGGGACACGGCGAGGTCGAAGCAGGAGTCAACGATCCTGGAGCCGTAAATCGCGGACTTGGGCGCACTGAACGGGACGAAGTGAGAAAACAAGCTGATCTGATCAAGGCCGAGCTTGAAAGCAAAGGTGCATCCGTCAAAATAGTGGAGAACAACACTGGTAAAAGTCTCGGCCAGATTGGTTCTGAAGGTGCTGGCTCAAACTGCTTCATCTCTCTACACCTAAATGCCTTCAATGGCGATGCGCAGGGCCATGAAGTGTTAATTGACACCGATGGGACGGCCAAAAACGAAAGATTAGCTGGGTTAATCAATGAAGAACTGGATAGGCAACTTGATATCCGCAATAGAGGTGTTAAACGACAGGGACTGGGTGTGTTGAGAGGAGTCCCCCGATCTGTTCCGGCAGTCTTGGTTGAATCATTCTTCATTGATAGCGTTCGTGATGCCGGAACTCTTGACCGTCTTATTGGAGTATCTGCAAAGGCAATAGCCACTGGAATCGAACGTTTTTTGGTTGGCTAAGTATTAGGCGGGAGGGAGCAATTGGAATGGGGGCTCCCTCCTCATGAATCTCCTGCGCATGAACAGATCTAGCCGGTCGTGGCGCAGGTGCACCGTGAGCTGATGGCCGATCAACCTGGAGTGCACGTTGTAGGTGACGGAGCGCAGCTCAATCGTGCAGGTGATCCGCGCCTGCGCCACCAGAGCCTCGTAGGGCTTCCTGAAAAAGGCAAAACC
>DGYA01000061.1:25557-57394 GCA_002396505.1 Cyanobacteria bacterium UBA5018 | reverse complement strand
GCTGAGATGTGTCGGTCAGCCAGGCCTGAACCTGGCACTGCCTGAACCTCGCACCGCCCCAACCTCTCAGCAGCTCAAACTCTTACCGCCTGAACCTCGCACCTCCTGAACCATGAGCCGCATCGGCCTGATCGACTACGGCATGGGCAATCTCCATTCCGTGCAGCGCGCCTTGCAACGCCTCGATGCCGAGGTGCAACCCGTGCGCTGCGCCGCCGACATGGTGGCCTGTGATGGCCTGGTTTTACCAGGCGTGGGCGCTTTTGACCCGGCGATGGAGCGGCTGGAGAGCGGTGAGTTGGCAGCGGCCATCCGAGGCTGGTGCGAGAACGACGGCGCCCTGCTGGGCATTTGCTTGGGCTTGCAACTGCTGTTTGAGGCCAGCGATGAGGGCCAGCGCTCTGGCCTGGGCCTGCTGCGGGGGAAGGTGCGGGCGCTACCCCGTCGCCCCGGGTATCCGATTCCCCACATGGGCTGGGAACCCTTGATTGCCGCCACCGCCAGCCCTTTGCTGCCCGCAGGCTGTCCAGAAGCCTGGATGTACTTCGTGCACTCCTACGCCGCCGAACCCAGCGATCCCAGCTGCAACACGGCCCTGGTGCAGTTCGCTGACGCAGCGGTAACGGCGGCCGTGTGGCAGGGGGCGATTGGCGCCTGCCAGTTCCACCCCGAGAAGTCGGGTCAAGCCGGCACAGACCTACTGCAGCGCTGGCTGCGCTGGCTGGCCAAGCGCCAGCCCCACCAGGGCGGTAAGCAGCAGCAATGAGCCTGCGGTTGAGTGGCGGCCGCCGGCTGCAGAGCCCGCCGCCAAATGGGGCCAGACCAACCCCAGCGCGGGTGCGGCAGGCGGTGATGAACATGCTGGCCCCGGAATTGCCTGGATGTAGCTGGTTGGATTTGTGCTGCGGCAGTGGCGCCATGGCCTGCGAAGCCCTGCAACGCGGGGCCGCCAGGGTGGTGGCGGTTGATCAAGACCGCCGCCATGCCGCCTTAGCCCGGGCCAATCTGGAGGCGGTGGCGGCCGGCCTGGGCAGTTCCCGCAGCCAGCCCCCAGCGGTGCAGGTGCATCACTGTGAGGCACTGCTCTGGCTGCGAAACAACCGCTCAGCCGCCAATGCCAATCGCACAGCTGCTGGCCATGGGACAGCCGCCACCGATGCAACAGCTAATACCAATCCTGCTGCAATAGCCCATCGGACAGCCGCTACGGATGCGACAGCAAGTGCCACTTCAGCAGACCTAGCCGCCGAGCGAAATAGCTTCGATCTCATCTACGCCGACCCGCCCTACGCAGCTGGCCTCTACGAGGCCCTGGCCGCAGCAGTCCATCAGGGAGATTGGCTGCAAGCGGAGGGGCAACTATTGCTGGAATGCGGCAGCAGCCTGGTGCCACCAGTGCCCGGGAACTGGGAGCTTGTGGACCAAAGGCGCTATGGCAGCACCACGCTGCTTAGGCTCAAAAAAGCTTGATCAAATATATTAGCTTGCTTATCGATACTAGCTTACTTATCAATATTGCTTATCGCTCTTGCTTATCGCTATTGCTTATTGCCAATGAGCGGAAGTAAAAAGCGACGGCAATAAATAGCATCCACAAAAAAATGATGGCTTCACGCTTAAGTGAAGCCCAAGCGGATGATGCCTGCAGGGCCGCGCCTCAGGCGTCGAGCTGAGTACCGCGGCGATACTGGTTCCAGGCGGCCACGAACAGACCCATCAAGGTCACCGGAATCAGACCGAGCACGATGCCGCAGAGCAGAGGTTCGATCATGGAATTACTGGGACGACGGGCGCGGCACAATTCTTTCACGCCCCTTGCCCTGCTCGCGAGCCCAGCACACCTTTTGTGATCGCCCCCCAAGCCCCAGTGCCCACCTCCCCGGATGTCCTTGTCCCTGACAGCATCTCTGCTGACAGCCTCCCTGCTGACAACAGAGATGTTGCGGGGCTGCAAAGCCCAAAGCGTCCAGGTTTGATCAAAACCCTGGTGGTGGTGGCCACCATCGCCTGCATCCTGCTGGTGCTCTGGACCATCGGCGGTGCCCGTTCCGATCCATACAGCCGCCAGACCCTGGCACTGCAGGGCTCAGCTGAGCGGGGCAGCCAGCTGTTTCTGCTCAACTGCGCCGGTTGCCACGGCATCGCCGCCCAGGGGTTGGTAGGGCCCGATCTCCACGGGGTCAACAAACGCAAGAGTCAACGCCAGTTGATTCAGCAGGTGGTGAGCGGCCGTACACCTCCCATGCCCCGCTTCCAGCCAGAACCCCAGGCGATGGCAGACCTGCTCAGCTTCCTTAACTCTCTGGTGTGAACGCCCCCTTGAACGCCAGCATCGCCGTGGTGCTGGTGGAGCCCGCCGGGCCTCGCAACGTGGGCGGTGTGGCCCGGGCCTGCGCCAATTTCAGCGGCGGACCGCTGCAGCTGCAGTTGAGGCTGGTGGCGCCGCGCTGCGACCATCTCGGCGAAGAGGCCCTGCAAATGGCGGTGCACGGCCGGGCGGTGCTGGAGGGGGCCCAGCTGTTCGCCAACCTGGCCGAGGCCCTGGCTGATTGCCGTCACATCGTGGCCACCAGCGGCCGGGGAGAGGGGGAACCGCTGGCGCCCTTGGATCCCGATACGGCCTTGGGCTGGCTGTGGCAGGGGGCTAACGCCAGCAGCGGCGGGGCTAGCGGCACTAACGGGTCCATCAGCCCTATCTGGGCTAGCAGCAACGGGGCCAGCGGCCCTTGCGGGGCAACCGGTGGCGCGGTGGTTTTTGGTCGGGAGGATCGGGGCCTCAGCTACGACGAATTACTGCTGGCCGGCCAGCTGCTCAGCATCGACACCGGTGCCGCCTACAGCTCCTTGAACCTGGCCCAGGCGGCCGCCGTTGTGCTGCAAAGACTGCGGGTGATGGCAATAGCCTCGGCTGACTCGCCAATCCGGTTGCCCACAGCTGCCATGCCAGTGGAACCGGTCCGCCGCGATCGATTGGAGGCCCTGCTCACCGCCGCGGAAGACCTGTTGCTGGAGGTGGGCTTTCTCTATCCCCACACGGCCCGTGCCCGTATGGCCAAGCTGAGGGGCCTGCTTCAGCGCAGCCAAGTTGGCGAAACAGAAGTTGCCCTGTTGCGCGGCATGGTCAGCCAGTTGCGCTGGGCCAGCCGGCGCCGCACCCCCTAGCTTCATGGCGCTCCATGCAGATCAATCGTGACGGCCAGTCGCCCGTCCCGCCCTAAACGGCCTGGCTGGATGCAGCCCCTCTCCCTGCTGCTGCGCTTGATCGTGCTGGGCATTGGCCTCGGGGTGCTCGCCGGCACCAGCTTGAAATTGCTGGCGCCCCAATTGGCCAGCGGCGCCGCTCCGGGTACGCCCGCCAGCAAGCCCCCTGGGCCGGGACCCCTGGATAGCCAGGCCCATACCCCCCAGGGCAGCTTCGAGCCGCGGCGCGAACTCACAGACCTAAGCAAGCGCTGGGCCCAACTGGCCGCCGGCCAAAGCGAGTTCCAGGCCTCCGCCTTCCTGCTGGTGCTCGATGACGGTCGCTACGCCGCCCTGCAAGCCGACCTGGCCATGCCAGCCGCCAGTTCAATCAAGAACCCGATCCTGCTGGCCGCTTTGCAGGATCTCGATGCCAGCAAATTGCGCTGGAACGAATCGCTGCCACTTACCGCGGAGGTGCAGGCCGGCGGTGCCGGCTGGATGGCCAGCAAACCCCTTGGTACCAGCTTTCCCGTCTACGAAACCGCCACCGAGATGATCCGGGTGAGCGATAACAGCGCCACCAATCTGTTGATCAAGCGACTCGGCGGCAAGGAGTTGCTTAATGCCCGCTTTCAAACCATGGGGTTGAACGCCACCGCGGTGAATACCTGGCTACCGGATTTAAAAGGCACCAATACCAGCAGCTCCCGCGACCTGGCCCGCAGCATCGCCCTGGTGGACATCGGCCAGGCCCTCAGCCCCAGAAGCAGGGATCTGTTTCGCGAGATCATGTCCCAATCCCACACCAATACCTTGATCCCCCTGGGCCTGTTGCAAGGGCTGGGCAAACAGAACAGCGCTGATCCGGACAGCGACCTGCAGGAGCGCGGGGTCCGCGTTTATAACAAGACTGGCGATATCGGTATCGCCTATGCCGATGCCGCCTTGATTGAGTTGCCCAATGGCCATCGAGCCGTGGCGGCCTTCATGGTGAAAGGCCCCTTCAACGATCCCCGCTCAGCAAACCTAATCAGAGCCATGGCGGCAGCGATGGCACCAAAACTTATCCAACCAGCCAACAAACCAGCCACCTAAACAGCCGGCCAGCCAGCCAGCAGCCACAACCGCTGCCGATCTCCCTGTCCTGCAACCACTGGGCACATCGAAAATGCCCGTTCCGCCTCGTGCCTCAGATCGAGATCCCTTGCTGCCACAGATCTGACTGACCAACTGCGGCAGATCAGAGAAAGCTTTTCGGGGTGCCCAACTGTCTTTAAGCCTCTGAATTTCCTTGAGCTGCTGAATGTCTTTGAGCTTATTTATGTCTTTGAGCTTATTTATGTATTTGAGCTTATTTATGTATTTGAGCTTATTTATGTATTTGAGCTTATGACTGCCTCTCAGCCGATGACTGCCTTTAAACCCATATCTAGCTGCCGCCGATGATGATGATGAGCCACCGCTACCAGCTTCGCCCTGCTGCACTGGCGGCCCTGGCCGCCTTGCCATGGGCCCTGGCCACTCTGCCTGCGGCCCGAGGTCAGACGCCCGCAATCAAAGCAACTGCCAGCACGCAACTGCGGTCCCAGCAGGTGGCGCCCCTACCTGGTGGGCTCGACGGGGTGCTGATGGTGAACGACAACAATCCCGAGCTGATTAGCGGGCCCGGGATCCTGCTTTCCACCTTTGACGGCAGTGGCCTAGGCGTACCCGCCGCCCACCTGGATCTACCCCTGAATGGTCGCTTCGACCTATTCAGCCACCACGTCTACGCCGGCACCCCCGCCAGCTCCAGCTCCACCATGTGGCTGGCGGTATTGGCCCAACCCCGCGGCAAAGGCAGTAGCACCCTGCGGCTGGTGGATGGGGCGACCGCCCTGTCCCAATCGCTGGATCCCAGCCAGCCCAGCGCCCCGTTTCTGCCGCTGCCGGCGCTACTGGCCCAGGGCATCGAACCTGCTTATTCCGGGCCTGGCAGCCGCGTTGCCACCGAACTGCTGAGCCGTGGGCCCAGGGGCCTGTTCCCTGACAGCTGGACTCTGACACCAGCGGTACCAACCACTCTTATGGTGCTGCCGCTGCCGGTGCGGGGCCTGGATCCGCTGCTCAATGGCCGCAACCTGCAGCTGCGGCTCCAGAGCGACGCTCCGGTGGACCTGGCCCTGCTGGCCGGCTTTGGCGAGGGCGATCAACCGCCGACGGCCGAGTACTGGGCGACGCTGCTCCAGGGACCCCTCAGCCCCAAGGAACATCTGCCCACGGCCAGGGGCGCCAGCGGTTCGATCATATACTCGCGGGTCAGCGGCGTGCAGCTGGGCAGTCGCTGGCGGGGGCGAATCACCGATCCAGGCCAGCGCTGGCTGAGCACCAGCCGCGCTCCGATCTCCTGGCCGATCGCCTCCCTGGAGCGGGGCAGGTTGGGCACCGGCCAGAGCCAGAGCGCCGAACTGCGCCGTTTCTACCCGGGCACCGCCTGGGCGGCCCATGGCAATTACGGGGTGGAATACGAGATCACCCTGCCCCTGCGCAACAGCAGCCAGCGCCCTGAGCAGCTGCAGCTGGCTTTGGAATCGCCCATCAAGGGCGACCTGAACCAGGGCGGCTTGCGCTTCTACAACCAGCCGGCCAAGGCGGTGATGTTCCGGGGCACGGTGGAGGTGAGCGGTCTCGATGGCGAGGGCAGCAAGGCCAGCGGCAGGCAAGCTTTCCACCTGGTGCTCAGGGCCGGCCAACAGGGCCCAAGGCTGGGGTTGATCAGCCTGCCCCCCGGCCACAGCCGCGAGCTGCGGGTGAGGCTGATCTATCCGGCCGATGCCACCCCACCCCAGGTGCTCAGCCTGCTGCCTGTGAAACAATCCGAGCAAAGTCCAACCACCGCTCCGTGACGCAAGCCCGCAAGCGCAGGGTCTATCCCTTCACCGCGATCGTGGGGCAGGAGGAGATGAAGCTGGCGCTGCTGCTCAATGTGATCGATCCCCGCATCGGCGGCGTGATGATCATGGGCGATCGGGGCACTGGCAAATCCACCACGATTCGGGCTCTAGCCGACCTGCTTCCCGAAATCGAGGTGGTGGCTGGCGATCCCTACAACAGCTCCCCCAGCGATCCGGATCTGCAGAGCACCGAGGTGCGTCAGCGGGCCGATCAAGGCGAAACCCTGCCTGTGGAGCCGCGCCAGGTGCCGATGGTGGACCTGCCCCTGGGGGCCACGGAAGATCGCCTCTGCGGCACCATCGACATCGAAAAAGCCCTCAGTGAGGGGGTGCGGGCCTTTGAACCGGGCCTGCTGGCCAAGGCCAACCGCGGCCTGCTCTACGTAGACGAGGTGAACCTGCTCGACGACCACCTGGTGGACGTGCTGCTGGATTCAGCCGCTTCCGGCTGGAACACGGTGGAACGGGAGGGGGTGTCGGTGCGTCACCCGGCCCGCTTCGTGCTGATCGGTTCGGGCAACCCGGAGGAGGGGGAGCTACGGCCCCAGCTGCTCGATCGCTTTGGCATGAGCGTTGAGGTGCGCACGGTGCGCGATCCGGAACTGCGGGTGCAGGTGGTGGATCAGCGCACCGCCTTCGACAACGACCCCGATGGCTTCAATACCGCCATTCAGAGCCAACAAGATGCCCTGCAGGCGAGGGTGGTGGAAGCCCAAAACCGCCTCGGCCAGGTGCAGATCGACAACGACCTGAGGCTGCGCATCTCCGGCATTTGCGGCGAGCTGGATGTGGATGGCCTCAGGGGCGACATCGTCACCAACCGCGCCGCCCGTGCCCTGGCCGCCTTTGAGGGCCGCACCGAGGTGAGCGAAGACGATGTGGCTCGGGTGGTGGCCTGCTGCCTGCGCCACCGACTGCGCAAGGATCCACTGGAGACGATCGATTCCGGCGATCGGGTGGTGAAGACCTTCTGCAAGGTGTTTGAGCGGGGCGAACCCTCCGATCGCCGCGCCTTTGAGCTGGCCCTGGCAGCCTGAGCGCGGCAACAGCAAAAACAAAGGGTGCGCATCCTCGGCATTGATCCCGGACTGGCCCGGGTGGGCTACGGGCTGATCGAGGTGGCTGAACCGATCGGCTGGGGCAGCGGTGCCAGCGGCCGGGTGCAATTTCTCGACTGCGGCATCATGCGCACCGACCCGGGTCGCAGCGAGGGGGAGCGGATGGTGGAGATCGCCCGCGACCTGCGCCAGCTGGTGCGCACCTGGCGGCCCCAGATGGCCGTGGTGGAAAAATTTTTCTTCTATCGATCGAGCACCACCATCTCCGTGGTCCAGGCCCGGGGCGTGGTGATGATGACCCTGGCTCGCCTGCGGGTACCAACGACGGAATTCCCACCGATGCAGATCAAATTGGCGCTAACCGGCTCCGGCCATGCCAGCAAGGAGGAGGTGCTGGAGGCGGTGATGCGGGAGCTGGAGTTGGAGCGACCACCGCGCCCTGATGACGCCGCCGACGCCCTGGCGACAGCGCTCACCGGCTGGTTTCAACGCTGATATCACCAGCCATGGGGCCAGGGGCGATGGGGGAGCTCACCAAGCCAGAGCTGCGCAGCCGGTTTCGGCGCCTGCGGGCAGCAGCCCTGCCCGCCAGAGAAGCGGCCATCCAGGCGGTGGCGGCCCGGGAACTCACGCATTGGCTGAAAACGGATTGGCTGAAAACGGACTGGCTGAGGCTGGCGGCTCCTGGGCCCAATTCCCCCTGCGGCGGGCGGGGAAACAGCCTGGGCCTCTATTGGCCCCTGGCCGGAGAAGCAGACCTGCGCGGCTGTCTCCAGCAAAACTTGCCCACAACTCCATGGAGCCTGGCCCTGCCCGCCATCGCCAGCACAGCAGAAGATCCCCAGTTGGGCCTGCGCTATCGGCCCTGGCGGCCCGGCGATCCGCTGGCGGCCGATCACTGCGGCATCGCCGCCCCGTTGGTCTGCCCGCCACTGCCGGCCAGCGCCATGGCCGCCCTGCTGTTGCCCTGTCTGGCCCTGGATAGCCGGGGCCTGCGCCTGGGCTACGGCGGTGGCTGGTTTGATCGGCTGCGGGCCCAGCCCGGTTGGCGGGCGGTACCGGCCTTGGGGGTACTGCCCGCCGCCTGTCTAGCGGCGGCCCTGCCCCAAGACCACTGGGATGTGCCCCTAGATGGCTGGATCGACGAAAACGGCCTGCATTGGCTTTAGCTGCCCAACCAAAGCTGGTTGCTGCTGCCCCACCAGGGACTAGCTGCCTGCGGGCCCGGGGCCTGGCTCCCTGGCGCAGCACAAGCGACCACTAGGCAGCGGCAAGGCAGCTGCACAGCACCCAGAAGAATTGTCCAAAACTTTGCCAATCACATCAAGCCTGGCCGCAGTGGGCGGATTTATCTGCAAGGATCGACATCAGCCCCGAGTACAGGCGTCGGCCTTGGATCTCTTCGCTTCACTTCCGACCAACAGAGTTGCCGCCCCTCCCTCCTCCACGGTTCAGAGTCGCTCCAGTGACCTCTATCAATCAGCTGCCGCTCGGGTGATCGCCGCCGAGCTGCAGGCCCGCGGCGGCGGCAATGACGCCCTGTCGATGATGGTGAACTCGATGCTGCGCATGGTGCAGGCCGGCAAGGGTTCCGACAGCCGCTGGAAAGCCGGCTGAACCGCCTGTTCCCCGTGAACCCTCTTTCACTAGTGAACCCTCGTTCACATGTGAGCGCTTACTCCTATGCACAGTTATTTGCCGTGAACAGAGCTTTTGGCCTCGCCCTGCGCACCACCGCCCTGGGCGCGGCCCTGGCCCTGGCCAGCGGTCAGTCAGCGGCCAGGGCCCACGCCATCGAAAGCAGCCTGGAGCGGCTGAGTGGCCTCACCAATACCCTGCGGCTGGAAAGCCGCTTCGGCAACGGTGAACCGGCCAGCAACGCCGCTGTGCGCCTGGTACCCCCCAGCGGCGGTACGGGGATCGAGATTGGTTACACCGATGCCAGGGGCCAACTCCGCTTCCAGTTGCCCGGTGCGGCGGGCAGTGATTGGGAATTGCAGGTGGACCGAGGCCCTGGCCACCGCGACTACCTGGAACTGCCGGCCCGGGGCGCCGCCCAGGTGAGTCGCACCCAGCAGGGCTGGTTTCCGGGCGGTTTCTCGCTCCAAGGCCTGCTGGCTGGGGCCCAGCCCCTGGCCCTGGCGGGCTTGACGCTGATGGCGGGCTGCGGCGGCTGGCGCTGGAGCCGACGCTGGCGGCGATGAGCCAGTGGCCGATCAAGAGTGGGCGATCAGCAGTCAAAATTGAATATTGAGCGATGACCAGTCAGCAATGACCGGTCAGGTGTGACCAGTGAGCCATGACCAGTGAGCGATGAGCAGTGAGCAATGAGCAATGAGCAGTCAAAAATGACCAATGGCGGTGCTATTGGCAGTGCAGGTGGCACTGGTAGTGCAGGTGGTAGTGGCAGTGCAGGTGGCAGTGGCAGTGCCAGCCTGGACCAAATCGTGGCGCGCCTGGCCAGCAGCACCGATCCCAAACGTCGCTATGAGTACGTGCTCTGGTTGGCCAAGAAACTGGAGCCCCTGCCCGCAGAGTTCTATCAGGAGCCCTTCAAGGTGAAGGGCTGCGTCTCGAATGTCTACGTGGTGGGCCAGCTGCAGCAGGGCAAACTCCACTGGCGGGGCGATGCGGATGCGGCGATCACCAAGGGACTGCTAGCCCTGCTGATCGAGGGGCTGGAAGGGCTGAGCCCGGAGCGGGTGATCGCCATCGATCCCAGCTTCATCGCCGCCACGGGCCTACAGGCCAGCCTCACCCCCTCGCGGGCCAATGGCTTCCTGAACATCCTCAAGTTGATGCAGGCCCAGGCCCTGGCCCTGGCGGCATGATTTATAGGATCAAAGCCCCAGCCACTCCCAGCGCATGACCATCGGCATCGGCTTGCTCGGCCTCGGCACGGTGGGGGCAGGCGTTGCCGGCATTCTGGCCAGCCCCGGCGGCCGCCATCCCCTGGTGGGCGAACTGGAGTTGCGACGGGTCGCTGTGCGCGATCCCCAGCGGCCGCGAGCCCTGGAGCTGCCGGCAGAACTGCTCTGCACCGATGCCAACGCCGTGGTGGACGACCCGGCGGTGGACATCGTGGTGGAGGTGATGGGGGGCCTGGAGCCCGCCCGCAGCTTGATCCTCAGGGCCATTGCCGCCGGCAAGCCCGTGGTCACCGCCAACAAGGCCGTGATCGCCCGCTACGGCCAGGAGATCGCCGCCGCCGCCGCCGCCAAGGGCGTCTACGTATTGATCGAAGCGGCGGTGGGCGGCGGCATCCCGATCATCGAACCGCTGAAGCAGTCCCTGGGGGCCAACCGCATCCAGCGGGTGAGCGGCATCATCAACGGCACCACCAATTACATCCTCAGCCGCATGGCGGCGGAGGGAGCCGCCTACGCCGAGGTGCTCGCCGACGCCCAACGCCTCGGCTACGCGGAGGCCGACCCGGCCGCCGACGTGCAGGGAGGCGACGCAGCTGACAAAATTGCCATCCTCAGTGGCCTGGCCTACGGCGGGCCGATCGAGCGGGCCGCCATCCCCACCGAGGGGATCGATCGCCTGGACGCTCGCGATGTGGCCTATGCGGCCCAACTGGGCTATGTGGTGAAGCTGCTGGCCGTTGCCCAGCACCTGGGCTCCGCAAACCAGGAGGGCGGCGACTGCCAACTGCTGGACGTGAGAGTTCATCCCACCCTGCTGCCCAAGCAGCACCCGCTGGCTGGGGTGCACGGCGTCAACAACGCCATCCTGGTGGAGGGCGATCCAGTGGGCCAGGTGATGTTCTACGGACCTGGCGCCGGTGCCGGACCCACCGCCTCCGCCGTGGTGGCCGACATCCTCAACATCGCTGGCATCCAACACGTGAGCGGAAACCAGCTCCAGGCGCCCCTGGATCCGCTGCTGGCGGCGAACAGCTGGCGGCCCTGCCGCCTGGTGGATAGCAGCTTCACCAGTCACCGCAACTATGTACGGCTGCAGACCAGCGACCAACCGGGCGTGATTGGCAAGATCGGCACCTGCTTCGGGGAAGCGGGGGTATCGATCCAATCGATCATGCAATTCGAGCAGACCGGCGGTGCCCTGGGCGCTGGCCTGCAGGGGCTGGCCCCAGCCGACGCCGAAATCGTGGTGATCACCCATGAAGTGTCGGAAGCTCGCTTCCGGGCAGCGTTGACGGAAATAGCAGCCCTGGAGGAGGTGGCCGCAGTCGCCGCCTGCCTGCGCACCCTTTAAGCCGGATTCCCTCCCGAGGGGGCAGCTGGCCCCCCAGCGCCGCCCAGGCCCTACCGCTATTGCGGTTTGGAGCCCGGCGACCAGGAGCCTGGCGGCCGAGCTGGCTGGCCAGTGAGTCAGCAAACGATCACGAAAATCAACCACTTACCTAGCTGCCTCTGGCTAAAAAGGAGGGGTTGGGGCAGATTGGAAGAAATTCTTAAGAGGTCCCTACCCACCCCCAAATCCGCCCCCGGAGACATCAACGCCTTCCAGCCGTCTCCAACCGTCCCAGGGCCTGCTGCAAAGGGACTGCTGAAATCGGTGGCTGTCGCAATGGATCTCTCTTGCAATCGCCGCTCAGGTCTCTTTCCGCTCACCGGTGCCGCCTTTTGTATCGTCATGAACAATTGAGCCCTGCAAACCCCCGCAGCATGACCCCCAACTAACCCCATTTATGACCACAGCCATCCCCACCACATCCACAGCTTTGCTCTGCCAGGGCGATTGCATCCGCATCGCCGACGACGAGCAGGTCTACCAAGTCATTGGCGTCGATGCCTCCCACGACCGCTGCTGGCTGCGCCCCTGGCCCTTGACTCGCGAGGGTTCCCAAGTATTTGAAATGTCCCTGCAACAGGTGGTCACCAAGGTGAATCACCGCCCTGTCCGCCTGGACTGAGTCTTTGAATAGGGTTCCTTATTGGAAGCCCCTTCAGTGCTGCCATACCGGGCTGCCGCCAGGGTAATGAGCCTGACGGCCCTATGCCTGACACCCCTGCTCGGCGGCTGCGGCCTCCTGGGCCCACCGCCCCGGGCCGCCGGCCACCTGGTGGTCGCTAGCAAGAGCCGCATTGACAGCGTCGATCCCGCCGGGGCCTACACGGTGGGGGCAATGCAACTGCTCAGCGCCATCGGCGACCCTCTCTATGCGATCAACCCCAAAGGGCAGCTAGAGCCGCGCTTAGCCAGCGGGCTGCCCCAGCTATCCAGCGATCGGCTGCGGGCCAGGCTGCAACTGCGCCGGGGCGTGCGCTTCCACGACGGCACGCCCTTCGATGCGGCCGCCATGGTGTTCAGCCTGAAGCGGTTCCTGGCCATCGGCAAACTCAGTTACCTGCTGGGGGATCGGGTCGTTGACGTGCGCGCCACCGGCAGCCATGAGATCGAACTGCGCCTCAAACAGCCCTATAGCGCCCTGCCCCAGCTGCTCAGCGCCATCAACCTCACGCCGGTGTCGCCGAGGGCCTATCGCGCCTACGCCCACAAGCTGCTGAATAGCGGCTTTGTCGGCACCGGGCCCTATCGCCTGGCCAGCTTCACTCCCCAGCAGCAACGGCTGGAGCCCTTTTTGGGCTACTGGGGCCGCAAACCGGCCAACAACGGTTTGGATCTGGTGGCGCTGAGCAATTCCACCGCCCTGTTTGGTGCTATGCAAAGCGGCGAGGTGGATGTGCTGCTGTCCACCAGCCTCGAGATCGACCAGCAGGCCGCCCTGCACCGCCAGGCCAGCAGCGGCGGTTTGCTGGAGGGGGTGGGACCAGCCCTGGAGATCGGCTATCTAACCCTGCTCTCGGACCAGCCGCCCCTGGTGGATTTGCGCCTACGCCAGGCCCTGGCCCTGAGCCTGGATCGAGAGCTGATCAGCCGCAGGGTGAGCCTGGGGCTGCGGGATCCGCTGCTCACGCTGGTGCCCCCCAGCCTGGCGGGGGCGGCTGCCAAGGCCTGGCCCAGCTACGACCCAAAACGAGCCAGGCAGCTCTACCGCCAGGCGGGCTTCTGTGGCGGCAAGCTGCTCAGCCTGCCGCTCACCTTCCGCTCCAACATCCCCACAGACCGCCTGTTTGCCCTCACCTGGCAGGCCCAGTTGCGCCAAGACCTGGGCGATTGCCTGCAATTGGAGCTCAATGGCATAGAGGCCACCACCGCCTACAGGCAGTTGGGGGATGGGGCATTTGCGCTGATCCTGCTGGATTGGATGGGCGATTTCCCCGATGCCGACAATTACCTCACACCGCTGCTGAGCTGTGACCAAGCCCAAGACCAACGCTGCTTGAAGGGGGCCAGTGCCGCCAGTGGCAGTTTCTGGTCGGCCCCGGGCCTGGAGGCAAAGCTGCGACTGAGTGCGGCGCTGCAGGGGCCGGTGCGCCAGGGCCAGTTAGCTCAATTACAGAACCAGGTGGCCGCCGCCACGCCCTACATTCCCCTGTGGCTGGTGGCCCCCAGGGCCTGGGCCCGGCCGCCGCTCAGCCGTCCCCAATACGACGGTTCTGGCCGGTTGCTGCTGCAGGAACTACACCTTCCCCTTGCCACCGGTAGCCAGCGATGAGCCGTCACCGCGCCCTGCTGCGCTATTTGGCGACGCGAGTGGCCCTGGCGCCCCTGATGCTGTGGCTGATCGCCAGCTTGGTTTTTCTGCTCCTGCGCCTGGCACCGGGTGATCCGATCGATGCCCTGCTGGGCACCCGAGCACCGGCAGCGGCCCGGGAGGCCCTGCGGGCGCAGCTGGGCCTGAATCGGCCCTTGTTCGAGCAATACGGCCACTACCTCTGGCAATTATTGAGCGGTGATCTGGGCAGTTCCCTCACCAACCAAGAGCCGGTGATGGGTGTGATTCGTGACAGCCTGCCCGCCAGCCTTGAGCTGGGATCTGTGGCCCTAATCCTGGCGGCCCTGCTGGGATTGGCGGTGGGTTTCAGCGGCATCGCCAGGCCCGAGGGGCGCCTCGATTTGGCCGGCAGGCTGTATGGCATCGGCACCTACGCCCTGCCACCTTTTTGGGCGGCAATGGCCATGCAATTGCTATTTGCCGTCTGGCTGGGCTGGCTACCGGTTGGTGGGCGCTTTCCGGCCACCCTGTTGCCGCCCCAAGGCAGTGGTTTCTATCTATTAGACAGCCTGCTGGAGGGCCTGCGCAGCGGCCAATGGCAGCAACTTGGCGGAACATTGAGACACCTAATCCTGCCAGCTGGCACCCTGGCGCTGCTACTGAGTGGCATTTTTGCCAATGCCCTGCGGCTAAACCTCCATCGGACCCTGGACTCAGATTATGTAGAAGCGGCCCGCAGCCGTGGCCTTAGCGAAACACGGGTGGTCTTGCGCCATGCCCTGCCCAATGCCCTACTGCCTGTGCTCACGATCACCGGCATTACCGTGGCCTCGCTGATTGGCGGCGCACTGCTGATTGAGATTACCTACTCCTGGCCAGGGATCGCCTCTCGGCTGCAGGAGGCAATCGGCCAGCGAGATTACCCCCTGGTCCAGGGGATTGTGGTGGTCATCTCTAGCTTGGTTGTGTTGGTAACCGTAAGTGTTGACCTGCTGGTGGCCCTAATAGATCCAAGAATCAGCTACGACTAAACAAGAGATGGGGATCGGGACAGGAGCCGGGAGAGCGATGCGGATGGGGCCAGGTTCGCCGCAATGGCGGTTTTTCCAGAATCTGCTTATGATCATCGCCTATCAAGGCGGCGCCACCAGAGCTGGGCCTGCTGACGATCGAGTACATAGGCGTTGATGCCCTGCTGCTGCCTTAGTTGGGGTGACAAAAGCAGAGGCTGTGCCAGGCTGACCAGGAATTCGCTAGTGACATTTAGCAGCAGACTCTGCACCTTTAAAGGATCAATCCCCACCAATTGATCCCCTAGCCGAAACAGGGCCTTGCGATCGCGGGCGAGGCGCACCGGCGAAAAGTGACTGGCCCCCTGCACTAGCACCAAGCGGCTGCGGAGATGGCCGCTATGCAGGAAAACAGGCAACTGTTCAATAATAGGCGGAGTGATCAGATCAAGACTGCCCCCCACCATCAACACCGGCACCTTGAGGGGGGCCAGGCCAGCGGCGGGCCACAGCAAACTGCCGAAACTGTTGTAAACAACCACCGCGATTACCGGTGGACGCGCCAGCGGGACAGCGGCTACTTGGCCAGCAGTGGCAGTAGTAGTGGTAGTGGCAGTGGCGGCGCCAGGAGCAGTTGCGCCAGGCGCTGGCAGCTGGGGGATTTGGCACTGCAACAGTCTGGAGACGTTAATAACGGGTAAGTGATTCAGGGCGCGAGCACAGCGGCTTGCCAGGCCCGGTTCTGGCGGCATGCCAGCGGCCAGCAGCGCCACCAAACCACCCAGGGAATGGCCCATCAGCACAACCCCCTGGCTGCCAGCCCGGCCGGGCCCCAGCTCGCCGAGAGCACCTTGGCGCTGGGCCGCCAGCACCGCCTCCACATCGGCCAGCCGATCCCGCAAACTTTCGGCTCCGGGAAAAGGCCTTTTGCCGGCGAAGGAGTCCTGGATGGCGGCAGAGTCGCTGCCTGGATGTTCCAGCAGCACAACAGGCCAGCCCTGCTCCGCCAGAGCGGCCGCCAGCCAATTGAGCTGTTCTGGATCGCCCCCAAGGCCTGGCATCAGCAGTAGCCAGGGCCCCACCAGTGGATTGGAACTGGGCCACAGCTCGAGCGGTAGCGGCGCTTGGCGATGGGCCACCGGCAGTTGCAACCGCCTGGGCAGCAGGGCTGCATCGGCCGGTAGCAGGGGGGGCCGGTATTGGCGCAGCGGTAGCGCCAGGCTCTGCAGGCGTTGGAAACCCTGGCGTTGGGCTTGCAATTGTTGCTGCCATTGGGAAGCTAAAGCCAACAGATCATCGAGATCCAGGATGAGCCGCTCCACCGGCAAGGCGCGCAGCAGCTCAATAGTGGAAACACTGGCTTGGCTTTGCAGCAACCGCTGCAGGGTGACCAGCACCAGGCGATCGGTGCTGCAACCAGCGCCACAGGCGAGCAGCTCAGCCAACTGCTTGAGCATCTGATCTCCGCTCCAGCTGCCCAGCAATTGGCTGCCAAAGCTGCGATCACGAATCACTGGTGCGTTCAACAGCCGTCTTAGGCCCAGGCGACTGCTGGGCTCCAACAAGTTGAGCCAGATCGCCAACTCCCCCTGGGCAGCGGCGGGATTGCGGCTCCAGGCCTCCAACTCGAGCAGATCGATCGGCAATTGCAAACCATCCAGCTGCAGCCGCAGCTGCTGCGCGGCAGCGGCTGGTGGTGGCGGCGACAGCAGGGGCAGCAGACCGGCAAACAGCAGACTGATGAGAGGCCTGGCGAGCAAACGGGCCAGCGCCATCCAGTCGCCCCCCCCAGCTCTTGACGCAGCCAGTGAAACAGGCACAGGCGGTGACCGCAGGGCGCTTGTGGTTCTCCCAGTTTCCCGCGCCCCTGCGCGAATTAACCATCCTGCGCGCCATTGCCTCCCTAGGTGCTGGCGGAGTTCTTTATCTCACCCCGCTGGTGTTTGACCAGCAGGCGTTTACGGCCTCCAGCGTTACCCAGGGCCTGGCCCTGGCGGCCCTGGCGGGCACGCTCGGGCGCTTCCTCAGTGGTTTATTGCTGGATCGTGGCTGCAACTGCGGCCTACCGGTGCTGCTGGCGGTGCTGGCCGCCCTGGCGGGAGATAGCCGGCTGTTGGTAGCCACAAATTTTCACAGCTACGCCCAGGGGCAACTGCTAATCGGCCTAGCGATGGGGCTCTACTGGCCCGCGATCGAACTGGCGGTACCCCTGGCCTGCGCAGTGGGCCCCCGCCCCATCCCGTCGGCCAGGGGTTATGCGCTCGTGCGTAGTGCCGATGCCGCCGGGATAGCCGGCGGCGCCCTGATCGGGGCTGGGTTCGCCGCCGCTGGCCAGTTGCGGGGGATCTATGTGGTGGATGTGGCTTGTTTGATCACCATGGCGCTACTGCTACTGCTCAAACCCCTACCCCAACCCGCCACTCGCACCCCTGGATTGCCAGGAAATAGCTGGGGTCAGTGGCTGCCGCCACTGCTGCCAATACTCACCATCACCTTGGTGTGCACCAGCTTGCCGGCCTTGATGCAGAGCGCCCTGCCCCTGGATCTAGTGCGCGGAGGCCTGGCCCGCGGCCCCTTGCCCACCAGTCTGGGAGCCCTGTTGATGGCCCTGCAACTGGGTCTGCTGCTGTTGATCCAGTGGCCAGTCGGCCAAGCACTGGCCAGGAAACCTGTAGCTGTAGGGCTGAAGCTGAGTTTGCTCTGCTTCTCCCTGGGCACCGCCCTGCTGGCCGTCTCGGCCCTCAGCCAGCAGGGGATCGCCCTGGTGATCGCCGCCCAGTTGCCCCTGGCCCTGGGGGAAGCAGCCTTCTTGCCGATTGCCACCGAGGCGGTGATCGAACTGACGCCAGAGCGACATCAGGGCCTGGCGATGGCGCTGTTCTCCCAATGCTTCGCCATCAGTGCTTTCGGGGCACCGCTGCTGGCCGGCAGGGCCCTCGATGATCAGGGCCATGGCGTGGGCCTGTGGTTCAGCGTGTCGGCGCTATGCCTGGCAGGGTTAATGCCATTGGGCCAGATCAGGCCTCGGAAGCCGGCGACGGGGACTTAGTCCAGGCCTCGTGGGGCAATGGCTCGGTGCCATAGTCCCAGTCGTCGTAGTCGGCGTCGTTACGAATTTGCTGATGTAGCTGCTTCTGCAGCTCAAAGTCATGGGCCTGGGAGCCATCAGCAGCTGCAGGAGTGGCCAGGGAAGGCTGCTGGTCGGTCATGCCTACGGAACAACTGCCGCCATTCTGATGCCTGCAGCAGCTGAGAGAACCGCACCAGGTGACCAGCCCAGCGGTGCACAGCCCAAGCGGTGACCCTGGCTCCAGGCAATAGAGGCTAGGGGCGTCCACCAGGCACGATCACCGGCCAGCTAGCGGTTGCTGCTGCGGCAGCCCCCAGCCAGCCTGGGAAGCAGCACTACTGGGCAGTTGCCAAATCATCCAGCCCGCCCCTGCGAATCAAAGACATACCGAGGATGCGCAGGGCAGCCATGGCGGCGCCATAGCCGTTGTCGATGTTGACCACGGTGAGGCCTGGAGCGCAGCTGGCCAACATGCCGTGCAAGGCGGCGATGCCCCCGGCACTGACGCCGTAACCCACCGACACCGGCACACCGATCAGCGGCTGGGACACCAGCCCCGCCAGCACCGTTGGCAGGGCGCCCTCCATGCCGGCACAGGCGATCAGCACATCGGCGCTGCGCAATTGGTCGAGGCGGCCCAGCAGGCGATGCAGACCGGCCACGCCCACATCCAGGATCAGATCGGCCTCGATGCCATGGCAGGCCAGGGCCAGGCGGGCTTCTGCCGCCACCGGCAGATCACTGGTGCCAGCACCTAGCACCACCACCCTGCCGGCCCGGGGCTGAATGGGGGGCAGCGGTTCACTGGCCAGGCAGCGGGCATCCTCGTGATACTGCAGGGGGCAATCGGGCAATAACTGCTGCACAGCGACGGCCTTTTGCGGCGACACCCGGGTGGCGAGGGCCAGTTCACCGGCCGCCTGCAAGCTGTCAATGATCGCCGCCAACTGCTGGGCGGTTTTGTGTTCACCCCAGATGGCCTCCACCATGCCGAGGCGTTGGCGCCGGCCCAGGTCGAGGTGGTAATCGCTGCCAAGCAGGCTCTCGGTGGTGCCGGGTTCTGGGGAATACATCAGGGTTGCTCCCAGATCATTTCAACGAGGGCAGGTGTTACCCAAAGGCTGGGATGGAGCTGGGCCTGGGAGATCTCTGCAGCCAATTCCAGCTGCTCAGAGGAGCTCCATAGACCTGCGCTGGCCAGCATCGGCGCGTAGCTGCGCAGGAAGTCCTGGAGCCAGATAGCTTTCGGTTGATCGCTGGTGCAGCAGGCCATCAAGCTGCGGCTACCCAGCAGGCGTAGACCCTGGGCTTCCAGCAAGGCCGGCAGGCGCCTGGCCACGTGGGGATCGCCGCCGTGGCTCTGCCAGTGGTGGATGCAGCGCTCCACAAAAAGCGCCACCGCCCCACCGCGGGGATAGAGAGCGTAGGTATCCCATTGCACATATTCATGCAGCACTAGCTTCCCCCCCGGCCGCAACATTGAGGCCACCAACTTGACTAGCTTATTGGGATCGGGCAAAAACATTGCCAGCCAGCGACACCAGGCCCCGTCCCAGTTAGCTCCCTGCTTTGAGATCAGCTCCAGGGCAGAGTTGCAAGTGGCCAGATCAAATAACTGACTGCGCAATTGATGCAGCTGTAGCCGCTGGGCCTGTTGTTGGAGATACTCAAGATAGACGGGGGAATTATCTAGGGCCAGTAGCTCGCCTGTGGCTCCCACTAGGCGGGCCAGATCGAAAGAGGCAAAACCAGGCCCGCAACCCAGATCCAATAGGCGCTGACCGGCAGCAAAACCGGCCCGCTGCCAACTGGCCAGGGCATCGTCGCGCCAGATGGCGTGCTGACGTTCCAGCCGCTGCAGTTCCAGGTTTGTGGTGCCGAGCACATAGCTGCTCTCGGGCCCAATTATTTGATTTTTTGCATCACTTTTTTGGATCATTGGGGCAGCAGCTCACCGCTGAATATCAGCGGAAACGGATTACCTTGCTCTTGGCCGGTGCCAGCTCTGGCCAGCAGCTCAAAACGCTGCTGCACCTGCTGTTGTTCCTCGCTAGAGGTTGCCTGCCACTGCTGACGGCTGGCCCAATAGATCAGCAAAGTTCCCTCCTGCCCCTCGGGATCCCAGAACAGCTGGCGCCGCATAAATCCTGGCTGCTGGGACAACCAGGGCCCCCAGCTGCCGCGTTCGGCCTCTAACCAAGCCGTTACCGCATCGCCAGGCACCTTTAAGCGCAGCTGTTCAACCACTACCGGCGGCGGGGCCGCCTCAACCTGGTCAGGAAAAACTGAGATCATTAACAATGTGCCCAAAAGTAACGAGAGCAAACCCGAACCAAAACGGCGCAACAAGCAGGTAGTTTTATGCAACTGGAGGGGATCATGAGAATGGTTTTGAGACAGCGGCAAGGGATCGCTGGAATCAAAAGGCCAATTCTGGATGAAAAAGACATGATCTGCAGGGCGGCTGAGATCGATGTCAAAGCTGTTGCAGAAGAGCCACGGCGTGGCAGGCAATCCCCTCTTCCCTACCGGTGGGACCGAGCTTTTCATTGGTGGTCGCCTTGACACCCACTTGATCAGGGTCCAGGCCGATGCGAGCGGCAATGGCGGCGCGCATCGCTTCTATGTGAGGCTTGAGTTTGGGCCGCTCCGCCACCACTACAGAATCCACATTCACCACCTGCCAACCCCGGCTCCGCACCAGGGAGGCCACCTGCTCCAGCAGCAGCAAACTATCGGCGCCAAGCCATTTGGGGTCATCGGGCGGAAAATAGAGACCGATATCACCCAGGGAGAGGGCCCCGAGCAGGGCATCCATGATCGCGTGCACCAGCACATCGGCATCGCTATGGCCATCCAAGCCCAGGCCATCGGGATGCAGCAGCCGCTGGCCACCCAGGATCAACGGCCGGCCGGGCACCAGACGGTGAATGTCGTAGCCATTGCCGATTCGCAGTTGCATAGCAACCTCCCCAATCCATGGTCAGTATCCTTCCTGGCGCCCTTGACTGGGGCACTCCGCCGATTTGGAGCCCAGCCGTCGGCGCTGGTTGATTGCCATGATTAGCTAGACATTTGACATTGAGACCATGCAGGCCAGCTGGAACGGAGCGGTGATCGCCCGCAGTGAGGACATCGTGAAGGTGGATGGGAATGCCTACTTTCCTGCCGATTCACTCGATCCGGCCTGCTTTCAACCCTCCAGTCATCGCAGTATTTGCGGCTGGAAAGGCGAAGCCCATTACTATGATGTAGTCGTGGAAGGCACAGTTAATGCCAATGCCGCCTGGTTTTATCCTGAACCAAAGCAGGCAGCCGAGCAAATCAAAGGTCGGGTGGCCTTCTGGAAGGGGGTAAAAGTGCAATAACCCCTAATCAGGCAGGGCAGTTTTGCCCGTGGGGGCCAGCACCACTCTGGCCCTAACCTCAACCCCTGTTCCCAGCACGACTCAATGGTCACCACCCAGCCGAGCCTGCGCACGATCCCTGTGGCTTTGGAGCAGAACGGCTATCCGGTGGCGATCGGCGCCGCTGCTATCACCCAGTTGGGAGCCCGACTGGCGGAGCAGGGTTGGGCGGCGGGCACCAAGGTGCTGATCGTCACCAACCCCTTGGTGCAGGAGCACTACGGCAGCGGGGCCCTGGAGAGTCTCCAGGCGGCCGGCTATCAGGTGAGCACCCTGGTGATCGAGGCGGGAGAAGACCAGAAAACCCCGGCCACCGTGGCCCGGATCCATGACGCCGCCTTTGAGCGCAAGCTGGAAAGGGGTTCCGTGATTGTGGCTCTCGGCGGCGGTGTGGTGGGGGACATGGCCGGCTTCGCTGCCGCCACCTGGTTGCGGGGCATTGGCGTGGTGCAGGTGCCCACCACCCTGCTGGCGATGGTAGATGCGGCGATTGGTGGCAAGACAGGGGTGAATCACCCTGGCGGCAAAAATTTGATCGGGGCTTTTCACCAACCAATTTTGGTGTTAATCGACCCCACCTGTCTGGCCACCCTGCCGGAACGGGAATTTCGAGCTGGCATGGCCGAGGTGATCAAGTACGGCGTGATTGGCGACGCGGCCCTGTTTGCCGATCTGGAGGCCGCTGCGAGCCGCGATCCCGCAGGAGCTCTGGCCAGCCTGGGGGCGATTACCCCCCAATTACTACAAACCCTGCTGGAGCGCTCCGCCAGCACCAAGGCGCGGGTGGTGGCGGCAGATGAGCGCGAGGGTGGACTGCGGGCAATCCTCAACTATGGTCACACCCTGGGCCATGTGGTGGAAACCCTCTGTGGTTATGGCACCGTGCTGCACGGAGAGGCCGTCGCCCTGGGCATGTTGGCAGCGGGTGAGATTAGCTGCTGCATGGGCCTCTGGGGACCGCAGGAGCAGCAACGCCAACGGGCACTGATCGCCGCTGCTGGCCTACCACTAAAGATGCCAAAGCTAGAACCAAACGCAGTGCTGGCCTGCCTGCAGGGGGACAAAAAAGTGAAGGCAGGCAAGCTGCGCTTTGTACTGCCCACCGGCATCAGCCAGGTGGTGATTCGCGATGACGTACCAGCCGAGCTAATCCTCGCTGCCATGACAAAACTAGAATGAATACAGCTTTAACCAATCACCAAATAAAATTGTTGATATATTCGTTAACATAACTTTCGCGACTTGGGGAGACCCTAAAACCGCCATTTCAGCGAACCTGCCCCATCAAGCAGTCCGATTACACCAACCAATTCTGTTACCGATTCTGCCACCAACTCTAATCACCAGTTTTTACCCGATTTTATCGCCAATCCAGGCTGTCAATTCATGATAATTAGCCGTTAGATAGTCTAGCTGTTTGTTGGTTTAGCTTTTAGATAGTCTAGCCATTAGGCAGGCTATCTATTAGGCGGGTTATCTATTAGGCGGGTTATCTATTAGGCGAGCTATCTATTAGGCATTCTAGGCGCTGATCCGCATGGCCAGGCCGGTGGCATCCAGTTCGCCACCCAATTTCAAGGCGATGCCCTGATGCAGCCGCCTAGCGCTCCATAGGCAGGCCAGAGCGTCGAGGATGTCGTCATTGGCCAGCAGGCTGGAGGGCCCATGGGCGCGGATGTTCAAAGCAAGGCCAGGAAACTCCGTTTCCACCAGGGCCCGCCGCTGAGTGGCCCCGGCGGCGGTCTTCTTGGCCTCAGCCATCGGAACCCCGCCGTTCCAGCAGCTAAATGCCAGCTCTGGGTGCACCTCATGCACCCTCTGCCGCAGGTCGGGATCCAGGTTCAGTATATGATCTAATTGGCGAATCTTGGGAAATAAATTATAGCTCTGTTTGCTGATTTTTTTGCCGCAGGCAGCCTGGGAGAGAGCGCAGGCCGTGGGGTAGTCGCCGGCCTGCAGGGCGTCCCGCACCGGGGCAGGGAACACACTGCTGCGCCGGGCCCCTAGCCACTGCCTCGC
This sequence comes from Cyanobacteria bacterium UBA5018, assembly GCA_002396505.1. Classification (GTDB taxonomy): domain Bacteria; phylum Cyanobacteriota; class Cyanobacteriia; order PCC-6307; family Cyanobiaceae; genus UBA5018. Next base: position 34,185 of record DGYA01000061.1, on the reverse strand, counting down.
CAACTGATCGCAGGGGCGAGGCGCAGCTGCCGCCAGGCCAATCGGCATGTCGATGGCGGTGATCGCCCCTGGCTCAGCGGCCAGCCAGGGGCCCAGCTGCGGCTGCAGCTGCCAGTCAAACCGACCCCAACCCCCAGGCCCCCAAGCGGCGCTCACCACCAGCCAGCCCCCCCTGCAGCCATCAACGCCCTGTAATAGGGCCATCAACCTGGGGGATTTTGGTCGTCTTGATCCTGGGCTCCATCCGGCAGAGGATTTTGTAAGCCTGGATCCCTTGGGGCCGGGGGCGGATCTGCCACCACATAGCGCCGGCCGTCGCTACCCAGGTAGGTAAGCCGCCCCAGATCATCGAGAATCGGGGCGGTAAAGGGGATCACCGCTGGATCCTGGCTGGCTTCTCCCTGGCCCTCGATGGAACTTGCGGACACCGTTCAAAGCATGCTTGAACCACTTTGGCGCGGATCAGCAGCATGGCTGCGTCTCAGAGCAGAAAGATTTACTGGCCGGCTGGCCTAAGACTGATCAAAGTAGGCACAGATCGAGCAGAGGTATGAAGCCAATGGGGAAAAAATTCGCTGAAAACATAGCCAATGACGGGGTTAAGAACAAAATCATCGCTGAACGCGAGCTAGCTGCGCCGATACAAGCTGCAAAAATCCCAGCTGAGCGCATCCGGACAGGCCAAAAACAAACCAGATCAAGCCAAGCAAGCAGCAAACAAGTACAGGTGAGTGCCAAGTGAGCCCGGATCGAGCTGAAGCCTGGGCCCAGCAGCCAGCTCAGCGCCAGCCATCAAGCCCTGGTATGGCGCCATGGACCTGATGCGAAAGCTATACGGCACGGGGCTGGAGGTGGTGCTGGTCAGCCCAAGGCGTTTTCAAGAGGCCCAGAAGGCCGTAGTAGCGGTGCGAGAACAAAAAGTAGTGGTGCTCCAGGCCCAGCAGATGGAACCAGATCTGGCCCAACGCACGATCGATTTTGTTGCTGGCGGCGTGCAGGCAATCGAGGGCCAGGCGGAACGACTCGATGCCACCACATTTCTGTTTGCTCCAGCGCTGGTGCAGATCAGCCAGCTGAAAGCTCAACCCGAGTGATTCCCCCTGCCCGCTGCCAATCAACTTGGCCAAGGCGGTGAAGCGTGCCAGGTGGACAGCAGCGCCCCAGGAGGACGCGGGGCAACCGGAGGCCGCAAGGTGGACGCAGGGCAGGTAGATGCCGAACAGCCCTGGGACTGGGGACTTTTCCCCTAATGCAGCACTTTTTCCCCAGATAAGTCGGTCTTTTTCCACAGTCAGCTGCCTGAATGCGGGCCAGGATCAAACCGATGCCTGCCTGGCTGGGGAAAACTCAACAAGTAACGAGCAAGGGACCAGGGGCGGCTGAGGCCCTGAGGGGGGTGTTTTTGGGCGCTTGTGGGGGCCCCCTAGCTGTCCAGGCAGCCCCGGCCTAGCAACAGGTCTCGGGCGCCGTTGACCAGCTGCATCGTGTGGTGACAACCGCCGCGGTCTGGATGGTGTTCAGCGGCGGCGCTCTTCCAAGCCCTGGTTACATCTGCAGCGGTGATCCGACCGGAAAGGGGCAAGTGCAGACGCTGCCTAGCCACGATTGCCTCCAGGTCAGGGTGCTTGCCAAGGGGCCCCCAGTCGCTCTTGCTCAGGGACGGGCTTCGCTTCTTGCCACCTTTGCGCTTGCCAGGCTTGCCACCACCAAAGCCGCGTCGCTCCCCGCCGTCCTCCTCCTTGGACTGGCGAGGCTCTGCTTCAGAACGCCTGGTGGCCAGCAAGGGCAAGGGTCGTTGGCTCTGGGTCTGAGGCATCATCGTCACTGATCTTGAATCCAGCCTCCTGCATTGCCGGCGCCTGCAGCGGTTACCTGCAGCACCCAGAACGGCCTGAAGCTGCGGCCTGGAGCTGTGGCCTGGAGCTGTGGATGCTCAAGCCTGACTGGAGCCAGAAACCAGAAGCAGAGATCGCAAGCGCCAAAAGCAATGTTGCTTAAACAATGTTGCTGCAACATTGTTGCCATCTGCCGCTTCCTGTTGCGGTTATTGCTCGAACTTGCCCAGCCAGGGCAGCCCTTGGCCCTCAGCAGCTGTTTTTTACAACAGCAGTGGCCCAGAGCTCTGGGGCCGAGATGTCCAGCTTGCTGCAAACACTGGGTACAGGGGCTGAGCCGGTTAACCGCCCAGAAGCGCAGCTAGGGGTCGAGCCTGGTTGTAGGATAAAAGCGGTTCCAAGATTTCTCTTTGGTCAGTTTCATAGCTTTCTCCAGAGCCGTCAAAGAATCGATTTAGCTTTTTCTGAGTTCATGACTATTTACGTCGGCAATCTTTCCTTCGACAGCGAAGTGGAAGATGTTCAGAATTTGTTCAGCCAGTACGGCGAGGTTCGTCAATGCAGCTTGCCGCTGGATCGCGAAACCGGTCGCAAGAGGGGTTTTGCCTTCGTTGAGCTCGCTACCGCAGCCGATGAGCAAAAGGCCATTAATGACCTCCAAGAAGTGGAGTGGATGGGTCGCATGATCCGCGTCAACAAAGCTGAACCCCGTGGTGGCGGTGGCGGTGGCGGCAACCGTGGCGGCGGCTACGGCGGTGGCGGCGGTGGCTATGGCGGTGGTGGCGGCGGCTATGGCGGTGGTGGCGGCGGCTATGGCGGCAATAGCGGCAACCGTGGCAACCGCTACTGAGCCGACTGACCATCTTGGGCTGTCAAATTGACAGCCCATCTTTGATTTACCTAATAAGCCGTTCCGCCCATGGAACGGCTTTTTTATTGGGTTTAAATTCAAACTGCTCAGTTTCTAGGGCGCAGTTGTGGGCAGTCCTAGCAGGCCTAGGCATGCCAAGCCTGGCATATTAGCTTTTGGCGGCCTTTCCTGCAGTTCCATTAGAGCCGCTGGCAGCAGACTGGGCGACTGTAGTGTTCGACGACGGTTAGGTTGATGGCTGAAAAGGGGTTTAAACAAAGAAAAAAGCCCCGCTGCCAGCGCCCATTATCAAACCGTGCGGCCGTAGTGGGCCTGGGCGCTGCCACTGCGCCAGGCCCACATTTGATCGCCCCAGCTGAAGTGCCACCACTCATTGGGGTGTTGTTCAAAACCTGCCTGCTGCATGGCTGCGGCCAGCAATTGCCGTCGCCGATGCCATTCCAGAGCCTCCAGGCGTTCAGCCGAATCGCTACTGGCGGCTGCAACTTCAGCGAAGTGGTTGGGTTCTGATACGGCACCGATGGCGTCGATGGGTGATCCCATAGCCAGCGGCTGACCAGCGGCGTCAGCCAAGCTGAGATCCACAGCAGCACCAGTGCTGTGGGGGGGTGGCGTGGCTGGATCCTCACTGGGAGTAGCCCAAAACCGGCCTACATCGGCGATCACCTGCTCTATGGCCGCAGAATGGTCTAGATCTGCAGAGTGGTCTTGATCTGCAGAATGCTCTAATAAGGCCCCTGCATCCGTTGAGGTAGCTGCACAAGCCGAGACCGCTGCAGGCTGATGGCGATCCAGCTGGCGGGCGGCGCATAGTTCAGCAATTGTGTGCTCCACCATGAATCGCTGCACGGCCAGCGGCCTCCAGCCATCAAAAATCGCCAATCGCCAGTCCACCGCCTGCCGTTGCAGGTGGTTCTGGGCCCGCAGCAGCCGTTCGATCACCCCCGACCGCAACCGGAAGGGACTTCCCTTTGAACCATAGGGGGCGCCGAGCAGGACGTAGGGATGGGGTTGGAGCCGCCAGAGCTGGGGGGGCAATTCGCTGAGAGGCTCAGCGCAGTCTCGAATCGGAATCGAACTCCAGGGGCGCATGCAGCTCCAGCAAGCCAGGCCATTCAAATCCGGCAAGCCAAATCTGAGCAATTCCAACGCGCCAGGCCAGCCAAGGCCAGGCCAATGGCGGCAGCAGCCGATCAACAGGGTTCAGGCAACGAAGCCACCAAAGCAACTTATTGCAAGTCGGAGTCACTATGACTTAATCTGGGTCTGTCGCCTTGGCCAGGCCATTTGACCTGGCCAGCTGCAGCCTTGATCCCAGCTCCCGAGACCCAAACCATGCTCACCAATCGCGTTCCAGCTGTGACCTTCAAAACCCGCGTGCGCGATGAAAGCGTGCCGGGTCCAAACCCCTTCCGCTGGCAGGACCTCACCAGTGATCAGATCTTCACTGGCAAGAAGGTGGTGCTGTTTTCCCTGCCCGGTGCCTTCACCCCCACCTGCTCCTCAAACCACTTGCCACGCTATGAGGAGCTGCACGAAGAGTTTCAAGCCCTAGGCGTAGATCAAATAATCTGTGTATCGGTAAACGACGCATTTGTGATGTTTCAGTGGGGCAAGCATGTGGGAGCTAAAAATGTATTTTTACTGCCGGATGGCAACGGTGAATTTACCCGCAAGATGGGCATGTTAGTGGACAAGAGCAATCTTGGCTTTGGGATGCGTTCATGGCGTTACTCGATGCTGGTCAATGATGGAAGCATCGAAAAAATCTTCATCGAAGAGCAATTTGGTGACAACTGCCCCGTGGATCCCTTTGAGGTTTCCGATGCGGATACGATGCTCGCCTATCTCCAAGGAGCTGACTGTGCTGGAGTCAGCGCACCGCGCCTGGCCTTCGAAGGCTGAAAACGCTGGCACGGCCAGCTATTTACTTAGCCAGCTAGACAAACCAAGCAAATGGTCAGGGGTGCTCACAGCAGGGCCCTGACCCGGCGGGCCAGGGCTTCCAAGGGGGCGCCGTCGGGGGGACGCTCACAGCGCTCACCGCTGTTGGCATCCATCCAAACCGGGTGTTGACCATGCCAGAGCAGCGGTGCTAGGGGTTGATCGGGCCGGCTGAGCATCAGGTTCAAGCTGCTACCACTGCGGTAGATCTCCAGCTCTAAATCAGCTGCCCCATGGCGTTCGCCCGCTTGATCGCGGGCTTCTAGCCGCAGGCAGCAGTCGAAACTTCCAGCGACTGGCTGATCGACATAGCGGGCCCCATAACGCTGGGGCTTGAGACAGAGCTCCGCCGCCGCCGCCAGTTGCTGCAATAAACCATCGAAGATATCAAACTGATCTAGCCCAGCTTCACTGGTTAGATGGGCTTCAAGGGGTGGCAGGCCAGCGGGCTCGGGATCAGGGAATTGCACGTATCGCTCGCACCACCAGCCGCAGCGGACCGGCCCGGAAGCCGGGGTTTAGACCACCGCTGTCATTGAATTTGGAATGGAGCAGCTGCAGGCGGCTGATCCGCCGGGCATCAAAGCGCAGCGGTAGGCCCAGGGGGCGGGCCCGCACGCTGGCCGTGAGGCGAGAGAAGGGGATCTGGACGCGGCTGATGCCGCTGGCCTGGGTGGAGAATTCAGCCACCCAGCGCAGGCCGCCAGGAATTAGTTCAGCGGCACCGGTTACCCGGTCGCCGCAGGCGATGGCGAGCTTGTAGCGACGCCCATCTCCCTCCAACTCAAATTCCAGGGCGCCATAGGCGGAGAGATCGAGGGGAGGCGCGTACTCGGGCGAGCGGCAGCTCACAAAACCACCTCCTTCCTCCACCACCTCAGATTCCATCACCAGGCCAGCGGAACCGGCGCTGCAGCTGCCAGAGCTGCGCCCCCCCATGATCGTGTCGTTCAGGGCAGACCAGCCCGAGAAGCCATCACCAGAGACGAGGAGCAAGGAAGCAGACGATGTCATGCCGGCATTTTGATTGGCAATAGCTGATGGAGCTGGCGGCGGCGGCGGCGAGTCAAAGGGCATGGCTGGCGGTGCGAGATCGGCCGCTCGGTGTTTTGCGTAGTTCAGTTCAGCCTGGCGCAGCCAGTCCCTCGGCGGCAGCAAGTCCCTCGGCGGCAGCCAGGTCGGCCAACACCAGCACTGTGCTGTGCGGTTGCACCAATTTGGCTGGCGTGCGTTCTGGCGACTCACTGGGATCGAACAGTCTTGCCAGGGCCTGGCGCTTGCCAGCGCCGCTCACCAGAAACACCACCTGGCGAGCGGCGGAGAGCACTGGAGCGGTGAGCGTGATCCGCTCTAGCCCCTTACCTGTGCCTACTGTTACCCAACGATCGCTGACGGTCGGCGCTTCTGTGCCTGGAAACAAGGAAGCTGTATGGCCATCGTCACCGAGGCCCAACAAGATCAGGTCAAATACCGGTGGTTCGCCGCTACATAGCTGACCCAGTTGCTGCCCATAGAGCTCGGCAGAGGCTGCCGGGCTGTCTGCATCGGTGGGAACCGGGTGAAAACAGGCCTGCCGCCCAGGCTCCTGGGCCAGCAGGGTTTCGCTGAGCATGCGGGCATTGCTGGAGGGATCAGTGGCACTTACCCAACGCTCATCGCCAAGCAGCACATCCACCCTCTGCCACGGCAGGTGTTGCTGCCCCAGTTGCCGGTAGGCCGCTGCTGGCGTTGAACCACCCGCCAGGGAGATCTGGGCCCGCTCCCTTTGCTCAAGGGCCAGATCAATGGCCACGGCGATTCGCTCAGCGGCACGGCGAGCCAGCTGGTCGCCATCGACGGCCAGCTCCAAGCGGTAAGAAACATGTTCAGAATCCATTACTTAATCTGCCATTGATGAATTGTTAATTACTAAATCCTGCATTGCCGAATCTCCCATTGCCAAATGGCGCATTACCAAATCTTCCGCCGTCAGTCATGTCATTGCTGAATTAATAATTACTGATTTGCAGATTAATGAATAATAATTACTCAATTACCCAGCATAAGGTGCCATAGGGAAAGTGTTCAATCAAGCCATTCTGTGTGGAAGCTACCGGGTTGATCGAGGCGCTCGTAGGTATGAGCTCCAAAACAGTCGCGCATGGCTTGCAGCAGGTTTTGGGGCAGGCGTGCGGAGCGATAACTATCAATATAATCTAAGGAACTGCTGAGGCAGGGGAGCGGTATGCCAGTAAGGGCGCCACCAGCCACCACTTGGCGCAGACCAGGCAAGCGGCGGTTTATTTGATCCGCAAACCAGGGATCCAGCATCAAGTTGTCCAACTGTGAATTATTGGTATATGCATCCTGAATGCGCTGCAGCAGGCGGGCACGGATGATGCAGCCACCTTTCCAAATCTGGCCAATGGCCGACATGTCCAGGTTGTAATTATGCAGAATTGAAGCTTCCTGCAGCAGAGCCATGCCCTGGGCGTAGCTGGCGATGGCAGCCAACACGCAGGCATCGAACAGGGGGGCCATGGCATCAACGGCTGTGCCCAAATCGATCGGATGGCTCTCTGGCGCCTTGAGAACGGCGGCAGCTGCCAGGCGCTCCTGGCGCATGGAGCTCAACACCCTGGCATTGAGGGCGGCGTAGATAGTGGGTACCGCCACCCCCATCTGGAGGGCACTGACCACTGTCCAGAGACCAGTGCCCTTCTGACCGGCGGCATCGACAATCAGCTCCACCAAATCTGAACCAGTTTCCGGGTCCTTGGTGCGCAGGCAGATCTCAGTGATCTCCACCAAAAAGGAGCTGAGTTCCTCCGTGGTATTCCAATTTTTTAGTACATCTGCCATCTCATCACCAGTTAATCCACCTGCGCGCTTCATTAAGTCATAGGCCTCGGACAATATCTGTTGAATGCCATATTCAATGCCATTGTGCACTGTTTTAACGAAGTGGCCGGCTCCACCAGGACCGATGTAGGTGACGCAGGGCCCGTCATCCACCTGGGCTGCCATCTTGCGCAACAAAGGTTCAATCGCCTCATAGGCGGCGCGAGTGCCGCCGGGCATCATGCTTGGACCCTCCAGGGCACCCTTGGCACCGCCACTGACGCCCATGCCAATGAAGCCAAAACTACGACTTTCCAGATCCGCCACCCGGCGCTCGGTATCTGTATAGAGGGAATTGCCGCCATCAATCAGCAGATCACCCTCCTCCAGTAAGGGCGATAGCTGGCTGATCATGTCGTCGATGGGCTGACCCGCCTTCACCATCACCAGGATTCGACGCGGCCGCTCCAGGGCCTCCACGAATTCCTCGAGGGTATTTGCCCCAATGATCTGCTTTCCCGCTCCAGGGCCCGCCAGGAAGGCGGCCGTTTTGGCTGGGGTGCGGTTATAAACAACGCTTGAATAACCATTGCGCTCTGCGTTGAGCACAAGGTTTTCGCCCATTACGCCCAAACCGATCAGGCCAAAATGCGCCTTGCCCATAGGTCCCTTCAGCTGCCACTAGAAACACTGTTCCAAGTGTGAACAACAGAGCGACCTAGGCGTGGTTTTCATGTGGCTTCTGTTACAAGCACTAAGCCTTTGTGAGCATTACAACACTTTAAAAGCCGTCGTTAATGCCCTTGCGGCAAAAGCTTCGCCCAAGGGAGAAGTTGCAAACAATGTTAGCAATACCTCACATCGAGGTTGACTGATGACGAGTGCCAGCTGCCTAGGACTTTGCTTCTGTCCGACTTGCCCCCTTGCTGCGCCAGTGTTTATCAGAGTGAATACTTTTTAGCAGCTGTCAGTTCATTGCATTGATCAATTCTTTTCTTCAGGAAAATTGTTTGAACTAAGAAGACCTTGAATAATTTCAAATCTTACCGCTCTAATGTACTGAGAAGAATTGAGGCAACTGGGTGATCAACGACTTGCAGGAGCTAAGGCGGGCAATCCTTCAAAGTGCTCTTATTGATCAAGCCAATTAATTCGATT